>DASTRG010000142.1:0-15066 GCA_035761325.1 Rhizomicrobium sp. | reverse complement strand
CGGACTTGCCATCCTCTTGCAGTTCAACTGGTTCGCGGTGGCGCTGGGCGCGGCCTCGCTGCTGCTGGTCGCGGCCTATCCCTTCATGAAGCGCATCACCTGGTGGCCCCAGGCCTGGCTGGGCCTGACCTTCAACTGGGGGGCGATCCTGGGCTTCGCCGCACAGACCGGCCGCATCGATCTGGGAGACGCGATGCTTTATGCCGGACTGTTTTTCTGGACCCTGGGCTACGACACCATCTATGCCCACCAGGACAAGGAAGACGACGAACTGATAGGCGTCAAATCCACCGCGCGGCTTTTCGGCGCCAACTCGCGCGCCTGGATCCTGCGCTTCTATGCGGTGTCCTTCACATTGATCCTGGCCGCCGGCTTCACCGAGCATGTCGGCTGGCCGTTCGCGCCCCTGATGCTGCTGGCCGGCGCGCACATGCTGTGGCAGGTGCGCCGGCTGGACGTGGACGATCCCGCCAACTGCCTGGCCCTGTTCCGCGCCAATCGCGAGACCGGCGCGCTGATCGCCCTGGCGCTGGCCTGTGCGTCATGGTTTGGGTGAGGAGCGGCGCGCGAAGCGCGTGAGCAGGACCTGCGAGAGGTCCGTAGCGACAGCGTATGGACAACGCCGCGAGCTTGCGCGAGCGGCCGGAGGGCCGAAGACACACGCTCAGAACCTTATCTTCCCCGTCAGTATCTGCCAGAACATCACGCCATCGCCCATCAGGCTGTAGAGCGGATGGCGGAAGGTGGCGGGCCGGTTCTTCTCGACCACGAAATGCGCGATCCAGGCAAAGCCATAGCCGCACAGCAGCGCCGCCGCGAGCCACACCGGATCGCCCGTGAACACCAACGCCGCAAGACAGGCCAGCGCCAGGCCGGTGCCCACGAAATGCAGCCGCCGGGTGCCGCGCGCGGCATGCTCGCAAAGATAGAACGGATAGAATTCCGCGAAACTGCCGAAGCGCCGGTTCATCTGCCGTCTCCCTCCCGGCGAGTGTGCGCCCTGCCCGCAGGGCCTGCCAAGCCTGGCGCCTTGCCAAGGACCGGGTGAAGCCCCACCCTGCCCCCATGCAGTTCACCATCATGTCCTGGGATCGGCTGGCGCTGTTCGTCACGGCCGAGCTGGTCTTTTCGCTGACCCCCGGCCCCACGGTGATGATGATCTCGGCCTATGGCTTTCGCGGCGGCTTCCGCGACGCGCTGGCGGCGATCTGCGGCACCCAGACCGGCAACACCATCTGGTATGTCGCATCCGTCGCCGGGCTGGGGGCGCTGGTCACCGCCTTTCCGCTGGCCTTCACCGCCATCCGCCTTCTGGGCGCGGGCTACCTGATCTGGCTGGGCGCCGGCGAACTCTGGGCCAGCTTTCAACCGCACGCCGACGCTACGGGCCCCCGGCTGACCCGCGCGCCCTATGTCCAGGCGCTGCTGACCCAGCTCGGCAATCCCAAGGCGCTGCTGTTCTTCGGCGCGCTGTTGCCGCAGTTCATCGACACCGCCCGCCCCCTGATGCCGCAATATATCCTGATGTTCGTGATCACCTTCCTCGGCGAAAGCAGCATCCTGTCCGGCTATGGCTGGCTGGCGGCGGCGGGCGGCAGGCGCGCGGGCGGCCACGCGGTATGGCGCGCGCGCATCGGCGGCGCCGTCCTGCTGGCGCTGGGCCTGATGTTCGCGCTGGTGCACGGCGCGTGAATCCCGAAGACTTCATCCGCGCCAATGCCGTGCTCCTGGCGCCGCCGCTTGTGCCCGAGATTCGGCTGCACCTGGCGGGCGAAGTGGTTCCCCTGTGGCACAAGACCGAGGAAGAACTTTCCAGGATCGGCGTGCCGCCGCCCTACTGGGCCTTTGCCTGGGCGGGCGGGCAGGCGCTGGCGCGCCACATCCTGGACAATCCCGACCTCGTAAAGGATCGGCGCGTTCTGGACATCGGATCGGGCTCCGGGCTGGTCGCCATCGCGGCGGCAAAGGCGGGGGCCGCCGGCGTGCTGGCCGCCGACATCGATGCCTTCGCCTGCGCGGCGACGCGGATGAACGCCCGCGCCAATGGCTGCGACATCGCCGTGACCGGCGAAGACCTGATCGGCGCGCCGTCCGCGTGGGATGTCATTGTGGTGGGCGATCTGTTTTACGAAAGGCCGCTGGCCGAACGGCTGCTGGCGTGGCTGAAGGCGCAGCCCGCCGATGTCCTGCTGGGCGATCCGGGCCGCAGCTATTTCCCGCGGCACGGCGTGGAGCAGCTGGCCCGTTATCGGGTGGCCACCACGCGCGACCTTGAGGATCGCGAGATTCGTGATACGGGGGTATTCCGGCTCATCACCGGGGGCTAGGCGGGGAAAGATGCCTCTGTCACAGTAGCCGCGCTGCGTTGGGGAGATCGTGATGCTGTTCGACCGTGTCAAGCCGCTGGATGCCATTTTGGCGACGGCGCAAAAGAGAGGCCTGCACCGGTCGCTGGGCGCCTTCCAGCTGACCCTGCTGGGCATCGGCGCGGTCATCGGCACCGGCATTTTCGTGTTGACGGCCGAAGCGGCGCAGAAGGCCGGGCCGGGCATGCTGCTGTCCTTCGTCATCGCGGGGTTCGTCTGCGGCGTGGCGGCGCTCTGCTACGCCGAACTCGCCTCGATGGTGCCGGTGGCCGGCTCCGCCTACACTTATACATATGCGGTGGTCGGCGAGCTGATGGCCTGGATGGTCGGCTGGGCGCTGATCCTGGAATACGCCGTGGGCGCCAGCGCGGTCGCGGTGGGCTGGTCCAATCACGCCGTGGGGCTGGCGCGCGGGCTTGGGCTGCATATCCCGGCATCCATCAGCAATGCCGACGCGCTGATGGCCAAGGTGCAGCTTTTCTTCGGCGCGGCGCCAAGCGCGGACCTGCTCACGGCGCTGAATGTCGGCGGCTGGATCAATGTTCCGGCGGTGCTGATTTCCGGCGCGGTGACCTGGCTGCTGATCATCGGCACGACCGAGAGCGCCCGCGTCAACGCGGTCCTGGTGCTGATCAAGATTTCCGCGTTGACCCTTTTCATCGCCCTGACCATTCCCGTCCTCAAGGCCGACAATTTCACGCCCTTCATGCCGGCGGGCTCGGCGGGCGTGTTCGGCGCCGCGGCCTCGATCTTCTTCGCCTATGTGGGGTTCGACGCGGTTTCCACCGCCGCCGAGGAAGTGCGCGATCCGCAGCGCAACGTGCCCATCGGCCTGATCGGCACGCTGGGAATCTGCACCCTGTTCTATCTGCTGGTGGCGAGCGGGGCGATCGGGGCGATCGGCGCCCAGCCCCTGATGCAGGCCGGCGCCACCTTGCCGCCCGGCTCGCCCGAAATGGCGGGGCGCTGCGCCGCGATCACCATGTCTGGTTCGCTGCAGCCGCTGGTCTGCTCCAGGGAGGCGCTCGTCCATGTACTGGATGCCATCGGATGGCCTGCGCTGGGCCGGCTTGTCGGCCTGGCCGCGGTGCTGGCGCTGCCCTCTGTCGTGCTGATGATGATGTTCGGCCAGACCCGTGTCTTCTTCACCATGGCGCGCGACGGCCTTCTGCCCGAAAAGCTGGCGTCGGTGCACCCGCGCTTCAGGACGCCCCACGTCGTCACGCTTGTCACCGGGGTGGGCGCAACAATAGCCGCCGCCGTGCTGCCGGTGGGACGGCTGGCCGACTATTCCAATTCCGGCACCCTGTTCGCCTTTCTGATGGTGGCGGTCTCGGTCATGGTCCTGCGCCGCAAGGCTCCCGAGCGCAGGCGCCCATTTCGCACACCCGGCCTGTGGATCGTCGCGCCGCTGGCCATCATCGGCTGCCTGGTCCTCTATTTTTCCCTGCCGCTCACCGCGATACTGGTCCTGCCGGTCTGGGGCGCGATCGGGCTGCTGGTTTATTTCCTTTACAGCCGCTCGCGCAGCCATGTCGGACGCGGTATCGTCGAAAAGATGGACGAGGACGAACCGCCGATCCACGGCGTGCAGATGTAGAGCCACACCGCCATAGCCATGCCCTACAGGTCTCTGCGTGATTTCCTGACCCGGCTCGAAAAGGACGGCGCGCTGGTGCGCGTGAAGGAGCCCGTCTCCACCGTGCTGGAGATGACCGAGATCCAGGCCCGCCTCATCGCCGACGGCGGCCCCGCCGTGCTGTTCGAGAAACCCATCCGCGCCGACGGCCAGGTCAGCGACATGCCGGTGCTGGTCAACCTGTTCGGCACGGTGCGGCGCGTGGCGATGGGCGTCACCATGAACGGCAGGGAACGCACCACCGCGCTGGACCTGCGCGAGGTGGGTGAACTGCTCGCCCAGCTGCGCCAGCCGCAGCCGCCGCGCAGCTTCGGCGAAGCGGCCGAACTGCTGCCGCTGGTCAAGACCGTGCTGGCGATGAAGCCCAAAACCGTCAGCCGCGCGCCCTGTCAGGAGGTGGTGCTGCGCGGGCCCGACATCGACCTGGACAGGCTGCCGGTGATGACCTGCTGGCCGGGCGAGCCGGCGCCACTGATCACCTGGCCGCTGGTGGTGACGAAGGGCCCCACCCACGCGCGTGAGGACAACTACAATCTGGGCATCTACCGCATGCAGGTGCTCAACAAAAATCAGACCATCATGCGCTGGCTCAAGCATCGCGGCGGCGCCCAGCATCACCAGCGCTGGGGCAGGGAAAGGGCCGCGCCCCTGCCAGCCGCCGCCGTGATCGGCGCCGATCCGGGCATCATCCTGGGCGCGGTGACGCCGGTGCCCGAAACGCTTTCCGAATACCAGTTCGCGGGCTTGCTTCGCGGCAGCCGCGTCGAACTGGTGGACTGCGTGTCGCAGCCGCTGAAGGTGCCCGCCGAGGCCGAGATCGTGATCGAGGGCGAGGTGTCGCTGTCCGACTATGCGCCCGAAGGCCCCTATGGCGACCATACCGGCTATTACAATTCGGTGGAGCCCTTCCCCGTCTTCACGGTGACGGCCATCACCATGCGCCGCGATCCCATCTATCTTTCCACCTATACCGCGCGGCCGCCGGACGAACCCAGTGTGCTGGGCGAGGCGCTGAACGAAGTCTTTGTGCCGCTTATCCGCCAGCAATTCCCCGAGATCGTGGACTTCTGGCTGCCGCCCGAAGGCTGCTCCTATCGCATCGCCGTGGTGTCGATGAAGAAGGCCTATCCCGGCCATGCCAAGCGGGTGATGATGGCGGTGTGGTCGTATCTGCGCCAGTTCATGTACACCAAATGGGTGATCGTGGTGGACGACGATATCGACGCGCGCGACTGGAAGGATGTGATGTGGGCGATCTCCACGCGCATGGACCCGGCCCGCGACGTCACCATCATCGAGCACACGCCGATCGACTATCTCGACTTCGCCTCGCCCGAAAGCGGGCTGGGCTCCAAGATCGGGCTGGACGCGACGAACAAGCTCCCGCCCGAGACCCGCCGCGAATGGGGCACCAGGATCGCCATGGACCCCGACGTGATCCGCCGCGTCACCGAACGCTGGGCGGCGCTGGGCCTGCCCGGTAACGGTAAGCCGATCTGGAAATAGGCTTTCCTTCCCGCCGCCGGCAGGTCTAGCATCCCCGCAACTGGGGAGGGGTCTTCATGCGTCATTTCATTCTGGTGGGCGCGCTCGCGTTCGCGCCTGTCTGGCTGCAGCCGGCGATGGCGCAGGACTGCAAGCCGCTGCAGATGGTAACCTCGCTGCCGCTGGAAATGGATGAGGGTGAGCCGGTGGCGCCCATCTCCGTCAACGGCCAGCCCAGCAAGGCGGTCATATCGACCGGCGCGGGCATTACCGGTTTCTCCAGCGAAGGCGCGGACAAGCTGGGCCTGCACCCGATCCAGGCCTCTGCGATCCGCATGCTGTCCGGCTCGGGCAAGGCATCGCATTCCTATCTCGGCATCGACGATTTCGCCCTGGGCGCGATCCATGTGAAACAGGGCCAGTTCATGCTGCTGCCCGACCAAGTCGATCCCAGCGGTGAAATCAGCGGCCTGGTCGGCGGCGACCTGCTCTCCAAATACGATGTGGAGATGGATTTCGCCGGCGGCAAGCTGAACTTCTTCCTGCAGGACCACTGCCCCGGCAAGGTGATTTACTGGCCGCATCAGGCCGTCGCCATGGTGCCCTTCGCCGAACAGGCCGCGACGCCCAACAATTCGCGCACGGGTTTCGTCCGCTATGTCTATCGCGCCGCCGAAATATGGGTGCCCGTCACACTGGACGGCAAGCAGATGCAGGCCCGCATCAGCACCGCGGGCCGCTCCACCATCGACCAGAACTTTGCCTATGGCCAGTTCGGCATCACCGCCTCCTCGCCGGGCGCAACCCCGGTCGAGACCGGCATTCCCGGCGACAAGACCTTCCGGTACAAATTCTCCACCCTGGTGTTCGACGGTGTCACCGTCACCAACCCCACCTTCATTGTGCATGACGACAAGACCGGCAAGTACGACCCGGAGAACAGCGTGCGCACCGACACGCGCCTCAACAAGGTGGACGACAATTACGCGCCCAAGCTGGTGATCGGCATCGATGTGCTGCGCCGCCTGCACCTTTTCGCCTCTTTCGGCGAGCATCGGCTCTACATGACCGAAGCCGGCGCGCCGCTGAAGGCCCTGCCCGCCTCCGCATCCCTGCCGGCGGCCGGGGGCGCCCTCAGCGCACACTGACGTGCGCCGCCTTGACGAAGGCCGCAATTCCCGGCATCGGAAGGGCATGTCCAGCAAGCCCAATCCGCAAGATATCCTCGGTTCCCTGATCGACGGCGCCAAAAGGGCCGGGGCCGACGCCGCCGACGCACTTTATATCGAGGGGGTTTCCTCCTCCGTCTCCTACCGTCTGGGCAAGCTGGAGGATGTGGAACGCGCCGAAAGCTATGACCTGGGCCTGCGCGTCTTTGTCGGCCGGCGGGTGGCCTTCGTCTCCTCCAGCGACTTTTCGGCCGAGGCGCTGGCCGCCCTGCCCGGCCGCGCCGTCGACATGGCGCGCCTGGCGCCGGAGGACAAGTTCGCCGGTCTTGCCCCAAAGGACCGCCTGGCGCGCGAGATCCCCGATCTCGACCTGGAAGACCCGGGCGAACCCAGCGCCGAACGGCTGATCGAACTGGCGCGCGCGGTCGAAGGCGCGGCGCTGGCCGTACCGGGCGTGACCAATTCGGAAGGCGGCGGCGCCTCCTTCTCGCGCCGCGCGGTCGCGCTGGCCACCAGCACCGGATTTTATGGCCGCCATGCGGGCACCAGCCACGGCATCGGCGTCGCCGTGCTGGCGGGCGAAGGCACCGCCATGGAGCGCGACTATGACCAGGCCAGCGCGCGCCATGCCGGCGACCTGCGCGACGCCGCCGATGTCGGCCGCACCGCCGGCGAAAAGGCAGTCAGGCGGCTCAACCCGCGCAAGGTGAAATCGCAAGGCGTGCCGGTCGTCTTTCATCCCGACGAGGCCGCCGGTCTGCTGGGCCATTTTTCGGGGGCGATTTCCGGGGTTGCCATCGCCCGCGGAGTCTCCTTCCTCAAGGACCGCATGGGCCGCAAGGTTTTCGCCCCGGGAATCCGCATCATCGACGATCCCCACCGCATCCGTGGCCTGCGTTCCAAACCTTTCGACGGCGAAGGCGTCGCCAACAGGCGCATGGCGCTGGTGGAAGACGGCGTGCTCACCACCTGGCTGCTGGACTGCGCCAGCGCGCGCCAGCTCGGGCTTGAAACCACCGGCCATGCCGCGCGCGGCACGGGCGGCCCGCCCATGCCGTCAACCACCAATCTCTATCTCGAGCCGGGGACATGCACGCCCGAACAGCTGATCGCCGACATCGACCAGGGCTTCTATGTCACCGAGCTGATGGGCATGGGCGTCAACGGCGTGACCGGCGATTACAGCCGCGGTGCCGCCGGCTTCTGGATCGAGAAGGGCAAGATCACCCATCCCGTCTCGGAAGTGACCATCGCCGGCAATCTGAAGGAGATGTTCGCCCATCTGACTCCCGCCAGCGACCTGGTGTTCCGCCACGGCACCAATTCGCCCACCGTCCGCATCGAGGGCATGACACTTGCAGGGTCATGAAGACCTGGCACTTCTGACAGAGACGGTCCGCGCCGCGGGCGCCATCGCGCGGCAATATTTCGGAACCGATTATCGCCACTGGCGCAAGGAAGGCGGCAGCCCCGTCACCGAAGCCGACATCGCCGTCAACCGCTTTCTCTGCGAAAGGCTGACCGCCGCGCGTCCCGATTATGGCTGGCTGTCGGAGGAGAGTCCCGACGATCCGGCCCGCCTCACGCGGCAACGGGTCTTCGTGGTCGATCCCATCGACGGCACCATCGCCTTTCTCAAGGGAAGGCCGCATTTCACCGTCTGCGCCGCCGTCGTCACTGCCGGGCGCCCCTGCTGCGGCGCGGTTTACAACCCCGCCGGCGACGAACTCTATGCGGCGCGCACGGGCGGCGGCGCGACCCGGAACGGCACACCCATCCATGTCGGCACGCGCGCGCAGCTGCAAGGCTGCCGCATGCTGGGCAGGCGCGATGTCCTGACCCTGCCGCCCTGGCCGCCGATGGACGTTCAAAACCGCAATTCGCTGGCCTACCGCCTGGCGCTGGTGGCCGACGGCAGCGCCGATGCCAGTGTCAGCCTGACGGCCAAGCGCGACTGGGACCTGGCGGCGGCCGACATCATCCTGAGCGAAGCCGGCGGCATGGTCAGTGATATCCAGGGCAGGCCGCTGGCCTACAACAATGCCCATGCGGTCCAGCCCAGCCTGATTGCGGCCAACGCCGAACTGCATGCACAGATCATCGGCTTGCTGCGACAATAAGGACGTCAGGGCCGTTTAACGATTGCGCTCCCATAATCGCCGCGCAACCATGGAGTCGCCATGACGAAGGACCGTGAACCCAAACAGCTTCTGCATCTCGTCTTCGGCGGCGAACTGACGTCCCCCGACGAGGTGGCCTTCAAGGACCTCGGCAAGCTGGATTTCGTGGGCATGTATCCCAATTTCGCCGAAGCGAAAAAGGCCTGGGCAGCCAAGGCCCAGGCGACGGTGGACAATGCCCAGATGCGCTATTTTGTCGTCCATATCCACCGGCTGATCGAGCCGGAGGCTGATCGCGAACACTAACCGGCTGGGCCGGCTGGGCTTTTTCACCCTCGCGCCCGCCGCCCGGCGCATGCTACATCGCCAACCGATGCGCTCCGCGGGCAAACCCCGGCCCGTGACGGGCCCCCAAGACATCAGGACCGGCGCGGTGATCCGGCGCCTGCTGCGCGACTATATCAGCGGACGCTGGGGCCTGCTGGCCCTGGCCGTCCTGTGCATGCTGTTCACCAGCGCCATGAGCGGCATGCTCCCCAAACTGGTGGACTGGGAGGTCAAGCAGATCTTCGTGCGCCACAAGGAAGACTGGCTGCTGCCCCTGGCGCTGGCGGCGGTCGGAATCGTGGCGCTCCGCGCCGTCAGCCTCTATATCGGCCGCGCCACGCTGGATTCGCTCAGCGAAAAGACGGTGGCGGCCGCCCAGTCCGACATGTTCGGCTCGCTGATCAACCGCGACCTGGCGGCGCTCAACGCCGTCCATTCCGGCCAGTTCATTTCCAATTTCCTCTACGACGCCACCTTGATGCGCGACGCGCTGACGCTGGGGCTGGCCTCCATCTTCCTGGAAGCGGTGCAGCTGGTGGTTTATCTGACCTATGTTTTGGTCAGCGACTGGCAGTTGGGCCTGCTGGCGCTGATCGTCATACCCTGCGTGGCCTGGGCGATGGAGCGGCTGGGCGGCTCGATCCGCCGCGCCGCCACCCGCGGCATGCAGGAGACGGGCGATCTTTCCACCGTGCTGTCCGAGGCGATGGACGGACGGCGCATCATCAAGGCCTATGGCCTGGAAGCCCACAGCGCCGCCCGCGTCGATGCGCGCCTCAACGCACGGCTGAAGACGCTGCTCAAGGCGGTGCGCCTGCGCGCGGCCGCCGCCCCCGTCACCGACATCTTCGCCGGGGCGATGATCGCGGTGGTGCTGTTCGTGGCCGGCTGGCAGAACCTGCATGGGCACCTGACCTTCAATGCCTTTGCCGGTTTCCTCACCGCCCTGATCCTGGCGCAGCAGCCGGTGCGCAATCTCAGCCAGCTCTGGCCCACCGTGTCGGCCGGCGTGGCGGCGTGCGCGCGCATCTTCGACGCCATCGATGCGCGGCCCCGGATCATCGACCGCCCGGGCGCCGGCACCCTGAAGGTAGCGGCCAATGCGGGCGCGGTGCGGTTCAACGATGTCAGCTTCGCCTATCACCCCGACGCGGGCCCGACGCTTCGAGGCGTCACGCTGGATATTCCCGCCGGACAGAAGGTGGCGCTGGTCGGCCCTTCCGGCGCGGGCAAGAGCACCATTTTCAATCTTCTGCTGCGCTTCTACGAGGCCGACGGCGGCACCATCGAAATCGACGGCCAGGATATCGCGGGCGTGACGCTCGAATCGCTGCGCGCGGCGATCGCCATCGTCACCCAGGAAGCCACCCTGTTCGACGAAAGCGTTGCCGACAATATCGCGCTCGGCCGGCCCGGCGCCTCGCCGGGCGACATCATGGCGGCGGCGCGCGATGCGGCCGCGCACGACTTCATCATGGAACTGCCCGAAGGCTACGACACCAGGGTGGGCGAAGGCGGCCTGAAACTTTCCGGCGGCCAGCGCCAGCGGATCGCCATCGCCCGCGCCATGCTGCGCGCCGCGCCGATACTGCTGCTTGATGAAGCCACAAGCGCGCTGGACACCACATCCGAGCGCCAGGTCCAGGAAGCCCTGACCCGCCTGATGAAAGGCCGCACCACCATCGTCATTGCCCACCGCCTTTCGACCGTGGTCGACGCCGACCGCATCTATGTGCTCGATCAGGGCCGGGTGGCGGAAACAGGCACGCACGCCAGCCTGATGGCCGATGGCAGGCTTTACGCCAGCCTTTACAGTCATGCCCAGGACGAGGCGGCTTCATGAGCAAAGCCCGTCTCCCGGGCCTGGCGGCATATCGTTTGGCCACGCATCTTGTTTCACCCTTCGCGCCGCTGCTCCTGGGCCAGCGCGCGGCGCGCGGCAAGGAAGACCGCGCCCGCACCCGCGAGCGGCTGGGACATGCCGCCATGGCCCGCCCGGAGGGCTGCCTGATCTGGGTGCATGGCGCCAGCGTGGGCGAAAGCGTTTCGGCCCTGCCGCTGATCGAGCGCCTGCTGGAAGAACGCTGCGCCCACGAAAACAGAACCAATGTCCTTGTTACCAGCGGCACGGTCGCCAGCGCGGCCATGATGGACGCCCGCCTGCCGCCGGGCGCGCTGCACCAGTTCGTGCCGCTGGACACGCCCGGCGCGGTGTCGCGCTTCCTCGATCACTGGCGGCCCGATGCCGGTCTGTTCGTGGAATCGGATCTGTGGCCGAACCTGATCCTGGGCGCGGCGGCGCGCGGCGTGCGCCTGGCGCTGGTCAACGCCCGCATCTCGCAGCGCTCGGCCCGGCGCTGGCGCTGGGCAAGGGCCAGCGGCGCGGCGCTTCTAGGTGCCTTCGACGTGGTTCTGGCGCAGGACGAGACGTTTGCCGGCCGTTTCCGCTCGCTGGGCGCGCGCAACGTGCAGGTGGTCGGCAGCCTGAAGGCCGACGCCCCGCCGTTGCCGGTGGACGAAGCGGCGCTTGCGGCGATGAAGGCCGCGATCGGGTCACGCCCCGTCCTGCTGGCGGCCCAGACCCATGCGGGCGAGGACGAAACCGTGCTGCCCGCGCACGATCAGTTGCGCGCGCGTTTCCCCGATCTTCTGACCATCATCGTGCCGCGCCATGTCGGGCGCGGCGCCGACATCGCGATGCTGTGCGGCCCCCGCCCGGCGGCGCGCCGCAGCAGCGGCGAGGCGCTGACCGCCGGAACCGCCGTCTACATCGCCGACACGCTGAACGAGATGGGCCTTTTCTACCGGTTGGCCCCGTTCTGCTTTCTGGGCGCCACGCTGGTACCGCTGGGCGGGCACAATCCGTTGGAGCCGGCCAAGCTCGAATGTGCGGTGCTGGCCGGGCCGCATTGCGAAAGCAATGTGGACTCCTTCCAGGCCATCCTGGGCGCCCAGGGCTTTGGGCGCGTCTACAACAGCGCCGACATCGCCCGCCAGGCGGCGCGCCTGATCGCCGATCCGCAAGCCGCCAGGCTGGCAGGCGAGGATGCGGCGCGCGGCGCCGCCACCCTGTCGGGCGCGGTGGAACGCACCGTCACTGCGATACGGACTTTGCTCGATGCACGCGCCTGATTTCTGGCGAAGCCGCGGACCCCTTGCGCGCCTTCTGGCGCCGCTGGGCGAACTCTATGGCGCCAGCGTGGCGTGGAAGGCCAGGACCGCGCACCCTTTCGATCCCGGCGTGCCGGTCATCTGCGTCGGCAATCTCACCGCCGGCGGCAGCGGCAAGACGCCCGTGGCCATCGCCATTGCCCGTGCCCTGATGGCGCGCGGCAAACGGCCGTTCTTCCTGACGCGCGGTTATGGCGGCCGCGAAAGGGGCCCGGCGCTTGCTGCTCGCGTGCACAGCGCCGCCCGGATGGGCGACGAGGCGCTGCTTCTGACGCGCACTGCGCCCACCGTGGTATCGCGCGACCGCGCCGCGGGCGCCCGGCTTGCGGTGGAAAAAGGCGCCGACGTGATCGTGATGGATGACGGCCACCAGAACTTCACGCTCAAAAAGACGCTGTCGCTGGTGGTGGTGGATGCGCAAACCGGCTTCGGCAACGGGCTGATGATTCCCGCTGGCCCCCTGCGCGAGCCGGTGGCGCGCGGACTGGCGCGGGCCGACGCGGTGATCCTGGCCGGCGGAGGCAATCTTGGCCTTCAGGACATCGCCATCCCGGTGCTGCGCGCGGACATGATCGCCGACGGCGCGGCCTTCGCAGGGGTGCGCGTGTTCGCCTTTGCCGGCATCGGGCGGCCGGAAAAATTCGTCGCCTCGCTGGAACAAGCCGGCGCCGACGTGATCGGCAGCTGTTTCTTTCCCGATCATCACCCCTACCAGCCCGGCGAAATCGAGCAGCTCAGGATCGTCGCGGGCGATGCGGCGCTGGTCACCACGGAAAAGGATTTCGTGCGCCTTTCCGTGCCCGACCGCGAGGGCATCCGTGTGCTCAAGGTTGCGGCATCCTTCCCCGACGGTGCCGCGCTCGCCCGCCTGCTTGACCGCGCCTTGCTTGACACCACGCCGGGTCCGGGTTAGCCGCGGGCCAGGATGAAAGCCACACCCCCGACGCTGCTGGAGAATTTGCGATACGGCGCGGAAGCGGCTCTGTTCATGGGCTTCATGGGCCTGTTCCGGATTCTGGGCCCGGACACGGCCTCGGCCCTGGGCGGCTGGATCGGCCGCAACATCTTTTGCCATCTGCCGCCCGACCGCGTGGCGCGCGCCAACCTGGACGCGGCGTTTCCCGAAAAGACGCAAGGCGAGCGCGACGCGATCCGCATGGCGATGTGGGACAATCTGGGCCGGGTGGTGGCCGAATATGCCCATCTGGACGCCTTCTCCACCACCGGCCCCGGTCCGCGCATTCGCGTGGTCGACCGCGCCCGCTCGCAGGCGCTGCTGGCGGAAGGCAAGGGCGCGATGTTCCTCTCCGGCCACCTGGCCAACTGGGAGATGATGCCCATTGCGGGAAACCTTCTGGGCTTTGACGGCGCCACCGTGGTGCGCCCGCCCAACAACCCCCATGTCGCGCATTACCTGGAAGTGCAGCGCGGACTTCTGGGCCCGAAGAACCAGATCGCCAAGCACAACGCCATGCGCCGCATGATCGCCCATCTGCGCGCCGGCAAGGCGCTCTACATGCTGGCCGACCAGAAGCTGAACGAAGGGGTGCCGGTGCCTTTCTTCGGCCGTGATGCCATGACCACGCCCGCGCCCGCCGCGCTGGCGCTGAAGCTGGGCGCGCGCATCCTGGTGGTATCAAACCGCCGGCTGGGTGGGGCGCGGTTCGAGGTCGTGATTCATCCGGGCCCAGAATTCAGCCCCACCGGCGATGAGGCCGCCGACACCCTGGCCCTCACCGCGGCCATCACGGCGCGCCTCGAAGAGATCGTGCGCGCCGATCCCGGCCAATGGCTGTGGATTCACAATCGCTGGCCGAAATAGCGCGACCGGCAAGCTCATGCTTCAGCATTTGGAGCGGCCGCGGCCCAGGTGACAGCCGCCGGGCGGCCCGTTAAACAGTCGCGTACCCTGCCAGGGCCTGCCATGTCCGTCCGCCGCGATCTTCTCGATACCCTGTTCTTCGGCCGCGATCCTTTTGCGGACTTCCCCTTTCAGGATATCCCGCGCGACCTTCAGGGCTGGCACTCCGGCCACCCCTATCTGAGCCGCGCCATCGAACAGGTCCGCCCGCGCGTGGTGGTGGAAGTGGGCGTGTGGAAAGGCGCCTCGGTCGTCACCATGGCCAGGGCGATGCAACGGCTGAAGCTGGACGGCGTCATCATCGCCATCGATACCTGGCTGGGCTCGGCCGAGCATTATAAAGAGAAGTTCATCGCCGACATGGATTTCGAATTCGGCCAACCCCGCCTCTACCGCAAGTTCCTGGCGAACATCTGCCACGAGGGCCTGACCGATTATGTCGTGCCCCTGCCGATGGACAGCATCAACGCCTATGAGCTCCTGAAGCAGCGCGGGGTGCGCCCCGATGTTCTGCACATCGACGCCGGGCACGATTACGCCTCGGTGATGGCCGACCTGAAGGCGTGGTGGCCCCAGCTGACGCCCGGCGGCGTGTTGATCGGCGATGACTATTTCAAGGCCGGCTTTGTCCGGGGCCTGATCGGAAAAGAGAAGTGGCCGGGGGTGCGCCAGGCGTTCGACGAATTCTTCGCCGCCAATGCCCACACCGTCTTCGAAAGCGGCGACGGCAAATGCTATGTGGGCAAGCCGCGGTGACCCTCTCAAATGTCATGGCCCGGCCACCACACGGTCGCACGGCGATCCGGGTGGCCTGGCCACCCAGTTTCTTTTGCTTCATGCTTCGACAAGCTCGGCACGACAAGTTGCTCACGGCTACCTGGAAAACAAAAACGCGTTCGTAATGAAGAAAAGGCTCCGGCCATTTCTC
>DASTRG010000141.1:0-2109 GCA_035761325.1 Rhizomicrobium sp. | reverse complement strand
GAAAATTTCTGCGCCAGGGGCGCCTATGTGCTGGCCGAGGACAAGGCCGCGAAGGTGACGTTGCTGGCCAGCGGCACCGAAGTCTCGCTCGCCATGGAAGCCAGGACCAGGCTGGCGGCCGAGGGCATCGCGGCGCGCGTCGTCTCCATGCCGTGCTGGGCGCTGTTCGAGAAGCAGCCGCTGGACTATCGCAAGGCGGTTCTGGGGCCCGGCACCGCGAAGGTTGCCATCGAGGCGGCGGTGCGCGAAGGCTGGGACCGCTATATCGGTTCGGAGCTGCTCGGCGACACGGCGGGCGCCTTCATCGGAATGCACAGCTTCGGCGCTTCGGGACCGTACAAGGATGTCTATGCCAAATTCGGCATCAGCGCCGATGCGGCGGTGGCGGCGGCGAAGAAGCTGCTGGGCAGGTAACACTTCAACGACGGGTGGCCGGCGCGGTGCCGGCCACGACAAGGAGACGGAAAATGGCGCTTCGCGTTGCAATCAACGGCTTCGGCCGCATCGGCCGGCTTGTGCTGCGGGCGATCGTTGAATCGGGACGGCGCGACATCGAAGTGGTGGCGGTCAACGACCTGGGCCCGGTCGAAACCAACGCGCACCTCTTGCGCTACGACAGCGTCCACGGGCGCTTCCCCGCCCAGGTGACGGTGGATGGCGAGTACATGATCGCGGCCGGCCACAAGATAAAGGTGACGGCGATCAAGAACCCGGCGGAGCTGCCGCACAAGGAACTGGGCGTCGACATCGCCCTGGAATGCACCGGCATCTTCACCCAGCGCGACAAGGCCGCCCTGCACCTGAACGCCGGCGCCAAGCGCGTGCTGATCAGCGCCCCAGGCGAAGGCGCCGACCTGACCGTTGTCCACGGCGTCAACCAGCACAAGCTGACGGGGGACATGCTGGTGGTCTCCAACGCAAGCTGCACCACCAACTGCCTGGCCCCAGTCGCCAAGGTGCTGCACGAGGCGGTGGGCATCAAAAAGGGCGTGATGACCACGGTGCACAGCTACACCAACGACCAGCCGACCCTGGACCAGATGCACAAGGACCTTTATCGCGCCCGGGCCGCCGCCCTGAACATGATCCCCACCTCTACCGGCGCGGCCAGGGCGGTGGGCCTGGTGCTGCCGGAACTGAAGGGCAAGCTGGACGGCATTTCGGTGCGCGTGCCGACCCCGAACGTCTCGCTGATCGACCTGAAATTCCACGCCGGCCGCGCCACCACGGTCGAAGAGATCAATGGCGCGATGAAGGCCGCCGCCGCCGGCCCGCTGAAAGGCATCATCGAGATCGTGTCGGACAAGCTGGTCAGCCACGACTTCAACCACCAGCCCGCCTCGGCCAGCTTCGCGCTGGACCAGACCAAGGTGATCGAGGGCGACTTCGTCAGCGTGATGGCGTGGTACGACAACGAGTGGGGCTTCTCCAACCGCATGGCGGACACCGCCGTGGCGATGGGCAAGCTGATCTGATCGCGGGCCTTCAACCAGGTCAATGGCCATGAACAGATTCCGAACCCTCGACGACCTGGACGTGAAGGGCAAGCGCGTGCTGGTGCGCGCAGACCTGAACGTGCCGGTGAAGGACGGCGTGGTGACCGACACCACGCGCATCGAGCGCCAGGCCCCCACCATCCGCGAGCTGGCGGACAAGGGCGCGAAGGTGATCGTGCTGTCCCATTTCGACCGGCCCAAAGGCAAGGTCGTGCCGTCCATGTCGCTGAAGAATCTGGTGCAGCCGCTGGAGAATGTGCTGGACCGTCCGGTTTCCTTCGCGCCGGACTGCATCGGCGAGGCCGCCCAAAAAGCCGTGGCGGCGCTCCGGAACGGCGAAATACTGCTGCTGGAGAACACCCGTTTCCATGCGGGCGAGGAAAAGAACGATCCCGCGATGGCAACCGCGCTGGCGGCGCTTGGCGACATCTATGTGAACGACGCATTCAGCGCCGCGCACCGGGCCCATGCGTCGACGGAAGGGGTGGCGCGGCTTCTGCCCAATGCCGCCGGCCGTTCCATGCAGGCCGAGCTGACCCATCTTGAAAAGGCGCTGGGCAATCCCGAACGGCCGCTGATGGCGGTGGTGGGCGGGGCCAAGGTCTCCACCAAG
>DASTRG010000140.1:0-13637 GCA_035761325.1 Rhizomicrobium sp. | reverse complement strand
GCATGATGCTTCTCATATTCGGCGATCAGCGCCGGGTCATCGACCAGGTCCAGGACAAAACACAGCCGCCGGCTCATTTCCGTTCTCCCCGTTCAGGCTTTGGATTATACAGGCGCACCTATCCCGGAGAATGGTTATGGCACACCTGCGCCTTCATCCCAGCGACAATGTCGTCGTGGCGGTGGACGGACTGTCGCCCGGCGACATCACCGACGATGTGCGCATCAAAAGGCGCATCCCCCCCGGTCACAAGGCGGCGGTACGGCCGATTCCCAAGGATGCCCCGGCGCTGAAGTTTGGCCAGATCATCGGTTTCGCGCTGGAGGACATCGCCCCCGGTGACTGGGTGCATGAACACAATCTCGCATTCCACAGCGTGGACCGCGATTACGAATTCGAGGTGGACGCCCGCGATCCGGCGCCCGTGCCCGTGCCCGCCACCTTTCAGGGCTACCGCCGCGCCAGCGGCCGCGTCGGCACCCGCAACTATCTTGGCATCCTGACATCGGTGAACTGTTCGGCCACCGTGGCGCGGCTGATCGCGCGCGAGGTGGAAAAGCGCGGCCTGCTGGATGAATATCCTGAAATCGACGGCGTGATCCCGCTGGTGCACGGCCATGGCTGCGGCATGGACAGCAAGGGCGAAGGCTATGAGGTCCTGAAGCGCACGCAATGGGGCTATGCCGCAAATCCCAACATGGGCGCGGTGCTGATGGTGGGCCTGGGCTGCGAGACCTTCCAGATCGCGCGCTGGAAGCAGGCTTACAACATTGCCGAAAGCGATACCTTCCGCTCGCTGACAATCCAGGACAGCGGCGGCACGCAAAAGGCGATCGAAGACGGTGTGGCGGCGGTGAAGGATCTTCTGCCCGCCGCCGCCAATGTGCGCCGCCAGACCGTGCCGGCCTCCGAATTGATGCTGGCGCTGCAATGCGGCGGCAGCGACGGCTATTCCGGCATCACCGCCAATCCGTCGCTGGGCGCGGCGGTCGACCTGCTGGTCGCCCATGGCGGCACCGCCATCCTGTCGGAGACGCCAGAGATCTACGGCGCCGAGCATCTGTTGACGCGCCGTGCCAGCCCCCAGGTCGGTAAAAAGCTGATCGAGCGCATCCGCTGGTGGGAGGATTACACCCGCCGCAATGCGGGCAGCATGAACAATAATCCCTCGCCGGGGAACAAGGCCGGCGGGCTGACCACCATCCTGGAGAAGTCGCTGGGCGCGGCGGCCAAGGGCGGCACCACGCGGCTCAAAGCGGTCTATGAATATGCCGAACCCGTCACCACGAAGGGCTTCGTCTTCATGGACACGCCCGGCTATGACCCCGTCTCGGCCACCGGCCAGGTGGCGGGGGGCGCCAACATCCTGTGCTTCACCACCGGGCGCGGCTCCGCCTATGGCTGCAAGCCCACGCCCTCGATCAAGCTGGCCACCAACAGCGCGGTCTATGAACGCATGACCGGCGACATGGACATCAATTGCGGCGACGTGCTGGATGGTGTCTCCATCCAGCAGAAGGGGCGTGAAATCTTCGACGCCATCCTCAGCGTGGCTTCCGGGAAGCGCTCCAAGTCCGAGCTGTTGGGCTATGGCGACGCCGAATTCGTGCCCTGGCAGATCGGCGCAACCATGTAGCGGCGGCGCCCCTTTTACGCTTAAGCTGCCCCGGGGCCTGCTGATAAGAAGAGCCGGGGGATCATGAAGCCGCCAGTCGTCGAGCGACGCTATCTCGTCGCCTTTGCGCTCACCGCCACCCTCTTCTTCGCCTGGGGCCTTGCCTCCCAGTTCAACGACCTTCTGCTGCATCATTTCCAGAAGGCGCTCGACCTGACCCGCACCCAGGCCAGCTTCACCCAGTTCGCCTTCTATATCGGCTATTTCTGCGCGCCCTTGCCGGCGGCCATGATCATCCGCCGCGTCGGCTACAAGAAGACGATGGTCATTGGACTGGCGATGTATGCCGCCGGCGCCTTCCTGTTCGTGCCGGCGGCGCACATGCGCGTCTATGGCATCTTCCTGGCGGCGCTCTACATCATCGCCTTCGGCGCCGCCTTTCTTGAGACCTCGGCCAATCCCTACATCGCCATCATGGGCTCGGCCGAGACCGCTTCGCCGCGCCTGAATTTCGCCCAGGCCTTCAACGGCGTCGCCACGGTGCTGGGACCGCTGGTGGGCGGCTATGTGATCTTTTCCGGCGTTGAATATTCGCCGGCCCAGCTCGCCGCCATGTCGCCGCAGGCCGTCGATCATTGGCGCGCCGGCGAGGCGGCGACCGTGGGGCCACCCTATCTGGTGCTTGGCATCCTGATGGTGGTGATTGCCACAGCCATCGCGCTGACCGCCTACCCGCCTCTGCGCGGCGAGGTGACGCCGCAGGGCGGCGGTTCGCCTTTTTCCGTGCTGAAGCGTCCGCGCGTGCTTTATGCGGTCGTGGCGCAGTTCTTCTATGTCGGCGCCCAGGTCGGCACCTGGAGCCTGCTGGTCGATTTCTCGCAGGAAGCCGCCAATGTGCCCGAACGCACCGGCGCCACGGTCTATCTCTTCGCCACCATGGTCGCCTTCTGCGTCGGCCGGTTTTCCGGCGCCTGGCTGCAGCGCTTCATGATTCCGGCGCGTCAGCTTGCGCTTTATTGCGTGTGCAACATCGTGTTGTGCTCGCTGGCGGCCACCCTGGGCGGTTTTCCGTCCATCTATGCCCTGACCGCCACCAGCTTCTTCATGTCGATCATGTTTCCCACCATCTTCGCGCTGGGACTTGAGGGATTAGGTCACCAGACCGAATTTGCTTCCAGCTTCATCGTGATGGCGATTTCGGGTGCCGCGGTCGTGCCCCCGCTGATGTCGGTCATCGCCGATCATACCGGGGCCCTGCATTGGAGCCTGTTCTTTCCCGCAATCTGCTATCTTGTGGTGCTGAGCTTCGCCGTGATTGCGCCGCGGCTGGGCCGGCAACCAAACGGGGCCGGACCATGACGCTGAAATGCCGGACCTTGGGCCACACCGGGCTTTTCGTCACCGAACTGGGTTTCGGTTCGGCGCCGCTGGGCAACCTGTTCCGCCCCCTGGCGGATGACGCCGCGCGCGCCACCCTCGCGGCGGCCCTGGATGCAGGCTTGGGCTATTTCGACACCGCGCCCTTCTATGGCTTCGGCCTTTCGGAACGCAGGCTCGGCGACGCGCTGCGCGGGCGCGATTTTGTGGTTTCGACCAAGGTGGGCCGCCTGCTGGAGCCGGTGGCCCACCCGGTCAGCGACAAGGAGGTTCGCCATGGCTATGCCACGGCGATGCCGTTCGAGCCGGTGTTCGACTACTCCTATGATGCCGTCATGCGTTCGTATCGCGAAAGCCTGCAGCGGTTGGGCCTGGCGCGCATCGACATGCTTTATATCCATGACATCGGGCGGATGACCCATGGCGCAGAAAACCATCTCCACATGGCGCAGTTGACGCGCGGCGGCGGCCTCAGGGCGCTGGAAGAGCTGCGCGACCAGGGCGCCATCGCCGGCTTCGGCGTCGGCGTGAACGAAGTCGCCGCCTGCCGCGAAGTGATGGATCATGCCCGCCTGGATGCGGTCCTGCTGGCGGGCCGCTACACACTGCTGGAACAGGCGCCGCTGGACGAACTGTTTCCCGCCTGCGAGGAAGCAGGCACCGCCGTGGTGGTGGGCGGGCCGTTCAATTCCGGCATCCTGGCCGCCGGCACGAAATCGTCCGCCCCTGTCACGTTCAATTACCAGGCCGCCCCGCCCGATGTGATCGCCCGTGTCGCCGCCATCGAAGCGGTGTGCGACACCCACCGCGTGCCGCTTGCCGCCGCGGCGCTGCAATTTCCCCTTGCCCATCCGCTGGTCGCCAGCGTGATTCCCGGCCTGGATTCGGCGGAGCATGTGGAACAGGCGCTGGCGCTTTATCGCCATCCCATACCCGCCGTCCTGTGGCGCGACCTTAAGGATAAGGGGCTGATGCACCCGGGAGCGCCTGTGCCCCAGGCAGGGCCATGATCGTCGATTCCCACCAGCATTTCTGGGACCCGGCGCGCGGCGACTATGGCTGGCTTACGCCGGACCTGCCGATACACCGTGTCTATGGCGCCGACGACCTGCGTCCCCTGCTGCAGGCGGCGGGCGTGAACGCCACGATCCTTGTCCAGGCCGCGCCTTCCACCGCCGAGACCGATTACATGCTTTCCATCGCCCGGCGCACGCCATGGGTGCTTGGTGTGGTGGGCTGGATCGATCTGGCCGCGGCGGATGCGGCCGATCAGGTACAGGCCCGCGCGCAGGATCCGCTTGTTCTGGGGTTGCGGCCCATGCTGCAGGACATCGCCCAGCCGGACTGGATTCTCGCCCCCGGGCCGGAGCCGGCCTTGCGCGCCATCGCCGCCGAGGGCCTGGTGTTCGATGCCCTGATCAAGTCCCACCAGGTTGGTGTGATCGAGGAACTGGCGGGGCGCCATCCCCAGCTTTCCATTGTGCTGGACCATGGCGCCAAGCCCCGGCTTGGCGATGTGGACGCGATGGCGGCCTGGCGCGCGGATATGGCCAGGCTGGCCGCCCATCCCAATGTGGTCTGCAAGCTTTCGGGGCTGCTGACGGAACTGATGCCCGGCGGACGCGTAGACGATGTAAGGGATGCGGCGGGCATTCTGTTCGACCTGTTCGGACCTGAGCGATTGCTCTGGGGCAGCGACTGGCCGGTACTCACGCTGTCGGCGTTGAAATTTGCTGCGGGTGGCTATCAGGGCTGGCTCGAACTGGCGCGCGAGGCTGTCGCGGCGCGGCAGTCGGGCGCGGAGAGCGCCGTCATGGGCGCCAATGCGTTGCGCGTCTATCGGCCGGTGCGGGCGCGCCATATCCACGCCTGATTTGCCGGCAAAATCCTCTCCGGACCATGAGCCGGGGCATTTCAGGATTCAGGCAGATCCTGAAATGCTCTAGCGTAGCCGGCGAGATGGAGCGGATGGTTTGAGCGCAAGGCGCTGGCTGGGCCTGATACCGTGCGGCATCGCACTTTTGCTGCTGCTGGCATGGGTGGGGCGCGCCTGGCTGGCGGGCCAAATCGCGCGCGCCTATTTTCGTGCCCACGGCATCTCCTCGCGGGTGGAAATCGGATCGCTGGGCCTGGCCGGCATCACCGGGCGATTTGCGCTGGGGCCGCCGGGAGCGCCGGATGTATCGGCGCGCCGCATCGAAGTCCGTTTCGACCCCGTCCACTGGATGCCCACCATCGTCGAGGTGCGGCTTGTCGATCCGGTGGTGCGCGCCCGCATCGGCGAGGATGGGCGTATTGCGCTGGGAAGCCTTCAGCACTGGCTGGATTCGCTGCCGCAGGGCGGCAAATCCGATTATATCAGCGAAAATCTGGCCATAGCCGTGACGGGTCTGAGCCTTCATCTGGCCACGCCCGCCGGTGCGCTGGAAATCGATGGCGATGTGAAGCTGGTGAAGAACCTGCCCGTGTCGGCGGCACTGGCCGCGCAGCCCGCGAACATCCGCTACCGGGACAACGCGATAAATCTCCATGCCGCGCAGCTCAGTTACGATGCGGCCTCGGGCCGGGTCAGCCTGCACGTCGCTGCAGACGTCGACAATCCTGCCGCGCGCGCGCGCGGGCTTGTCGCCGATGTCCAGGCCGATGGGCTGCATTGGCAGGCGCAAGGCGGGGCCATCGCCGTGACGGCGCCGCGCGCGCATCTGAAGGCGCGCGCCCAGGCGCTGGACGCGGCCACGCGCCTTGACCATCCGGTGCTCGATCTGACGCTTTCCCGCATCCAGGTCCGCACCGGCACCGGCCTGCGGGCGGCGGCGGATGTCGCCGCGTCGCTTGGTGCCGGGCTTGCGTTGGCGGCGCCGAACACCGGTGACCCCCGGCTGACCGCTGCCATTACGCGCAACCTCAAGCATCTGGACGCAACCTTTCAGGCTCATGTCACGCATGATCGGGGGCGCACCGAAGCGGTTCTCACCGCACCGCTGAAAGTCTCGGGCGCGGCCGGCGCGCATTTCGATGTCGCAACCGTTGCGCTGAAGGTCGCGCCCGATGCCCTGACAGCCCGATTCGATGCCGTACTTGCCGGCGGGGGATTGCCGCGCATCACAGTCGCCAGCCCGAATCTGGCATGGGCCGGCGGCGGCCTCACCGTCCCGCTGAAGGTGGCCGCCGCCTTCGACTATGCGATGCTGCGCGGCGCGCGGCTTGCCGGACAGGGCATGCTGTCGTGGCAGGACGGCGCCTATGGCTTCCAGCTTCAGTCGTGCGCGCCGCTTCACCTCGCACAATTTCGTCCTGCAAAGGTGATGGCGGCCGGCATTTCCCTCAGTCTTTGTCCGGCGGCGGGCAAGCCGCTGCTGGAGGGCAGTGGCGGTAACTGGCGTCTCATTGCCGCCGCGCGCGATGTTGCAGCGGATCTGCCGCTGGCGGGCGTCCATCTGGACCAGGGCGCCGCGCGCCTGGATTTCCACGCCGGCGCGTCGCCCAATCCGATGGAAGGTTCGGTGGCGATCGCGGCGGCGCGTATCCGCGATGGCGCCAGCCCGATCCGCTTCAATCCGGTGAGCGGCAGCGGCACCTTGCATCTGGCAGGTGGCACCTGGCGCGGCACGCTGGCTATATCCGGCAAGGACGGCGCCGCATTAGGCGACGTTGCCGTCACCCATGTAATGGCCAGCGGGCGCGGCAGCGCCCATATCGCCGCGCCGCATCTGACCTTCGATCCCACCCACCTGCAGCCGGTGGATCTGTCGCCGCTGCTGGCGGCGTTCCGCCAGACCAAAGGCGTGGCGCAGTTTGACGGCGATGTGGCCTGGAATGCCGCGGGCCTCGACAGTCACGGCACCCTGGCCATCGATGGGCTCGATTTCCTGACGCCCCTGGGAACCGCCCACGCCGTCAAGACAAGGCTATCCTTCACTTCCCTCCTGCCGCCGCGCACGGGGCCGGGCCAGGATCTCACCATATCGCGCATCGACTGGACGCTGCCGTTTACCGGCCTTGACCTGAAGTTCGGCTTCGACAGCAGCGCCATCACGGTCAATTCGCTGAAAGCCGGGTTTGCCGACGGCCATGCATCGCTGGGAAGCTTCACTGTCAGGACCGCCGATCCCACCCGCATACAGGGCGCGGCCGATCTGGATGCCATCACGTTGTCGTCGGTGATCGCCGCCACCAATCTGGGCAGCAAGGTCAGGCTGGAGGGCAAGGTCAGCGGTCATATCCCCTTTACCACCGGCCCGGAGGGCGTGCGGATCGCGAACGGTCATATCGCTTCTGACGGACCGGGCCGCCTGTCCATCGATCGCAGTCTGTGGACACAGGGCGGCGGCGCCAGCGCCAACGCGGTCCAGGACTTCGCCTATCAGGCGTTGGAGAACCTGGCCTTCGACCAGATGAGCGCGCAGCTCAATTCCGTGCCGGGCGGACGGCTGCAGGTGGTTTTCCACATCAAGGGCCACAGCGACCCGCCCAAGCCCCAGATTGCCGAGGTGCCGCTGGGCGACATCCTGAGCGGTTCGGCCCTCCAGCAATCCATCCCGTTGCCGTCGGGCACCCCCATCGACCTGACCCTGGATACGTCCCTTAATTTTGACGAACTCTTGAAATCCTATGCAGAGGCGTGGTCAAAAGCCCTTGGTCCGGCACGGAGAACGCCATGATGCGTCTGTTTCACAGGGGGACTGTGCAAAGACTGGTTCTGACCGCCGCCACCATGGCGGCGCTGGCTGCCTGCACGCCCACCATTCGCGTTGAGGTGGCGCCGATCAACATCTATGCCAAGCTGGACGCCGATGTGCGGGTGCGGCTGGACAAGGAAGTCCAGAGCGCCATCCAGCAGAATCCCGACCTGTTCTGATCTCGTGAAGGATCGACTGACATGAGCCTCGCCAAATACGCCAAAGCCATCCTCGCCGTGCTGATGCTGGCCACCGCCACGATGGTCCTGATGCCGGTCACACCCGCTTTCGCCGATCTCGCTGCCGACAAGGCCGCTGTCGATGCCGCCAAGGCCGCAGGCACGGTGGGCGAACAGGCCGACGGCTATCTGGGATTTGTCCAGGGCTCGGGCGATGGCGCGCTCAGCGCCGCGGTCAATGCCATCAACGCCGGCCGCCGCCAGGTCTATGCCCAGACCGCCGGCAAGACGGGCGTGACGGCGGAGGCTGCGGGTCAAGCCACCGGCGCGCAGCTGATCGCCAAGACGCCGCCGGGCCAGTACTTCAAGCCGCTGGGCGGCAACTGGACCAAAAAGTAGACCCAACGCAGGCCCCCTTCATGCGAAGCATGTCAAGGAGAGGTGGTTTGAGCATGCGTGGTGAGCGAAGCGAGCCAAGCGAAAGCTGAAACCGGAGGGGGTTAACTCAAGTCCACCGCCACCACTTCGTGCAGGCGGACGGATGGCACCTCGACGGTCAGGGTCTGGCCCTTGCGCCGCCAGCGCGCTGTTTTCCCGCTTTCCAGCAGCGTGACTTTTTTTGTGTCGACGCCATGGGGCACGGTCAGGTTCACGGTGAAGGGGCCATCCAGCGGCATCACCTCGCGATAGGGCCCCTTCATCATCATCGGATTGGTCATGTTGACCAGGTGGGCGGCCAGCGAATCCTTCTGCCGCCAATAGGATATGTCCAGCAGGCCCGGCCCGGTCACAGCCATGGGCTGGGGCTCGTCCGCTGCCCACAGCACCGCGTTCTTCAGCAGCACCAGGTGATCCTCGGCCAGCACTTCCCAGAAGGTGCGGTCCAGGTCCATCGGGAAATAGACCACGCGGCCCTTGCCCACCTGGTTGCAGAAGACCATGGGAATGTCGGTCTCCAGAACGTCGGGATAGACGCGTTCCATGGGCAGGTCCGGATAGGACGGCACCAGCGTCAGCGGCTGTTTCGCATCGCCGTGCGGTTTCACCGTCAGCTGCTGGGTGGCGGCGATGATGCGCGGCGCGTTTTCCAGCCCCCGGGTCAGCGCGTGCGGATGGCGGGGGGTGAGATAGGAATTCCTGACCCCGCTCTCGGTCCTGACATAGTCGCAACCGAACAGGTCGCTCAGGCCGAAATTGTTCCGCTTCTTGCCGGTTTCGTCATAGAGCGAGGTTTCGCCCGTCGCCACGATGCGCCCGCCCGCCTTGACGAAGTCGCGGATCTGGCCGCACTGCCGGTCGGACAGCGCCGCGATGTCGGGCAGCACCAGCACGCGGTAGCGGCTGATGTATTTCGCGTCCAGCTGGCGGTCGTCGGCCATCTCGAACGGGATGCGCGCTTCCACGAGCGCCTGGTAATAGCCGTTCTGTGAATCGGTTACCCGCTCGGCGGTGGGGATATTGTCGCCCGCGGTCAGCGGCGCGCCGCCGGCGGTATAGATGCCGGTCTGGGTGGAATTGACGATCGCGACCCGCGCCAGGTTTTCGGTATTGTGCATGTAGCGGTCGTTGCGGAAGTGCCAGTCGTAGATTTCCGTCACCGGCGCCACCCAGCGCGGATCGAAGACGCGGGCATTGAACTTGCACACCCAAGGGCGGAAGCCCTGGGCGATGCCGCCATGCATCCAGGCCTTCAGCTCCGGCCCGCGCTGCACCGAATCCTTCCAGCGATTGGCGTCTTCCACGCCGACATTGAAGATGCCGGCAACCGGCAAATTGTGCATGTAGGCGCGCGTGATCTTGGCGTATTTGCCCATCATCCAGACCGGCGTGGTGCCCTGGCGGCCCTGGCGGTCCACCGCCACAATGGGAATGGTTACCTTGTTCGGATCGTTCATCCCGCCATTGGGGCTGAAGAAGCAGTCGGCCTTGGATGCCTTGACCGTGTCGTCCCACAGCTTGAACTGGCGCCAGCGCATTTCGGCGTTCCAGGCGATATAGGCGTGGCGCTGCGGGTCCTGGGGATCGTCGCTGGTAGGAAGCTCCATGCCGCTGGCCATGCGGAACAGCGTGCGGCAGGTGTTGCAATAGCACATGCCGCTGCCCGCCCAGCGGTTACCGAAGAAGCCCTCCGGCTGGTAGGTGTCGGTGATTTCCTTCAGCACCTGGGGCATGAAATCGAACATGAAGCCGGCATTCTGGCAGGTCACCCACATGTCCTTGGCGGCCCAATGGCGCCGCGGCTTGCCGTCGATGGTGCAGGCGGCCCATTCGGGATGGGCGGCGAAAGCCTCCTGGCTCATCGCATGGGGATCGACACGGGCGATCACCGACATATTCTGCGCGCGGGCTCCCTTGACCATCTCGCCGAACATGTCGTGATCGCCCAGGTATTTGGCGCGCTTCTGCAGCGGCAATTTGGACGGATAGAAACAGATGCACCCGCCCGCCGACAGGCATGCGGCGTCGGCATGGGTCTTGCGGAAGAAATCGAACCAGAACTGCGGATCGTAATTGGGTGGATCGTCCTCGGTGAAAGCGACCTGCACCCAGCGCATGGCATTGTTCGCCCAGGGCAGTCCTTTCAGGTCGCCGGCCGTCAGGGCAAAAGCCCGCGTGGAATCCAGCGCCATCGCCGCCATCAGGCTTGCCGCGCCCAGCTGCAGCGCCTCGCGGCGGCTTGCACCTTCATCGACCATGTCCGGCTCCCTGCGCGACGGGTTTTGCGGCGCGAACCTTAGTGCCGCCTCCCGCAAAGTTGCAACCGCGCGGGATTCACGTTTTCATTTGCGCCGCAGTCCATGTGTCGAAGGGGCGAAATATGCGCCGCGTTGCCATCGGTTTTGTCCTGGGCCTGGCCGCGTTCTGCCCGGTCCCGGCGATGGCCGACATCACCGTGCTGTCTCCGGGCATCGTCAACGGGCCGCTGCGCGTCCTGGCCGGGCAGTGGACCGCGCGCACCGGCCAGAAGGTGACGATTACCGGTGCGAATGTCGGCCGCATCCGCGAGTCGGTTCAGGCCGGGGCGCCCGCCGACCTGGTCCTGGCGCCGACGGCCGACTTCAAGGGTTTCGCCGCCCGGCTGGCCGGCGCGCCGGTGACGGTGGGCCGCATTCAGTTCGGCGTGGTGGTGAAAAAGGGCGGCCGCCATCCCGACATCTCCACCGAGGAGAAATTCATCGCCTTCGCCAGGGACGCGGGCGCGTTGGCCTTCACCGATCCGGTGCGCGGCAGCCTGTCGGGCGCGATGGTGGCCGACATGCTCAAGCGGCCGCAGTTCGCGGGGGTCAGGCCGGTGCCGGTGCGCGGCATGATCGGTGATGCCATCGTGCGCGGCGATGCCGAATTCGGCGGCGGCGCCATCAGCGAGGAACTGATGGCCGGCGGCGCCGAAGTGGTGGGCCCATTCCCCGACAGCCTGGGCCTTTTCATCGACATGTCGGGGGCGGTGCTGGGCGCCTCGCCCAACGCGGACGAGGCGCGCGCCTTCCTGGTCTGGATCGTGCGGCCCGATTCCGCCGGGGTCTGGCAGAAGGGCGGGATCGTCGCGCCGTGACTCTGAACCCCTCCGGTTTCAGCTTTCGCTCGCTTGCTGCGCGCCGCTCGCTCGCTGAAACCACCGCCCCCCTTCCAGCGTGCTTCGCACACGAAGGGGAGGCGGGTCTGTGCTTTCGCGTTTCAGAACGGCTTCATGCCTTTTGCGATCCAGGCCTTGCGGGCCTCGGCTCCGGTAACAAACTTGATGAAGGCCAGCGCATCCTTCCGGTTGGCGGCGCGCGAGGTGACCGCCAGGATGCCATCCATGTGGCCGCCCAGCTCAGCGGGCAACGGCGCCACCAGCTCTATCTGCGGCTTGTTGTAGATTTCCGGCACAAGCTGGATCGCCATGTCGCCTTCGCCGCGCGCCAATGCCGCCGCGCCCTCACCCTTTGTCACCGGCACGGCATCGACGCCGGCAAATTCCGGCCGCGTCAGGATGGTGCCGATGATCTGGCCCTGCATGGTGCCGCCGGTGGGACTGTTGATCATGATCTTGCCGCCGGCCTTCAGCACCGCCGCCAGCTTGGCGACGGTGGAGATGTCGGGATGGGGCGCGCCCTTCCTGACCGCCAGGCCCAGCTCGTCGCGGCCCAGCGGCGTATAGCTTTCCTTGACGATGCCGCCGTCCAGCATCAGCGTGTTCATCAGGTCGGACGGTAGCCCCACGACGTCGGGCGGATCGTCCTTGATCCGCTGAAGCGCCACGTTCATGCCGACCTCGCCGACCGTCACCTGCACACCGGTCTTTCTGGTGAAATCCGCCGCCAGTTCCTTCAGCGCCGAATTGTAGATGAAGCCCGGCGCCACCACTTTTATTTCGGCGGCCTGCACCGACCCGGCGATGGAGAGGCCGGCCAATGCCAGCGCCCAAAGAAATGCGCGCATGAAATTTCCTTCCCTGTTTGCGGGACGATAGCGCAGCCGCCGGCCGATCAGTAGCGCCGAATGTGGCGCCGCCAGTGCCGGAAGGGAGGACTTGCGTCTATGCCCTAATTGTGCGCCACCGCCGGCGGGACCGAGATGGGGGCCGCCATGCCCGCATCCGTTTCCAGTTGCGACGGACCCGACCCCACGCCCTCGCCGTCGACCGAGAACACATAGAGCGTGTTGCCGCCGGGCGGATAGCCTTTCTCGCGCCGGATCACGCTGGTGCCGCCGCCCACCCCGGTGTAGACGGCAATATATTCGCGCCCGTCCGGTCCTTCGAAGGCAATGGGCTGGCTCATGATGCCGCTGCCCAGCTTCTGCGACCACAGCACTTTTCCCGTGCGCGCATCCACCGCCCGGAACCAGCCGTCCAGCGTGCCATAGAAAACGATATCGGAGCCGGTCACCAGCGCGCCGCTCCATACATAGAGTTTTTCCTTGAGGCTCCATACGCGGCGCCCCTTGACGGGGTCCCAGGCAATGAATTCGCCCCAGGTGCCGCCGGGCCCGGCATGACGATCCATCTCCATGCCGTCATAGGGACTGCCGGGGATGTACTTCACGACATGGTTGCCCAGGTCCATGCAGGAATTGAAGATGCCGGCATAGAGAAGCCCGGTGCGCGGCGAAAAGGCCGACGGGTTCCAGTTCTTCACCCCGATGTCGGGCGGGCAGATATTCTGTACCTTCTTGCCCACGATCGGGTGCGCCGAGGCATTGACCACCGGCATGCCGGTCTTCAGGTCGACCCGGCTGGCCCAGTTCTGGGTGCCGAAAGGTTCGGCCACCAGCACCTCGCCCGTCTGCCGGTCGACGGTATAGGCGAAGCCGTTGCGGTTGAAATGCACGATCACCTTGCGCCGCTCGCCCTTCCAGGGAATCTCGATCAGCACATTCTCGTTGACGCCGTCATAGTCCCATTCATCGTGCGGCGTGAACTGATAGGCCCATTTCGCCGCGCCCGTATCGGCATCGCGGGCGAACAGGGCGCTGCTCCACAAATTCAGGCCCGGCCGCTGCGAAGGCGTGCGCGGCCCCGGATTGGACGTGCCGTAATAGATTTCATTCAGATCCGGATCAAAGGAGACAAAGCCCCAGGGCGCCGATGCGCCCTGTTTCCACATCTCGCCCGGCCAGGTCTTTACGCCCAGGTCCTTGCCCTGCATCCACGGATAGAAAGGCTTGAATCCCGCGCCGATGAGCATGCCCGCATCGGGCCCGTTGGTCGCCGCCTTCCACAGGGTGTGGCCGTCCTTGACGGAGAGCGCCTGGAACCAGCCATTGGTGCCCATCTCGCCGCCGCTGGAGCCGACATAGACCTTG
>DASTRG010000139.1:0-3374 GCA_035761325.1 Rhizomicrobium sp. | reverse complement strand
GCCGCGAACAGGCCAAATGGCGCGGCCGCTATGTGGAGTTCAACCTGCTTTACGACCGTGGCACGACCTTTGGCCTGAAGACCGGCGGCAATGTGGAGAGCATTCTCTCCTCCATGCCGCCGATCGCGGAGTGGCCATGACGGGCCCCCTGATTCTCGGCTCACGGGGCTCGCCGCTGGCGCTGGCCCAGGCCCATCTGGTCGGCGGCTTGCTGGCAGGGGGCGGCGGCACGCCGCCCGCGGCCTATTGCGTGTCCACCTTCACCACCAGCGGCGACCGCATTCAGGACCGGCTGTTGCAGGAGGCCGGCGGCAAGGGCCTGTTCACCAAGGAGCTGGACGAGGCCCTGCTGGACGGGCGCATCGATGCGGCCGTTCATTCGATGAAGGACCTGCCCACCCGCCTGCCTGAAGGCATTGTGCTGGCCTGCGTGCCGGCGCGCGAGGAACCGTTCGACGCCTTCATCAGTCCGCACGGCAGAAGCGTGATGGATATGAAGCCCGGCGCCACGGTGGGCACCGCCTCGCTCAGGCGGCAGGCGCAGACCCTGCATCTGCGCCCCGACCTGAACGTGCGGATGCTGCGCGGGCGCGTGGAAACGCGGCTGGCGCGGATCGAAAGCGGCGATTTCGACGCGACCTATCTGGCGCTGGCCGGTCTGAAGCGGCTGGGCCTTGAGAACCATGCCGCCGGCGTTGTCGATGCGGAGGCGATGCCGCCCGCACCGGGACAGGGCGCCCTGGCCGTGACGGCGCGGGCGGACGACGCCCGGACGCTGGCCATGCTGCTGCCGCTGGATGTGGCGGAACACGCCATCGCCACCACCGCCGAGCGCGCTTTCCTTTCGGCACTGGATGGCTCGTGCCGCACGCCCATCGCCGCTCTGGCACGCATCGCGGATGGGCGGATCACCTTCCTGGGCGAAGTGCTCACACCGGACGGCAAACACTGCTGGCGGCGCAGCGCCAGCATGGCGCTGGGCGCCGATGCCCGCAGAACGGCGCAGGAGCTGGGGCTGAAGCTGGGCGCGGAAATCCGTGCCGAGGCGGGCCCGCTCTACACGGCCCATTTCGGCGACAAGGGCTGGTAGCTAGTCGGCGCGGAAGCCGTGCTTCAGCGAAAGATACGACGAATCCAGCGCGGCGATGCTGGGGCAGCCCAGAAGTTTCAGCGTGCGGATGATGTCGGCGGTGAAAATCTCGATCGCGCGCTCGATGCCCGGCTGGCCGGCCGCCGCCATGCCATAGGCATAGCCGCGTCCCAGAAGACAGGCGTCGGCGCCCATCGCCATCGCCTTGACGATGTGCGAGCCGCGGCGGATGCCGCCGTCGAACAGGATGGCGGTCTTGCCCTTCACCGCTTCGACCACGCCGGGCAGCACACGGATGGAGCCGGGCACGGTGTCGAGCTGGCGGCCCGCATGCGTGGACACCACGATGCCTTCGGCGCCATGGTCGACGGCGCGGCGCGCGTCGTCCACGCTGATCACGCCCTTGATCACGATGGGGCCGCCCCAGGCGTCGCGAATCCATTTCAGGTCGGTCCACGACACCTGCGCCGATTCAAGGGCCGCGGCCACGTCGATGGCCTGCAGCGGTCCCATGCCGGGAATGACGATGTTGGGGAAGGGCCTTGTCATGCCGTCGGCGAGGAACGCGGCCAGCCAGCGGGGATGGGCCAGGATGTTGGGGATATAGGGCAGCTTGGCAAAGGGATTTTTGCCCATCAGCTCCTTCATGCCGTTGCGCACGTCGCGTTCGCGATTGCCCGCCACCGGCGTGTCGATGGTGACGAAGAGCGCCTTGTAGCCGGCGGCCTTTGCGCGGGCGATGGCCGCTTCGGCGGCGCCGCGCCCCCCCGCCAGGTAGAGCTGGTAGAAAGTGGGACCTGAGGACCGGGCCTTCACATCCTCGATGCGATGGCCGGACATGGTGGACAGGATATAGGCCGTGCCCGCCTTGCCGGCGGCGGCGCTGGCCGCCAGTTCGCCGCTGGGATGCATCAGCCGCGAATAGCCGATAGGCCCCAGCATGAAGGGAAGCTCCAGTTTCTGGCCCAGCACCGTCACCGACAGGTCGCATGCCGGCGTGGCCACGGCGAAACGCGGCTTGAAATACACCTCGCGGAATGCCGCCTCGCTGTCCCTCAGCGTGACCTCGTCATCGGCGGCGCCGTCCAGGTAACCGAATACGGCATCGGGCAGCCGCGCCCGGGCAAGGCGGCGAAGATCGGAAATGGTGACGACGCGCGGGGCGGCAAGCGACATAAACGAAGTCCCTGGAGAGAGGCGGGCGTTTTATGCCCGCAATCAGGGAACTTCGCCAGCCTGCGATGCAGGCGGCGGCTCACCCTGCGAAAGGCGCGGAAAGAGGAGCGTGCCGCCGGATGGCTGGTTCAGTTGGCGCCGGTCACCGGACCTTCGGCCTGCCGTCCTTCGAGCCCGGCAGGGGATTGACCGCGTGCTGGCCGCTGTCTGCGATGGGCATCACCTTGTCCTGGTGGCCCGCCAGCTTGGCGTTGGTGTTGGCATCTTCGCCGGGCGCGCCGGCATCATCGCGAAGGTCGTGCTTCTTCTTTGTCATGGCTCGTCTCCCGGCCGGTTACGGCGAGATAACGGCCGACGCCCGCTTTTGTTGCCCGGCATGTTCCAGCACCCAGTCGGCGGTGTCCTTTTGAACCGTGCGGCCGTCGAGATCGCGGAACAGCATGTGATAGCCGTTCGGGTAGCGGCGCACATCGGCCTTGCCGCCCAGCGCCGCGATCACCGCCTTTGTCGGCGCCGCCGGTATGACCTGGTCGTGTGCGCCATAGAGCATCAATATCGGCGGCGCGCGCGTGATGCGGGCGGGCGCGGTGCGTGCCTCGTCCATCAGGTTGACCAGCCCGAACAGCGTATCGGTCCGCGTCTTCTTCTGGAACAGCGGATCGCGGGCCAGCGCGCGCAGCATCTCGATATTGTCGGACGGCACGATGGTGACGACACGGGACGCCGCGCTGTTGGTCAGGACAAGGCCCGGAACCAGGTGCGCGGCCAGGTAGAGCGCGACGCGATAGCTGATGGGCATGTCGGCGCGCGACCAGACCGCCGGCGCCGCAAGGATGACGCCATCGACCTGTGACGACAACAGCGAGCCGGGCCCGGCCAGCGCCGTCAGCACCACCGCCCCGCCCATGCTCTCGCCCAGCACGAATACCGGTACGCCGGGGAAGCGCGATTTCGCCGCGGCGACAAAGTCGTCCAGGTCGCGGCGCATGATGTCGGCGCCCGCCCACAGACCGGGATTGGGACCGGCGCCGAAGCCGCGCTGGTCATAGGCCAGGGTGGTGATGCCTTGCGTGGCCCAGAATGCAGCCGGCATGGCGAAGGCGTTGGA
>DASTRG010000138.1:0-6639 GCA_035761325.1 Rhizomicrobium sp. | reverse complement strand
CGTCTTCTTCCAGCGTCCCGATGCGTTTTCCCGCCCGCCGACACGGAAATCGAAACTACGGGTCAACGGCTCCCATTCGCCCTTGATGCCGCCGAACCATTTGTCCTTCTGCGCCTGGTCGGCGAAGGCCGCGAAGACGCGCGCCGGCGCCGCCTTCCACCGGCGAGTGATGGTGAAGCTGGCATGGACGACGGAATGGGTGGCCATGTCAGTTGCCCTTCACATAATTCAGGCGGATGACGCCATTGTCGAAGACGCGGCTGCCCGCCAGCGTCAGCTTCGTTTTCACCGTATCATCGAGATAGCGGACACCCTGTCCCAGCAGCACGGGATTGAGGTTGATCCAGAACTCGTCGATCGCGTCCATCGCCAGGAAGGCATGCGTCAGGCCGGGACTGCCAAAGATCAGCAGGTCGCCGCCGGGCTGCTGCTTCAGGGCGCGAACGGCCTCGGCGTCCTTGTGCAGATGGACATTGTTCCAGTCGCTGGATTCCAGGGTGCGGCTGAAGGTGTGCTTCGGCGCCTTCTCCACCCATTGGGCATGGCGCAGCTCGCGGGCGCTGGTATCGGGCCGCGTCAACGCCCCGGGCCAGTAGCCGTGCATCATTCCATAAGTGGTGCGGCCATAGACGGCGCCGCCGCTGCGTTCCACCAGGGTCTCGACATCGGCGAAGATTTCATCGTTCAGCGCGATCCAGTTCATTTCGCCCTTCTGTCCGGCACAGAAGCCATCCAGCGAGACATGCATCAGAGAAATCAGCTTTCTCATTTTCTTTCCTCCTCGGGCGCGTTCAGGAAAGCACCCAGCCGGTCCAGCCGTGCCTCCCATATTTTCCGCCGCTCACTGACCCACTGTTCCGCCAGGCTCAGCCGGGCGGGATCGATGCGGCAGGTCCGCACGCGTCCGCTCTTCTGGCTGGTCACCAGGCCGCACTCCTCCAGCACCCGCAGGTGCAGCATCGCCGCCGGCAGTGACATCGGCAGCGGCCGCGCCAGCTCACTGACGGTGGCGGGGCCCTGGACCAGCCGTTCGACCATGGCCCGGCGGTTCGGGTCGGCCAGGGCGGCGAAGGTTTTGTCGAGGCTTGAGTTAAGCATGAACTTAAGTATCAGGGTGCACCCCTAACAGTCAAGTGATTACTTAACTGTTCGCGGAAAATATCCCCGCTCCCGCTGCAGGCCCCCTTCCCGGCGGTTTGCCTATGGGGCCGTTCGCAGTCACGGTATAAAAGCCGTGGTCCCTACCGGAGGCGCCTCGTGTCCATGCATCCCCAGGTCCACCGCATCACGGTGCCCCAGATCCGTGCCCGCAAGGGCCAGCAGCCCTTGGTGGTACTGACCTGCTACCACGCCCACACCGCGCGCCTTTTGGACGACCATGTTGACGTGATGCTGGTGGGCGACAGCCTGGGCATGGTGATCCACGGCCTGGAATCAACCCTGGGCGTGACGCTTGAGATGATGATCCTGCACGGCCAGGCGGTCATGCGCGGCGCCCGCAAGGCGCTTGTTGTCGTGGACATGCCCTTTGGCACCTATGAGGAAAGCCCGGAAGCAGCCTTCCGCAACGCCGCGCGCGTCATCCGGGAAACCGGCGCCACAGCGGTGAAACTGGAAGGCGGCCGGCGCATGGCCGCGACCATCGCCTGTCTGGTCGAGCGGGGCATTCCGGTGATGGCCCATGTCGGCCTGACCCCCCAGGGTGTGAACGTCGCCGGGGGCTTTCGCACGGTGGGCCGCGCGCAAAGCGAATGGCCCGCCATCGAGGCTGACGCTGCCGCGGTCGCCCAGGCCGGCGCCTTCGCGGTGGTTCTGGAAGGCATGGCCGAGCCGCTGGCGGCCCGCATCACGGCCCAGATTGCCATCCCCACCATCGGCATCGGCGCCAGCCCCGCCTGCGACGGCCAGGTCCTGGTGCTGGAGGACATGCTGGGCCTCAACCCCAGCCCGCCCAAATTCGTGCGCCAATACGCCCATCTGGGGCCGGCCATTGAATCCGCAGTGCGCGATTATGCCAGGGATGTGCGCGAACGGCGCTTCCCCGGGGCCGAAAACGTCTATCCGATGAAGAAGGTGCCCTGAAAGAGCCCCAAAAACCCGGCTATTCTTAACCGGCCCCGCATTGCGCGGGCGTGCGCCCCGGGCTAATTAACCCGTCCCGTCAAGGACTTTGCGGCCCCAGCCGGATTGACGGCCGCCGCCTGATGTTCGAGCCCTTGGCCACAGGGCCCAAAGCCAGCACTGAGGACTGTCCGCCTGTGAGTGATATTTTCCGCGAGGTCCAAGAAGACGTCCGCCGTGAACGGATCGAAAAGCTGTGGAAGGCGTATGGCGCCTATATCATCGCCTTTCTGGTGCTGGTGTTCATCGGTCTGGGCGCCTGGCAGCTATGGCAGCGACATGAAAAGGCCGAAGCCGAAAAGGCTTCCCTCGCCTTCGCCGCCGCTCAGCGCATCACCAATCCGCAAGCGGCGGCCAACGCCTTTGCCGACCTGACCAAAGGCACGCCCGCCGGCTATCGCAGGCTGGCCAGGCTGTCCCAGGCCAACGCCATGTTCGCGGCAGGCCAGCGCAAGGACGCCATCGACCTGTACAAACAGATCGCCAATGACGACAGCGGCCCGGTCGGCGCCGTGGCACGGCTGCGCGCCGCCTGGGGCATGGCCGACAGCGCCCCTCGCGCCGAACTGGCCAACCTTCTGGCGCCCCTGGACGAGCCGGGTAGCGCCTGGCGCCAGATGGCCGAGGAAGTTCTGGCCTATGCCGATTATCGCGCGCTGGACCTGAAGGGCGCTGCCGCCCGCTATGAGGCGCTGGAAAAGGACCCCAACGCGCCCGACGCGCTGCGCGCCCGGGCCCGGGCCATGGCGGCCTTCCTGAAGAATGGCGGTGCCGTCACCTTCGGCACCGTGCCCCCCGAGACCGCCGCCATGCCCGGCCAGCCCGCGCCCGCCGGCCCCAGGCCGGGCACGCCGACCGCGCCCGCGAAGTGATCGCAGCCACATGACCCGAGCCGCGCTCATCCGTTCGCTTCGCACCGGCGCCATGCTGGCTGCGTTCATGCTGCTGTCCGGCTGCCAGATCGCCAACATGGTGAGTGGCTGGTTCGAGAGCAACGGCAAGAAATCCAACCTGCGCGGCGTGCGCATCTCGGTGATGTCGCTGGACGACTCGCTCAAGCCCGATCCCACCATCCAGGGCACACGCGTGCTCCTGCCCGCGCCCTACCGCAATCCGGAATGGCCGAACCCCGGCGGCTATTCCTCCAACGCCATGTATCACCTGGAAGCGACCGGCCCCCTGCGCCAGGTCTGGTCCGCCGATGCCGGCAAGGGTTCGAACAAGGATTCCCGCCTCACGGCCCCGCCGATCGTGGCGGGCGGCTATGTCTTCACCCTGGACTCGGAAGCCCATGTCTATGTCTTCCGCGCCCTCGATGGCCGCGAAGTGTGGAACAAGCGGCTGGCGCCCAAGAACGGCACCGACATGCCGACGCTCTGGGGGCTTCTGGGCAAACCCAACACCGTCGATCCCGCATCGGGCATGGGCGGCGGCATCGCCTATGACCAGGGCAAAATCTTCGTCACCAGCGGCTTCGGCGTGGTGATCTGCATGGATGCCGCCACAGGCCGCGAGTTGTGGCGCCACGACATGCAGATGCCCATCATCAATGCCCCGGTCGTCAGCGGCGGACGCGTCTTCTTCTCCACCTACGACAATCATTTCTACGCCCTTGCCGAAGCCAACGGCCGCCAGCTGTGGGACCACCAGGGCATCGCCGAGCCGGCCGGCATGCTGGTTTCCACCAGCGCGGCGGTGTCGGGCGAACTGGTGATCGCGCCCTATACCTCGGGCGAAGTCTTCGCGCTGCAGGCCCAGAACGGCCAGGTGAGCTGGAGCGACGTGCTCTCGCGCTCGGGCCAGGTCACAGCGCTGTCCCAGCTGGACGATGTGGCGGGCCGGCCGGTGATCGACCGTGGCGTGGTCTATGCCGTCAGCCAGTCGGGCGTGATGGCGGCAATCAATGCCAACTCCGGCGAGCGCATGTGGACCCGCGATATCGGCGGCATTCAGACGCCCTGGGCCGGCGGCGACTATGTCTATGTGCTGGACAACAACAACCGGATCATCTGCCTGACCCGCAAGGAAGGCCGCGTGCGCTGGATCCACCAACTGCCCGAATGGGACGATCCCGACGACAAAAGCGACAGGCTGGTTTGGACCGGCCCGGTGCTGGTGTCCAATCGGCTGATCGTCACTTCGTCCAACGGCTATGCCGAATCGATCTCGCCGTATACGGGCAAGCTGTTGGGACGCGTCGAGATCCCGGACGGCACGATGATCGCGCCGGTAGTGGCGAACGGCACAATGTATCTGTACACAGCGGATGCGGAACTGGTGGCGCTGCGCTGAGGTAAGGCGCAGGACTTACCCATGCCCTTGACCCTTGCAATCGTCGGACGTCCGAACGTCGGAAAATCCCGCCTGTTCAACCGTATGGCGGGACGGGCAGCGGCGATCGTGCACGATACGCCCGGCGTTACCCGCGACCGACAGGCGCTGGATGCGGACTTTGCGGGGCTGTCCGTGCGCCTGATCGACACGGCCGGCTTCGAGGAAGCCGCCGGCGGCAGCCTTGCCCAGCGGATGACGCAGCAAACCCTGGCCGCGATCGCCGAGGCCGGTGCGCTGCTGTTCGTGATCGACGCGCGCGCCGGGGTAACCACGGGCGACGAGATCATTGCCCAGGCGCTGCACAAGTCCGGCAAGCCGGTGATCCTGCTGGCCAACAAATGCGAAGGCCGCACCCAGCCGCTGGACGACGTCTACGCGCTGGGCTTCGGCGAGCCGATCCGCGTGTCGGCCGAGCACAATCTGGGCATCGACGCCATCGTCGAGGCCCTGGAGCCGCTGGTGCCTGCCAGCGCGGCCACGGAGGTCGAGGACGACACAGCCGAAGAGGCGCGGGACGAAGGGGAGCCCGAAGACGGCGCCCCCGAGGAAGGAATGGAGGTCCGCTATCTGGACCGGCCACTGCGACTGGCGCTGGTCGGCCGGCCCAATGTCGGCAAATCCAGCCTGTTCAACCAGCTCCTGGGCGAGGAACGGTCGCTGACCGGGCCGGAGCCGGGACTGACGCGCGACGCCATCACCGCGCCCTGGAAAATCCCCGGTGCGGCGGGCGAGCGGGACGTGCTGCTGCATGACACGGCGGGACTGCGGAAAAAGGCGCGCGTCGCCGGCGAGACACTGGAGGAGATGAGCGTCGCCTCGACGCTCGAGGCGATCCGCTTCGCCGACTGCGTGATCGTCATGATCGACGCCACGGCGCCGTTCGAGAAGCAGGACCTGACCATCGCCGACCTGATCGCGCGCGAAGGCCGCGCCATCGTTTTTGCAGTCAACAAATGGGACTTGCTGGAAAACAAGGCCGGAGCCGTCAGCCGGATGCGCGAAAAGCTGGATCGTCTGTTGCCGCAGGTCGCCGGCGCGCCGCTGGTCGCCACTTCGGCGCGCACCGGCGAAGGCCTGGACCGGCTGGTGCCCGCGATCGCCGAGGCCGACCGCGCCTGGAACACCCGCGTGGGCACCGCCACCCTGAACCGCTTCCTGGAAGCGGCACTGACGCGCCATGCCCCACCCGCGATTTCGGGGCGGCGGGTGCGCATCCGCTACATGACCCAGCGCAAGGCGCGCCCGCCCAGCTTCACCCTGTTCGGCAACCAGCTCGACGCCCTGCCCGACGATTATCTGCGCTACCTGCAGAACGGGCTGCGGGAGAATTTCGGCCTCAAGGGCACGCCGCTGCGCTTTTCGTTACGGAACTCGAAGAACCCTTACGACCCGAAGAAATAGCCATTTCCGGCCCCCCATCGGACGGTTTCGCCGTCTGCGGCGAAGGCTCCTCACTTCTGGAAATTGATGATCGTCTCGTTCCTGTCATAGGCGGGCGAGAGCATCTCCACCACCTTGAACGCCATGTCTTCCGGCTTGACCAGGTAAGCCGGGTCCTCGCCCGGCATGGCCTTCTGGCGCATCAGGGTGCGCATCGGCCCCGGATTGATCAGGTTGACGCGGATATTGGTCTGCTCGCATTCGGCGGCATAGGTCAGCGCCAGGATTTCCAGCGCCGACTTGGACAAGGCATAGGCGCCCCAGTAGGGAATGTGCTTCCGCGCGGCGCCGGACGTGACGAACAGCACACGCGCCGCGTCGGACTGGCGCAGCAGCGGATCGAGCGAGCGGATCAGCCGCCAGTTGGCGGTCAGGTTCACGTCGATCACCTCCTGCCAGGTCTTGGGCTCCAGATGCGGCAAGGGCGTCAACATGCCCAGCACCCCCGCATTACCGAACAGCGCATCCAGCCGGCCCCAGCGCTCATAGATCGAGGCGCCCAGCCGGTCGATGGCGTCGAAGTCGCGCAGGTTCATCGGCACCAGCGTTGCGGTGCCACCGATTTTCTGGATCTCGTCGTCAGTCTCTTCCAGGCCGCCCACCGTGCGCGCGATCAGGATCACATGCGCGCCCGCACCCGCCAGCGCAATGGCGGAGGCCCGGCCGATGCCGCGGGACGCGCCGGTGACCAGCACGATGCGGTTTTCCAGGGGTTTGTTCTTTTCCTGGGGGGTGTCCATGGGC
>DASTRG010000137.1:0-15734 GCA_035761325.1 Rhizomicrobium sp. | reverse complement strand
TCATTATGGTCCACGCCTATCAAGGCAAAACGCGGCGGCAAAAGACCGGTTCGTGCGAGGTTGTACAGCGCCGGCACGATCAGGCGCCTTGTCAGGTCGCCATTGGCACCGAAAATAACGATAGCGCAGGGCGGGGGTGGTGACTTGTGCGAAGAGCTCACTTTTCGACGCCCCGCGTTTCCACGTGACCGCCAAATTCCTTGCGCATGGCAGAGAGCAATTTTTCCCCGAAGCTGTTGGCGATGCGCGAACGGAAACGGGCGAACAGAGCGGCGGTGATGACCGGGGCCGCCACCGCCTCGTCCACTGCGGCATTGACAGTCCATCGGCCTTCACCGGAATCGTCCACCTTGCCACTGAACTCATCCAGCTTCGGCGACTTCGCCAGCGCGATGGCGGTCAAGTCCAGAAGCCAGGAGGCCACGACACTGCCGCGACGCCACACCTCGGCGACATCGGCAAGATTGATATCGAAGCGTTCTTCTTCCGGCAGCTTGTCACTGGCGCGGCCCTGGATGATGTCGAAGCCTTCCGCATAAGCCTGCATCAGGCCATATTCGATGCCGTTATGAACCATCTTGACGAAGTGGCCGGCGCCCGGAGGTCCGGCATGCATGTAGCCCTCGGTCACGCGTGGATCAGAGGTTTCGCGGTTGGGCGTTTTCGGGATGCTGCCCGCCCCCGGAGCCAGCGCCTGGAAAATGGGATCGAGATGATCGACGACGGCTTTTTCGCCGCCGATCATCATGCAGTAGCCGCGCTCCAGCCCCCAGACCCCGCCCGACGTGCCCGCGTCGACATAGGAAATGCCCTTTTTCTTCAGGACGGCGGCGCGGCGGATATCGTCCTTGAAAAAAGTATTCCCCCCATCGATAACGATGTCGCCCTTCGATAGAAGCCTGCCCAGCTGGTCGATGGTCTCCTCTGTAATTTTGCCGGCCGGCAGCATAACCCAAATGGCGCGAGGGACGGCCAGCTTGGCCACAACGTCCTCCAGTGAAGCGGCACCAGTTGCCCCTTCCAGCGCGGCCACTGCCTTGGGCGAGGCGTCAAACCCGACCACCTCATGGCCGGCACGCATCAGGCGGCGCCCGATATTGGCGCCCATCCGCCCAAGTCCTACTATGCCAATCTGCATGAGAATCCCCTTATCTAAATTCCAGCCTTCAGGCCCGGGCGACCGCAAGACGGCACCTTGGCCAAATTAGCCCCCAAATCCCCGCGCCTGAATGAAATTCTGGCAGGGTAGGCCCTCGCCTCGCGGGGCTCATTCTCAACGTCCGGGCCAGCGGTGTGGTTTCCGCGGAATCCGCGGAAAAGCCGCCGAAAACAGGCGGAAAGGATTGATTTTACGCCATGGAGCCTGTCAATAGCAGCCGCGTCATTGGGCGTTAGGGCATGGACGAGAATTTTCGCAAAAGTGCGCTGGCCTATCACAGGCTTCCGCGCCCCGGCAAATTGTCGGTAGAGGCGACCAAACGTATGGCGAATCAGCGGGACCTGGCGCTGGCCTATTCGCCGGGCGTGGCTGCTGCCTGCGAGGAGATCGTCAAGGACCCGGCGGCGGCTCGCGAATATACCGCCCGTGGCAATCTGGTGGCAGTAATCACCAATGGCACCGCCGTTCTGGGGCTCGGTAACATCGGACCGCTTGCCTCCAAACCGGTAATGGAGGGCAAGGCCGTCCTGTTCAAGAAATTCGCCGGCATCGACGTCTTCGACCTGGAAGTGGCCGAGACGGACATCGACCGATTCGTGGAAGTGGTGGCGGCGCTGGAGCCGACCTTCGGCGGCATCAATCTGGAAGATATCAAAGCGCCGGAATGCTTCATCATTGAAAAGCGCCTGCGCGAGCGGATGAACATTCCAGTCTTCCATGACGACCAGCACGGCACCGCCATTGTTTGCGCCGCTGCTATCCGCAACGGCCTTCTGCTCCAGGACAAGGCGCTGGAAGGGATCAAACTGGTGACCAGCGGAGCAGGTGCCGCGGCGCTGGCCTGTGTCGATCTTCTGGTGGCAATGGGGCTTCCGGCCGACAATGTGACGCTGACCGACATCAAGGGCGTGGTTTATCAGGGCCGAGGCGATGAAATGGCGCCCAACATGGCGCGTTATGCACGCAAGACCGATGCGCGAACCCTGCAGGAGGTGCTTGTCGGTGCCGACGTGTTCCTTGGCCTGTCCGCGCCAAATGTGCTTAAGCCCCAATGGCTGGGGCAAATGGCCGGCAAACCGCTGATCCTGGCATTGGCCAATCCCGACCCTGAGATCAGGCCGGAAGATGCCGTCGCCGCCCGTCCGGACGCGATTATCGCCACCGGCCGCAGCGACTATGCCAACCAGGTCAACAATGTCCTGTGTTTTCCATTCGTCTTCCGCGGCGCGCTGGACGTGGACGCCACCGTCATCAACGAACCGATGAAGATTGCTGCGGTAGAAGCCATCGCCGCCCTGGCCCGCGCCGAGGCTTCGGATGTCGTGGCCCGGGCCTATGGCGGTGCCGCAATGGGCTTTGGAGCCGATTACATCATTCCCAAGCCTTTCGATCCACGGTTGATCCTTCATATCGCGCCGGCAGTGGCGCGGGCAGCGATGGAATCGGGCGTAGCGCGCCGGCCGATCACCGACTTCGATGCCTATGAGACGGAGCTCGAGAAGTTCGTCTACCGCTCTGGCCAACTGATGCGTCCTGTGTTCGAAGTTGCCCGGCGTTCGCCCCACCGCGTGGCCTATGCGGAAGGCGAGGACGAGCGCGTTCTGCGCGCCGTTCAGACCGTGCTGGACGAAGGCTTGGCCCACCCGGTGCTGGTCGGCAGCGCCGCCGTGATCCGCGCGAAGGCCAGGGCCCTGGGGCTGCGCCTTGATTTTGACAAGCAGGTCCGCATCGTCGATCCCGCTTCCGATCCTTTGATCCCGGCGCTGGCCGAACGCTACCAGCATCTGGTGGAACGCAAGGGCGTGCCACCCAACGCGGCGGCGCGCTGGATCCGAAGCCGGCACGCCATCACTGCCAGCATGCTTCTGGAGCACGGTGAAGTGGACGCCGCCCTGTGCGGCGGCTTGGGCGACTGGAGCCGCCAATTTGCCAACATCCTGCCGATCCTGCCGCGCGAGGAAGGCATCAGCCGGTTGTATTCGCTGTCCAGCCTGATCCTGCCCAATGGCGCGCTTTTCTTCTGTGACACCCACGTCAACATCGATCCAACCGCCGAACAGATCGCGGAGATGACGTTTCTGGCGGCCCGGACGGTGCGCCGTTTCGGCATGGCCCCAAAAGCTGCGCTGCTGTCGCACTCCAGCTTCGGCACGGCGAATTCCGACACTGCGCGCAAGATGCGCAAGGCGATGGCAATTCTGCGCGCTGCCAATCCGGATTTCGAACTGGACGGCGAGATGCATGCGGACGCTGCGCTGAGCGAGGCGCTGCGAGGTCGCCTGGTATCCAATAGTCCGCTTACAGGATCGGCCAACCTGATGGTAATGCCAACGCTGGATGCCGCCAATATCGCGCTCACGCTGCTGTCGGCGGCGACCGAAGCGCTTCTGGTCGGCCCCCTGCTTCTGGGCGTGTCCAAGCCGGTGCACGTCATGGTACCGTCGGTCACGGCACGGGGCATTGTGAACATGACCGCGCTTTCGGTGGCGCAGGCTGCTTCGCCAAAATAAAAGTATGAGGGGTTGAAAGGCGCATGGCTGAAACCACAGCGGATTTCAAAGAATTGTCCAGCCAGGCGCTGGCCCTGCACCAGCGGGGGCAACTGGCCGAGGCCGAGCAGCTTTACATCGAAATCATCCGCAAAAACCCCACCATAGTGGGACCGCGCTATATGCTGGGCGTGATGCGGCTACAGCAGGGCCGCGTGCAAGAGGCGGTGGAATTGATGGCTCCGTCGGCCAAGGTCAACCCGGACGATGTCGCCATCCAGATGAATTATGCCATGGCCTTGCGCGGCGCAGGCCGCTTGAGCGAGGCGCTGAGCCGCTTTCAGCATGCCGTAAAGCTAAGGCCGGATCTTGCCGAGGCGCATTATAATTCGGGGGTCGTGCAGGCGGAATTGGGCCGCTTCGAGAACGCCATTCAGTGTTACGAAAAGGCGCTCGTACTTAAGCCGGACATGCTTATAGCCCGCGGAAATCTGGGTATCGCGCTGGCGGGCGTCGGCCGCCTGGACGACGCGGTGGCGCAGTACGGTAAAGTGCTGGACGCCCAGCCGGCGGACGCGGCGACATTATATAATCGCGGATTGGCGCGACTGGCGCAGGGGCGCCGGCAGGATGCCCTGGCCGATTTCGAGGCCGCATCGACCGCCGCTCCAGGATTTGCCGATCCGATCTACCAGCGCGCCATCGCATTGTCGCACATGGGCCGCTTTGCCGAGGCACTGCTTGCCTTTGACGCAGTGCTGGCACTGACGCCGAACGATCCGGAAATCCACAGCAATCGCAGCGTGGCGCTGTGGAATCTCGGCCGCCCGGAGGACGCGCTGGCCAGCGCCGAAAAGGCGCTCGAGATCGATCCCGGCCTGGCCTCGGCATGGTACAATAAGGGCGTCGCGCTAAAGGGATTGGCGCGCTTTCAAAACGCATTGGATGCATTCGATCGGATGATCACGCATGACGCCACCAATGCCGACGGCTGGAACAGCCGTGGCGCGGTGCTGCGTGTGCTTGGCCGACCCAGCGATGCGGTGGCAAGCTTCACCCGCGCCATTGAACTGCGCCCCGGCTATATTGATGCAATCAACAATCGCGCCCATACCGCCTGGACCGACCTGGGCCTTTATGCCGCCGCCATTGCGGACCTCAACGCGGCGCAGAAAGCAGATCCCGACCATCCCTATCTCACGGGGGAGTTGCTCCATCTGAAAATGCAGGGTGCCGACTGGCAGGATTACGATATCCTGAAACAGGCCGTCGATGACGGAGTGCACGCGAAGAAGCGCGTCATCCGGCCATTTGCCTATCAGGCGATTTCGGACAATCCCGCAGACCTGCGCATCTGTTCGGAAATCTTCGCCGCCGACCAATTTCCCGCGATGACGGCGCCGGCCCAAGCGGAGCGCCGCGATGGCGGAAAACTGCGCGTTGGTTACGTTTCGGCCGACTTCCGGGAACAAGCCACGGCCTATTTGATGGCTGGCCTGTATGAACATCATGACCAGGGAAAATTTGAAATTGTCGCTTTCGACAATGGCGGCAGCGACGCCAGCCCGATGCGCGCGCGGCTGGAGAAGGCGATTCCCCGGATCGTCGACATTACCGGCATGAGCGATGACGAGGCCGCCAACGCCGTGCGGGCTGAGAAGATCGACATCCTTGTGAACTTGAATGGCTATTTCGGTAAGCCCCGGATGGGCCTGTTTGCCCGCCGCCCAGCACCCGTGCAGGTGAACTATTTAGGCTTTCCCGCCACACTGGGGGCCCCCTACATCGATTATATTCTGGCGGATGGCATCGTGATCCCCCAAGGCGAGGAGCGCTTCTACACCGAAGCCGTCGTTCGCATGCCAAACAGCTACCAGATCAATGACGATAGGCGCCCGATCGCCGGCAACCCAACCCGCGCAGCCAATGCCCTGCCCGACGATGGCTTTGTTTTCTGCAATTTCAATCAGGGTTACAAGTTGACCCCCGCCCTGTTCGATGCCTGGGCGCGCGTCATGAATAAAGTGCCGGGCAGCGTGCTGTGGCTCCTGGATAGCCATGAAGCCTACCGCATCAATCTGGGGCGGGAAGCCGAAGCACGCGGTATTTCCCGGCAGCGACTGGTCTTTGCCCCGGCTGTTGACCTCGCCCAACACCTGGCGCGGCTGAAGCTTGCCGACCTGTTCCTGGATAGCCTGCCCTACAACGCCCATACCACCGCCAGCGATGCGCTGTGGGCCGGCATTCCGTTGCTGACCTGTCGCGGTACCACTTTTGCCGGCCGGGTGGCCGCCAGCCTGCTGACCGCGGCAGGCGTGCCCGAGCTGATCACGAACAACATGCCGGACTACGAGAAACTGGCCGTGGCATTGGCTACGGATACCGGCTTGCTGAAGTCGTTGCGCGAGAAGATCGCGCAGAACCGGAAAACCTGCGCCCTGTTCGATACCGCCAGAACCACCCGCCAGATTGAAGCCGCCTATCAGGGCATGTGGGACCGACGCGGGACCGGGCCGTCAGCCTTTAACGTCGGCGGCTGAATGTGCCTCAGCGAATGAACTGGTCGACATAGTTTTCGCCCAGTCCAACGGCGGCATAATGCTTGCGGCAAAGGTCGATCTTTGTGAATACATCCTCATAGCCGAGTATGCCTCCGTCTGGATCGACATAGATCATCACGCCATTCACCTGGAACAGGGTGATCATCTCCTCCACATCCTCGTCGACAACCAGCGTGTGCGTCTCGCCCGGGGCCTCATAGACATATCCGCCCTCCTGAGCCACCCAGGCGTGTTCAAGATAGCGCCAGCGACCCTTTATTACGTAGCCATGCACCGGCTGGGGATGGCGGTGGCGCGATAACACGCCAGACTTGCGCACGCGTAGCAGATTCATCCAGTACCCGCGGCTGGCACAGAGGCAAAGCGGCCGGAACCAGACATTCGGACCTTGTGGTACCCAAATGCGCTCGTCCGCCGGAATTGCAGCGGGGATCACCAACTCGGGTGGCGACTCCGGGGGCTGCGGGTGACGATACGGAATGCGGGAATTGTCCCTGCTGGAATCGTTCTGGGCCATGGGTATTTCCTATTTGGCGGTATAACCGCCGTCGATGGGCATGATCATGCCGGTGATAAACCGCGCGGCGTCCGAGCACAGGAACGCCACCGCGCCGCCGATGTCGTCGGGCCGGCCCCAGCGGCCCATCGGCGTGCGTGCGACTATCGCGGCCGACCGCTCGTCGTCGGCTTGCGCGGCTTTCGTTAACTCTGTCTCGATCCAACCCGGTGCGATGGCATTGACGCGAATCTGCGGCGCCCAAGCGACCGCCAACGATTTGGTCAGTTGCGCCACACCCCCCTTGGATGCGGTATAGGCCGGTGTCAGCGGGGCGCCGAAGAACGACCACAGGGAGGCGGTATTGATGATCACCCCGCCCTGCCGGTCCAGCAGCGGCTTGGCTGCCATGCACATGCGCATGGTGCCCGTGAGGTTGACGTCGATGACGCGCTGGAAGCCTTCGATGGTGAACTCCCGTCCCTCGCGCAGGATCATGCCGGCGCAGTTGACCAGCACATCCAGCCGCGGCTGTGCCGCCACCAGAGTCGAAACCGAGGCATCGTTCGTCACATCCAATTGCACGGTCATGAGATTTTCGTGCGCCGGGACAGCAGCGACTTCTTCATCGGTTAGACCGGTGACCGTTACTGCATAACCTGCGTCAAGCAGAGATTCGGCGATACCAAAGCCGATGCCGCGCGCGCCGCCGGCAATAAGCGCCCTTTTTATTACTTCTCCCATGATGGCGGACCTTAAAGCAGCCGACGTCCAGGCGAAAGAGCCGCGCAAGACAGGACTCCTCCGGCCGGGATTTGCGCTTAAGTCGGAAATGTTTCTGCCCGGAGCAGGCGGGCACCGAATGCCATACCAGCGAGCGCGGCCGGCGTCCGCCGTGAGAGAGACCAAATGCCAAGGACCATGCGGATCATCAGCACGGGGTGGTCACCTCGTGACTGGGCTGCCCCGGTAGCGGCCCGCGCGGCGTAAGGTCGGCGAGTTCGGTCAGCCCAGCGGCGCTCCAGCGGCGTGGTCCGCAGCCGACCACGCGACCCCAGGGATACCATACACCGACGCAACCCGCCGATTGATTTGCCGCAAGGCGCCATCCGAAGAGTTGACCGAATTTAAAAACCGGAGGTGCCGTTTGAAACATGCCGTCATCTTTGCCCACCCTCGCGCGCGCAGTTTTACTGCCGCGGTGGCGGAAACCTATGCTGGGACGGCCCGGCTTTTCGGCGACGATGTCGAAATACGGGATCTCTATCGCATCGGATTCGACCCCTGCCTGAGAGCAAGCGAAATCCCCGAGGCAAGCGTTCCCGAGCCCGAGCCCGATGTAACAGCTGAACGCGAGCTACTGAAGGATTGCGGCGTATTTGCACTCGTCTACCCTTTCTGGCTCAACGCGCCGCCCGCAATGATCAAAGGGTATCTGGACAGAGTTTTTGGCTTCGGTTTCGCGTATGGCAGCAATGGCCACAGTTTCACTCCGCTTCTGGGCGGGCGGAAGCTGATCAGCTTTACCTCTTCGGGTGCGCCTACCCAGTGGGTTGAACAAACCGGCGCGTTCGCCGCGGAACAGACCCTGTTCAACCGATATTTCGCCACGCTGTGCGGGATGACAACCCTGGCCCACATCCATTTCGGCGGGGTAGTCAACGGGGCCAGCCCTTCCTTCGTCAAGGCCAGGCTTGGGGACGTCGAAAGAGCTGTCATCAAGTATTTCGGGAGATGAAATGGCCCAAATTTCCAAGCCCTGGCATCTGGTGATCTGGATCGATCACGAAATCGCCCATCTCTATGCCGAGACCCGGGGTGGCGTGGAAGAAATTGCCACAATCCTTGCCGGCGGCCAGGAGACGAGGCACACCGATTACCATTCCGACAACATTGCCCCGAGCCATCCGGCGCCAGACGAACAATTTCTGGCGGAGGTCACCGGGGCCGCCCATGGTGCCTGCCAGATCTTGATCGTCGGACCCTCCGATTGCCGCATGGCGTTGAGACGCCATATGGAAATGCACGCCCCGGTCACTGTTGCCCGGATTGTCGGCGTTGAACCCATGCGCCGGTCCAGCGAGCGGCAGATTCACGCTTTTGCCCGCCGCTATTTCAACCCCCAAGAGCTGATGAGCCGTTCGGGGGCGTGAAATAGACGAAGAGGGTGAAGGAGACCACCCTGATTACAGATTGGGGCGATCCTCACCTATGGCGCACTTCGATCCTCCTTCATAAGTATTGGCTGCTGCAAAAGAAGAATGCGGCGATCCCGCCAGGCGCGGTAATCGGCGAGGTACCGCGCAGCGTACCGCCCCGCGCCGCGCCAGCGAAGTCAGTGAGACAGCAGCACGCAGAAGCTTGGGTCCATCAGGATATCACGCGTGACGCCACCAAAAACGAATTGGCTGAGGCGGCTGTGCCCCCACGCACCTGCCACCAGCAGATCGCAGCGCCGGTCAAGTAACTCGGCGTGCAAATAGCTCGTCTCGGTTCCGCTGGCCGCAATGGCCTGAGGCGTGGCGCTCACCCCGTGCTCGCCAAGCCAGGCAGCGACATCCTCAACGTGCCTCTGCGCACTGGATCGATTCGCTTCGTCCGTAATCTCCAATATCGTTACCTGGTCCGCTTCCTTCAGCAGAGGCAGGGCATCGGCGGCGGCGCGGCGAGCCTCGCGCGTGTCCTTCCAGCCGACAAAAACACGACGCAGAGAAAGCGAGGAAATGCCCTTGGGCACCAGCAACAATGGACGGCCAGCCCGCATGGCCAGCTCGCCCACCTTCACTCGGCGGCTTTCATCCAAAAGGCTGGGACCCGGATCCCTGCCGGTGATGATCAGATCCGCGGCGCGCGCCTGTTTAGCGATATAGTTGCCCAAGGATTCGTAGGTAATCAGACTGCGCCATTCCAGGGCACGGGCGCGACCCGAAAGAGCCGCGCGAAAGGCCTGCTCGGCCAGGGCGATCTGATCATTAATTTCATTGCGATCGATGGTCATGGCCTCTGTGGCCATCAGGCTTTCATCGTAGAGAATTGGGAGCGGTTGGCATGCGGCAATGCCGATGACCCGTGCGGTGAAGCGGGCTGCCAATTCACCCGTTATATTAAGGATGGAGGAATTGTCGGCATCCAGCTCCAAATTCACCATCAAGGTTCTGAAGGTCATTACAATCTCCTTCTGTATCACAACGACAGGGATCCGGCCGGAGCAGAACAGCGTCGATCCGGCTCAAGAGAGCGACGCACGTTCGCCATCAGGCAGGCAATGGCGCATGACGCCAGTCGGGTACCACCCGGGTCGGCGCGGCTGGTCAGGATGATGGGCACGCGAGCCCCCAGTACAATGCCCGCACCGTCAGCGCCGGAGAAGGTCAATTGCTTGGCCAACATGTTGCCGGATTCAAGATCCGGCGCCAGCAGAATGTCGGCCTGTCCGGCTACCGGGGAGACGATGTTCTTGGTGCACGCGGCCTGCGGACTGACAGCGTTGTCGAAGGCCAACGGACCATCCAGCACCCCGCCAGCGATCTGGCCGCGATCCGCCATCTTGCACAAGGCTGCAGCGTCCAATGTCGACGGCAGACGCTCACTCACCGTTTCAACCGCCGATAAAATGGCTACTCGCGGCGTGGCGATACCGATAATCCGTGCCAAGTCTATGGCATTGCGACATATGTCAGCCTTCTCTGCCAGGTTGGGCGAAATATTGACAGCGGCATCCGTGATCAGCAGCGGCCGGGGATAATCGGGCACATCGAATAGATAGATATGGCTTATTCGTCTCTCGGTGCGCAGGCCGCTATTGGGGGCCACCACCGCATGCATCAATTCATCGGTGTGCAGGCTGCCTTTCATCAGCGCTTCGACCTGGCCCGTGCGAGCCAACGTCACAGCGGCCTCCGCCGCGGCATGGCTGTGCGGCGCCGCCACCAGTCTAAAAGACCTAATGTCCAGCGCCGCCGCTGTGGCGACGGCGCGGATCTTCTGTTCCGGGCCTACCAGGATGGGCGCGATAAGACCGGCGGCGGCTGCCTCCACCGCCGCCCGTAGCGATGGGCCGTCGCAAGGATGCACAACAGCGGTGATTGCCGGGCCGAACTCCTTGCAGCGATCTATTAGCTGCTGATGGCGCGCATGCTCATTTACACGGATGTCGGGAGCCTCGCCGCAGGAGAGATGAATTTTCTGTGTAGGTGCCCGAACCGTGAAGGTGCCGCTGAACACAATTTCGCCTCTGCGATCCGCTGCGCGGCATTCCAATACCACCACGTCCAGCCCCCGCTTCTCGCGCACGATCAGCTCGATCTCAATGGCATCGCCCGCCGACACGGGCGCCCCAAAATTCAGATCCAGTTCCAGCGGCAATGTGCCGGGCCCCGGAAAATGCGCGCCCGCCAACAGCGCAGCTACCGGCCCTATCCAGGCGCCGCAGTCGGGCAGACCCGACCATGCGGCGAGAATGCGGGCTTCGCGCTGGGTCAGGCTGCGCGAGAAGGTCCGCGTTTCGCCAACAGTGAGTTCGTCGAAAGTCCGGTTCTCAATAATGCGCTTCATGACCAGAAATTCGTGGCGATCCAGGATGGGTGCCTTGATCGCGCGCAAGCGCGTCAGTTAAGAATGGCGTCACGCACGGCCGCTGACAGAATGCCGCCCGAAAGCGGCTTTTCCAGCACGCAATAGACGCCGATGGATTGCGCCAGGCGCCGGATGGCGTCAGTTACGGGGGCCGTGATCATGATGATAGGGAGTTTTACCTGGCGGTCGGCCAGCGCCCTCACCACAGCGAATCCATCCAGATCGGGCATCTTGCAATCCAGTACCATGCAGTCGGCGGCAAGCAGGTCCCCGTCCCGCAACATCAGTGCGCCGCTCTCCCAGGTCTGGACAGCCATGCCGTCAAGTTCGAGCACAAACTTCAGGGCGTCCCGCACCGCCCTATCATCATCTACAAGATGGATACGCATCTTGCAGCCCCTAACGACCTGACGCACAGGCGCAACCCTTGGAGAAAGCCATGCAGGGAGACTGGCCCGGTTTTAACGGCTCTGCTTTGATTCAACGCAAGAACCGGTCATCAGTCCGGCCAGAAGACATAACCGCACCAACTCGGACAGGCTGGTGACTCCTGTCTTGGTCATCACATGGGCGCGATGAACCTCTACCGTGCGGGGACTTATCCCCAAGTCATAGGCGATGGTTTTGTTAGGATTTCCCGCCAGAAGGCCATCGAGAACCTGCCGTTCCCTCTCCGATAGCGAATTCAGCCTCGCCTGAAATTTCAGCGCAGCGGAATCGACCTGATCGGATTGCGTCAACCTCGCGAAGGCAGCACGGATGGCAGCCAGTAAGACGTCGTCGGAAAAGGGCTTTTCGATGAAATCGGCAGCGCCAGCTTTCATTGCTTCCACGGCCAGGGGCACATCGGCGTGACCGGTCATGATGATGACGGGCAAGGAGGTATCACGAGCACGCAGGTGTTTCAGCAACTCCAGCCCGTCCATGCCAGGCATACGCACGTCGCTCACCACACAGGCTCGCTGACCGGGAACATAACGTTCCAGAAAGTACGCAGCCGACTCATAGACCGCCACGGTCATGCCGGCCGTGCCCAGAAGAAATGCGAGCGAGCGCCGTACATCTTCATCGTCGTCGATCAAATGGATCACGCCATTATCCAACATCCTCAACCTCCTGCGACGGGACGAAGCGCAAGGTAAAGCGGAATATGGTGCCTCCGCCGGGATTATTCTCTGCCCAAAGGCGCCCACCGTGAGATTCCACGATAGTGCGCGATATTGACAAACCGACCCCCATGCCGTGGCGCTTGGTGGTCATGAAAGGCTGAAAGAGTGTCGCGGAAATTTCTGGCGCGATGCCGGGCCCCGTATCGGACACAATCACCGCCACAGTGTCCTCATCCAGCCGCCGGGTGACGACCTTGAGTTCGCGGCGTTCGACCTCTTGCATTGCCTCCAGCGCATTGCGCATCAGATTGTGAATGACTTGCTGGATCTGGACCTTGTCCACAAGTACGTGTTCCGCTTCGGGATCGAAATCGTAACTGACGTGTGCACCGATCTGCTTTGCCCCAACCAGCGCCAGGGCGGCGGCTTCCTCAATCAGCTTGCGCAGATCCTCGGCACGACGGTCACTTTCACCTCGTGCCACAAATTCGCGCAGCCGTTTGATGATCTGCCCGGCGCGCAACGCCTGCTCGGCGGCATTGTCGATGGCGCTGCGCACCATGACAAGGTCTCCGCCGCGCCCTGTATCCAGAAGCCGGCGCGCGCCGCTGAGATAGTTTGCGGAGGCAGTCAAGGGTTGGTTGAGTTCATGCGCCAAAGTCGTCGCCATCTCGCCCAGCGCCGTGAAGCGCGACATGAAAATGAGCTCGGCCTGCAGATCCTGCAGCCGCTGCTGCGTCTTCTGCCGTTCTGTGATGTCGCGTACGAAGCCGGTGAAGAAGCGCCGCTCGCCCGAAACTACCTCCCCGACCGCCAGCTCCATGGGAAAGGTGGACCCGTCGCGGCGCTGGCCCACCACCAGCCGGCCGGTGCCGATGATGCGCTTTTCGCCGGTGGCCAAATAGCGGCTGATGTAGGAGTCGTGTTGGCTGCGATAGGGCTCGGGCATCAGCATGTTGACATTCTTGCCCACCACCTCCTCGGCCTTGTATCCGAACAGGGTTTCGGCAGTGGCACTTAGGGAATGCATAATTCCCGCCGTGTCGATTACTACCATGGCATCCGGCACGGTTTCCAAAATGGACTTCAGGTGCGCCTCGCTATCGCGCAGCAACCTCTCCGCCACCTTGGCTGCGGTAATGTCGCGCGCCACTGCGGAAGCGCCGATCAGGTTACCTGCCGCATTCCAGACCGGGGATACGGTCAACGAGACATCAATGACGCGGCCATCCTTGCAGCGGCGACGGGTCTCAAAATGGTCAACCTTCTGCTCCCGGCGAATGCGCCCCAGGATATTGGCCTCCTGCTCTTGCAGTTCCGGAGGCAGCAGCATGGTAATGGGCTGACCGATCATTTCTGCCGCGCTGTAGCCAAAAATCTGCTCTGCGGCCCGATTCCAGTCGGTGACGATACCCTCCAGGGTCTTGCCTATAATGGCATCCTCGGACGAAGAAATGATCGCCGCCAGGCGTGAATCGATCATCTGGGCGGACCGACGGTTTCCAATATCGATCAAGAGCCCTTCTGCAGCCTGTCCGACCGATGGAGCGCACCCGCACATCCGAAGCCAGGCTCCCTGGGCAGTGCGAAAGTCCAGGTCATGCGTGCGGCCTATCGCCAGGCATTCGTCCAGGGAACGGCGCATGGTCGATAGGTCGTCGTCGTGCACCAACGCCAAAAACTGCTGCCTGCTCAGCCGTGCGGACGGCGCACCGAGCAGGTTCACAGACTGCGGCGACAAGCTGAGGCAGTTCGCGGCGAGATCCCAGCGCCAAATCCCGGTGCGCGCAGCAGCAAGGGCGGCGACGGCAGAAGGATCGGACATTATGTCGGCCGAGAGCATCATAATAACCCTAACCCGGGTCGGCCGCCTTCGCCAGTCGTTGGACGGATTACGTAGAATCCCTAAGGGACAAAACGAATTTCGAATGCCTGAGCGGCCCCTTACAAAAACATCATCGATCTTGGAGGCAGCGATGACAGCGCACATGACGATCAATATGGCGGGTGCCTCGGCCTATGCCCGGCCGACGGACGGCATGCAGGACAGGATGGAGCCGTTGCGCGCGGCAGGCAGCGTGGCCCGTTTCAGCGAGGGCAGCGAGATCTTCGCCGAGGGCGATGATAGCGATGTTTTCTACAAGGTCATTTCCGGCGTTGTGCGGGTTTGCAAATTCCTTTCCGACGGCCGCCGTCAGATCGAGGCCTTCCACGTTGCCGGCGACATTTTCGGCATGGAACTGGGCCCGGCCAGGGGTCTGTCGGCCGAGGCGGTTAGCGATTGCGCCCTGATCTGCTACCGCCGCCGCCAGGTCGACATGCTGGCTGCGAGTGATGATGCGGTAACCCGCCACCTGCTCCATTTCGCGATGGAGAATCTCGCCCATGCCCGGGGCCACTGTCTGCTGCTCGGCCGCCGTGGCGCGGCCGAAAAGGTGGCGGTCTTCCTGCTGGAATGGGCGGACCGCTCTACCGACCCCGCCGTGGTCCGCCTGGCAATGACCCGGCAGGACATTGCCGACTATCTTGGCCTGACCATTGAGACCGTTTCGCGGACCTTTTCCCAGTTCGAGCGTGATGGCCTGATCGGTCTGGTAGGCACCCGGGAAGTCCATCTGAAAAAGATGGCAGCCCTGGAAGAACTGGCCGCGCGCTGATAGGCCCTCCCTCGCGCTAGCGGGTCAGCAATCCCCCTATCCGGGCCATAACCGACAGCATCACGGCGGTCAGGAAGAGTGTGAACCCTATCGCAAAACCCAGGTCGTAGCCAAAGCCCGAATTCGGATAGGCGTAAATCCGCACATCCCAGAACAGGCTGGCGAACAGCGCGCCGATCACGGTCAAGCCATGCAGAAGCCCCGCGAAGAAGCCGGGCGCGGTCGCCTGCGTGGCAGGCTGCGTGGCACAACCGGCCAGCAGAAGCACATTCAGCAACAGGAAACGGCGCATGGCGCATCATCAGGCAGGCAGCCGCGAACGTCCTTGAGCCCGATCAAGGGGCCTGCCCACGACGGTTCAATCATACCAACCCGGCGCCTTCACCGCCGTTGCATACCAGTCGATGGCGTGACCGATCCAGAGCCGGGCATTATGCGCCTTGAGGAAGTCTTCGACCCTGCGGCGGGACGACGGCGTCAGGCCGCCCTGCTCGCGCGGCGGCACGCGGTTCCGACTTCGCTCGGCACTGTAATGATAGAGGTCGCCCGAGATCACCACGGCGCCCGTATGCGCCAGCTTTACATACAACGATTGATGGCCGGGCGAATGGCCGGGCGTGGACAGAAGCACCACGCTGCCGTCGCCGAAGACGTCGTAATCGCCATCGATGAACTGAATGTGGGGCGC
>DASTRG010000136.1:0-8776 GCA_035761325.1 Rhizomicrobium sp. | reverse complement strand
AACAGGCCGTGCTCCATCTCGATGGAGATGGCGTCGGCCCAGGTCTTGGCCATCTTCTTGCCCTGCTGATAGGGATCGACGCCGGGCCCGACACCCCAGCCGGTGTAATAGATGGGCTGGCCGTCTTCCCACAGCTCGATCGCCTTGTTGAGGCGCCGCGGCTTGTAGTTCAGGTCGACGGATGAGGGCTGCTTGCCGGAATTGACGGGCGCGTTGGCGCCACGCTGCGCCATCGCCTGGGTCGCCGCCAGACCCACGCCGGCGGCGGCGCCTGCCAGCAGAAGATCGCGTTTCTTGATATCCATTTGCGTTTCCTTCCTAGAAAGAGAGGCCCGCCCGGTGTTGCCGGGCGGGCCAGGTACTCCAGGGTCAGAGCTTCGCCCGAACGCCCATCGAGATGACACGGCCGATGGGGCTGGCGTTGAAGGCGTTGAAGCCGAACGCGGCACCCGAGCTGGCACCAGCGCCGTTGGCGGTGGTGTTGATGAACGGCGGATCCTCGTCGAACAGGTTCTTGGCATGGACATAGAACTGCTGACCGCCCAGCCAGCCTTCCTCGAACGTGTAAGCCACGTTCACGTCCAGCGTGGTCCAGGGGCTGACATGGTCGCCCGCGGTCGGGGTGCCGATCGCATTCGGTGCCAGCGGCGTGACCGAGGTCGAGTTCCAGTTGCGGTAGGACGGGAAGTAGTTGACGTAGGCATCCACCGCCCACGGGCCCTGGGTCCAGCCGACATTCAGACGGGTGTTGTATTCCAGCGAGGCGAAGGTGCCGTTGAAGCCCGACGTGCCCTTGATGCTGAAATAATTGGCACCGTCATAACCCTCGTCGAACTTGGTGAAGAGGGTGAGGTAGTCGCCGACATGGAAGCTGCCCCAGTCGCCGGCGTCGATGTCGTAGCTGACATCGAAGTCGATGCCCTGGATCTGCAGGTACAGGAAGTTGGTCTCGTCATGCGCCCACAGATAATAGGTGCCGCCCGACGGCAGGGTGCCGGTGGTGGCGCCGTTGGCAACGTTGGTGAAGGCGTCGATCTGTGCCTGGGTACAGCCGGTGCCGTTGTTGCAGACGTTGAAGAACTTGAACAGCGAAGGCACGTTGGCGGTCTGCTGAATGTGCGCCGCGTTCACCGCACCCTTGAAGGTGTTGTGGAACATGGTCACGCTGGAGTGGAACCCAGGCAGCCAGGACGGGTCATAGTCGAAACCTGCCGACCAGGCAAAGCCGGTCTGCGGCTTGACGTTGACGAAGCCGCCGCCCAGCTGACGCTCCAGACCGCGGTCGCCGCCCACGCCGTTGGTGCCGTCGAGGTGGCCCACCGTGACATAGGGGCAACCGGTCGAGGCCGGAGTGGTCGAGGCCGAGCCGTTGATGGTGCAGACCGCGCCGGGAATGTTCTCGATACCCGGGAAGTTGGCCGCCGGGATGTTGTTGAGCGCACCACCCTGAGAGGCACCGCCCGCGTACATGTAACCCAGCGAGGGGTCGCCGATCGACAGCAGCGGCGGCGCCACGAACGCCGTGGAATAGTTGCCGCGGATCTTCAGATCCTCGACCGGCGCCCATTCCAGGGCGAACTTGGGATTGGAGGTATCGCCCACATCGCTGAAGCTGTCGATGCGGCCCGACACGTCGAAGGACAGCTTGTTGACCAGGGGAATGCCCATCTCGGGAGAGACCACCGGCACCTGGACTTCGGCGAAGCCGGAAGTCACCAGGCGCTTATAATGGTAGCGCTGTAGCGAGGCGCCGTACGAGCTGGAACCGATATTGGTGTTGCCCACCGCATCCTTCAGGATGTGCTGGAGGTACAATTCCCCGCCCAGGGCGACATGGACCGTGCCCGCGGGCAGGTCAAACAGCGCGCCGTTGATGGCACCGCGGACCTGGTTGGTGCTGTTGACGATGATCTGGGTGCTGTTCAGCGAGCTGAGCGAGCGGATCACGTTTGGCGACGTGAGGTTGCCGGCACCCGGTGCATGCCACACATCCAGGGCATTGTCAGGAGTCAGCGGCGTGTTCAGCGAGATGACGTTGCGGCCGGCAATGTCGGTGCTGGTGGGATTGCCGCCCGACAGCGCCGTGCCGTTCAGCGCCAGATAGGCGCAGCTGGAGCAGAAGCCGTTGTTGATGCCGTTGGTATAGGTGTTCTGGCCCAGCACCCAGTCGATGTCGAAATGCCAGTCGTCGCTGATGTTATAGGTGGCGTTGACCCGGTTGTAGATCACATTCTCCGAGGTCAGGTTCTGCGGCAGCGGCGACAGCAGGTTCACCCAGGAGACCTGCTCCTGTGTGGTACCTGGCGCGCCCGCCGGCGCCTGGAAGAAGGGATTGGCCTGGCCGGGCCGGTTGGCCGGCGCCACGCCATAGGCCTGGGCGCTGCTGATGGTGCCGGGGCCGGTGTGGTTGCTGGTGTGCAGGTCGTTATAGACCAGGGTCTCGGTGATACTCAGGGCGCCGCCGAAGAAGTCCTGGCTGATCTTGGCCAGCGCGTTGGTGCGCTGAACCTGGGGCAGGATATCGCCGTAGATCGAGTTGTTGCAGGGACGCGCGGCCTGGGTATTGGCGAAGCCGGTGGTCGCACCGGGGCCGGCATACCAGTAATTGCTGCCGCTGCCGGCGACCGGCGAGGTCGGATGGATGGATGCCACCGGGCACGAAACCGAATTCTGGTTGGAGCCGCCGATGGGCGTGTAATCGCCCATGCTGGCGAAGGACCGGTCGGCGATCTCGATGTTGCTGCCGAAGGTGTAGGAAGCCGCCAGCATCACATTGCCGCTGTCCCAGCCGGTGCCCCACAGGACGTCGGCGTTGGCGGTGTTGTAGCCGTCGCCGAAGCCGATCTGGCCGTCAAGCTGCAGGCCGTCAAAGCTCTTGCGGGTGATGAAGTTGACCACGCCCGACACGGCGTCGGAGCCGTAGACCGAGGAGGTGCCGTCGGCCAGGACTTCCACGCGCTGCAGCGCCACGACGGGAATGATGTTGGGGTCGGCTTCCGCCCATTGCGAGCCGCCGCCGGGAATGCGCATGCCGTCGACGACCACCAGGGTGGAGCTGGAGGCGCTGGCCGCCAGGTTATGAATGTTCGGCGAATAGAAGGAATAGGTGTTTTCGCCCTGGCCGGCGGTGCCCGCGTTGGAAAGCTGGGGAAGCGAGGTCAGCACGTCCGACACGCTGACCGGTGCCAGCGTCTGGATGGTCGTGGAGTCGATCGTCGCCACATGCGAGCCGACGACTTCGGCGCCGCGGATGCTGGTGCCGGTGACAGTCACCGCTTCGACAGAAGCCGGCGCCGGTTGCGCAGCGGCTGGCGCCGGAACAAGGGCCGCAGCCGCGGCAATAGCAAGCGCCGAAGCGCCGAAAGACAACATCTGTGGCAGTCTGGACATGCGGTTTTTCTCCCCCGACGACTTGAGAGGCGCGCGACACCGTTCAGGAAATCCCTGTTCCGTATCGGGTCCCATAGAGATCCGGCCAAGTTGACCGATGCTCCCCCCAAGTCGTCATTTGTTTGATCCGCAGCAAGCGGATCTGTTGTGCGCGCGATCTATGGGAGCCTTGGTGCATTACTGTCAAGCAATGTATCGCGATGATTTTTGGGCGTCTTCAGGCGGAACCGCGTCGCGACAAATTGAGAAACTTTGGTAATGGCATGAGCGAAATAGGCCTATTCTGTATTCTATGTACGGATAGACGTCGGTGCGTCGCCTGTTTGCTGAAGGCGGAAGCGGCCTGAAGCGTGGTTAATGCCGACGCCATGCCAGTGCTTGTGCGGTCGCGGTAACTCCGCACCCTGCCAGCATTCTTTATTGAATACGGCGCACTTTGAAAAGCCCGGGTTCGCCGCGGACCTGCAGATTGAAGCTGCCCAGAAAGCCCTTGCTCAGTTGCACCTGATAAGCGCCGGCCGGCTTCTTCCAATGCGCGTAGGTCGTATCGCCGTCAACCTGCCGCCACACCTGCCCGTTGCGCAGCGTGACGGTGAACCACCCGAGTTTGTCGAAACTGTACGAGGCCATTTGCGAAGAAACGCGATCAACGTTGCCCAAGGGTGACACTGGTAGCGGTCTCGCGCCGAAACCGGTGGCTGGCGCGGCGGGCGCCGGCGGCGGCGCGGGACGAATCGACTGCAGCGCCGGCATGCGCGGCGCGCTTTCCAGGCCAAGCCGCACCCGCATCGGCTGTGCGGCACCGTAATAGCAGTCGAGCCATTGCCGTTCGTCGCCGACCGTCGTGCAGCGCACAGCACCTGCCATCACCTGGTCGCGCACGGGAATATCGCCCGGTGCCGGCGCACCCGCGGGTGGCTGTGCCACGAGTTGGGATTGCGATGGCGGAACCGGCTTCAATCCCAGGGCGGCCCGCACAGGCTGGGCAGCGCCGTAATAACAGTCCAGCCAGGTACGCGAGTCGCCGATTGCGGCACAGCGATAGGCACCCGACAGCACATCGTCGCGGGGCCGCGCCGATGCCGCATGGGCCGACACCGCCAGGAATCCCAGCGCAAGCAGAATGCAAATCCTGTTCATGGCATTATTATGCACGGCACACACCCTGCCGCAACGCAGAGACACTCGATTACAAACGCACCCGTATACAAGCCCGTGCGGCGGAGGCTAAGCTTTGCCAAGCGCGGCAAGCGCGCAAGAGCGACCGGTCCGGCAACGGTCCGCGTAGCGGGGAAATTTCGGGGAGGCTTTGATGAATTCCAAATTCCGGTACACCGGCCATTGTGCCGTTGCCATGACCGCGCTTCTTTTGGCGGGCGCGAGCGCACATGCCGAACTGGCAGTCTCGGCCAATGACGGAAAGCAGCTGCGCCCCGGCGACACGATAAATTATGTCGAGCCGGACAGCGTCACGGTGCTGGACATCACCGGCAAGGGCGTAAAGCGGCTGGGCACGGTTGCCGCACCGGCCTGCATGATCGGCTCGCCAACCGCGGTGGCGGTTTCAAGGGACAGCCGCTTCGCCATCGTCACCGCCTGCCAGAAGATGGAAGGCGGCAAGCTGGTGCCCAACGACACGGCCTCGGTGATCGATCTTTCCAATCCCCGCAATCCGCGCGTGATCCAGACCCTGCAGACCGGCCACCAGCCCGGCGGCGTCTCCATCAGTCCCAACGGCAGGCTGGCGCTGATTGCCAACGGCCAGGACAATTCGGTGTCGGTCTTCTCGATCGCCGGCAAGACCCTGACAGCCGCCGGCACGGTGACGCTGCCGGAGAAGTCGGGCCCCTCCGACGTCGTGTTCACGCCGAACGGCAAGACCGCGGTCGCGGTGGGCCGCGGCAATTCCACGATGCTGGTGCTGGCAGTGGACGGTTCGCACGTCACTTATACCGGCCGTTCCTTCGAACCGGGCCGCACGCCCTATGGCGCGGTGGTGACCCATGACGGCAAGTACGTCATCAACACCAATCTGGGCGGCGCAACCCCGCCTCCCGGCAGCCCCCCGCCGGGCCGGGGCGCACGCCGCGCCGGCACCATCTCCATGAGCGACATCGCCACCGGCAAGGTGGTGCAGAGCGTGGAGGTCGGTCCCACGCCCGAGCATGTCACCATGTCGGGCGACGGCAAATACATCGCGGTCGTGGTCGCCAACGGCACGGCCTCGGTGCGGTCCGATCCCAAATGGGACTCCGTGCTGGGCCTTCTGGAGATTTACAAGGTGGGCGACGGCACCCTGACGCCGGCGGGCCGCTCCGACACCGGCCACTGGTGCCAGGGCGCCACCTTCAGCAGGGACAACAAGACCGTGTTGCTGCAATGCGCGGCCGAGCGGGAAATCGAAGTGTTCCATTATGACGGCAGCAACCTGACCTGGGACAAGGGCGCCAGCATCGCGGTAGGCGCGCGTCCGGGCTCGATCGCCACAGCCTATAGCCGCTAGCGCGGGCGTGAGCGTCGCCCTCGGCGAGGGCGACGCCATGCGCTTCGCCGCAAAATCATCGCCGCCGCAGCCGGCGCACAGGAAAGAGAAAATCCATCCGCAGAGCGCACAGGCGTCCCATCAATTCTCCCGGACTCCCTGCCCCGATCGAGCGCAGACAGGCCAGCGCCCATGCCCTTGCCGGAAACTCCGATCATCGACGCGCACCAGCATTTCTGGGATCTGCAGGCCAATTACCTGCCCTGGCTGTGTGATGCGCCGCCAATACCGTTTCGCTATGGCGACTACACGCCCCTGAAGCGCAATTACATGCCCGCGGACTATCTGCGCGACGCGCAGGGGTTGAACCTCGCCGGCTCGGTCTTCGTGGAGACGGAATGGGACCGGCGCGATCCCGTCGGCGAAACCCGCTGGGTTCAGGCTCTGCGGTCGCGGTTCGGGCTGCCGACCGTCATGGTCTGCCATGTGGCGCTGGACCGGAACGACGCGGCCGACGTGCTGGCGCGCCAGGCATCCTTTGCCTTTGTCCGCGGCGTGCGCCACAAGCCGCGGGTATCCCGCGACCCGGACAGGGTCGAGCCCGGCGCTCCCGGATCCATGAGCGACCCGCGCTGGCGCGCCGGCTATGCGCTTCTGGCGCGCCACGGCCTGTCCTTCGATCTTCAGGCGCCCTGGTGGCACCTTGCCGAAGCGGCGGCGCTGAATGCCGATTTTCCGGATACCAAAATCATCCTGAACCATACGGGCCTGCCGCGCGACAGGAGCCCCGGCGAACTGGCAGGCTGGCGCGCGGCCATGACGGCGTTCGCCGCGGCACCCAATGTCGCGGTGAAGATTTCCGGCCTGGGTGAACCGGGCCGCCCCTGGAGCCTGGAACGCAACCGCCAGGTCATTGTGGACACGATCGACATCTTCGGTGAGGATCGCTGCATGTTCGCCAGCAATTTTCCGGTCGACAGCCTGGTGGGAAGCCTTGCCACGATCTATTCCGGTTTCGCCGGTGCAACGGAAAAGCTGGGAATGAAGGTACAGGCGAAACTGTTTGCGGAAAATGCCCGGCGGATTTACCGCCTGCCGCCGCCATGAGGCCCAGGCTCGGCTTCGTGGGAATTGGCATCATGGGGGCGCCCATGGTGCGCCGCCTGTTGGCAAGGGGCTGGCAGGTCAGCGTATGGAACCTGGAGCCTGAGCGCTATGGCCAGGTGCCCGGCGCGACGGTGATGGACAGTCCGGCGGCCGTGCGTGCGGCCAGCGACATCGTGATCTTTTGTGTCCTCAACGGCGATGCGGTCGAGGAATGCTGTTTCGGGGCCCACGGCCTTGTCCGGGCAGACACTGGCGCCAGTCTTCTGATCGACGCATCGACCATCAATCCCGATCGCACGCAGCAACTGGCGGACCGGCTGAAGCGGCAGACCGGCATGAGCTGGGTCGACGCTCCCATATCGGGCGGGCCGGCGGCAGCGGCGGACGGGCAACTGACCATCATGATGGGGGGCGCCGCGGAGGATGTGGCCAGGGCCATGCCCGTACTGGCGGACATTTCGGCGAACCTCACCCATATCGGCGCGCTTGGCGCCGGGCAGACCGCCAAGATCATCAACCAGGCCATTGTCGGCGTCGGATACGTCCTGATGGCCGAAGCCCTTGCACTGGCCGAGGCATCCGGCATCGACGCGGCCCGCCTGCCAATGGCGCTGGCCGGCGGAATGGCCGACAGCACCGTGCTCAAACGCATCTATCCCCAGCAGCAGGCCCGCGATTACGAGCCGCCGCGCGGCTATGCGCGTCAACTGGACAAGGACCTCAAGAACGTCCTGGCCTTTGTGACGAAGCTCGGGCTTGACCTTCCGCTCGTCCAGCGCGCGGCCTTGCGCTATCACGACTTCGCCGCGGACAACGGGATGGCCGACAGCGCCGCCGTGGCCCGGCTCTATGAAAGCACCGGAACCTGAGCGGCGCCCTGCAGCCGGCGGAACTGGAACGCCGCACCATGCGCAAGGTGATGTGGCGCCTTCTGCCCCTGATGACATTGATGTTCCTGATCAACCAGCTTGACCGGGTGAATATCAGTTTCGCCGCCCTGGCCATGAATCGCGACATCGGCCTGACGCCGCTGAGCTATGCCTGGGGCGCGGGCATTTTCTTCCTGTCCTATTTCGCGTTTGAGATTCCCAGCAACCTGATCCTGGAACGGGTGGGCGCGCGAATCTGGATCGCGCGCATCATGATCACCTGGGGCGTGATCTCGGGCGCCACCATGCTGGTCACCAATTCCACCGGCTTCCTGGTCGTGCGCTTCCTGCTGGGCGCCGCCGAAGCCGGATTCGTGCCCGGCCTGGTGCTTTATATCACCTGGTGGTTTCCGCCGGGCTATCGGGCACGCGCAACCGCATGGTTCTTCTTTGCCGCGCCCCTGGGAAACGCGGTGGCGGGACTGCTGTCGGTTCCGCTTTTGCGCATGAACGGGATCGCGGGGCTGACGGGCTGGCAGTGGATGTTCGCGGCCGAAGCCGTTCCCGCGCTTGTGATGGGATTTTATGTGCTGCGCTATATGAAGGACCGGCCGGCGCAGGCGCCATGGCTGTCCGTGCCGGAGCGCGACTGGCTTGAACGGCATGTGGACCGCCTTGGCGCGCGGCATCGCGTGCGCGAAGAGTTGAAAGCCATCTTCAACGAACGCGCCGGCCTGCTGTCGGCCATCTATCTGTTCCGCGCCATGGCGATGTATGGCGTCAGCCTGTTCCTGCCGCTCATTCTGAGCGCCGCCGGCCTTTCCGACAGCCAGGTGGGCTTTGCGGCCACCATTCCTTTCGTGACGGCGGCGGCCGGCGCGGTCGTCTGGGCGTGGAATTCCGATCGCCTGAACGAACGGCATTGGCA
>DASTRG010000135.1:0-3911 GCA_035761325.1 Rhizomicrobium sp. | reverse complement strand
GGAAGCGCTGGACGCCGCCACCCGCGACATTGGCGGGTTCGATCACAATGCCCACACGCTCAGGCTGGTGACGAAACTCGAGCATCGCTACGCCGATTTCGACGGCCTGAACCTGACATGGGAAACCCTGGAAGGGCTGGTAAAACACAACGGTCCTCTCTTAACCGACCCCCTCGGTCCTGCGCACGCGACGCCCGCAGGCGGGCCGCGTGCTACAGGCACCTCCCCCTCCGATGCTTCGCATGAGGGGGAGGAGGGCCGGAACACGCGGCGAAAGCCTTTGCCGGGTCCCATCGCGTCTTTCGACGCCCGCTGGCCGCTGGAGCTGGCGACCTGGCCGGGGCTGGAAGCACAGCTGGCCGCGCTGGCCGACGACATCGCCTACCTCAATCACGATCTTGATGATGGATTGCGCGCGGGCCTGGTCACTATCGACGAACTGGCCGAAGCGCCGCTGGCGGGCGAGCATGTGAAAGGCGTGATGGCCCGCCACGGCAAACTCGAGCTGTCGCGGTTCATCGGCGAGTTGATCCGTACACTGATGAGCGCCCTGATCGAGGACGTGCTGGCCGAAACCGGCGCCCGGCTGGCAGAGGGAAAATTCGCCGACGCCGCCGCGCTGCGCGGGGCAGGCCGCGCCATTGCCGCGTTTTCGCCCGCCATGACCCATGACCTGAGGGCGCTGAAGGCATTCCAGGCGGAACATATCTACCGCCACCCGCATGTCGCCCAATCCATGGGCAGGGCCAAACAGGTGGTGGCCGAACTCTTCGCCGCCTTCAGCGCCGACCCCGCGCTGCTGCCGGCGGACTGGTCGGCGGCGTGCGGCGCGCCCGGCGATGCCGCCACCGGATCGGTGGTGCGGGATTACATCGCGGGCATGACCGACCGTTACGCGCTGGCGGAATATGCCCGGATATTTCATCGCCAGGTCGATGTTTGATTGGCATTTGCACAACGGTTCCGTGTGATTCGGCGGGTGGGCAGTGCTAAGATCGGGTTCTCAAGATTCGGGAAACTGTGCTCATGGCGAAGTTTGAACGCGGCGTCTACGAACCCAGCGACGAGGTGCGGGTGTTCGACGCGTCCGAGGACGAAGAAGATGTCGAAGGTTCGCGCCTTCCGCTGCTGATCGTCCTGGCGCTGGTGGTTCTGGCGATGTTCGCGGGCGTGGTCTACCTGGCCTATACGCAGGGCGTGGCCAAGGGCCGTGGCGAAATGCCGGTGCTGGCGGCGGCCGATGGCCCGGCGCGCGTGGCGCCGCAGCAGCCGGGCGGCGCCCAGGTTCCCTATCAGGGATTCAAGATCTACGAACAGCCGGCCCCGCCTGACGATGCCGCCGACGCGGCGTCCGCCGAAAGCAATCCGGGGGAAGACCAGGCCGGCGGCGCCTCCGCCACGGCGCCCGTCAAATCCTCACCACCGCAATCCGCACGGGTCCAGTCCGCGCCGGCCCAATCCACGCCCGTCAAGCCGGTACAGACCGCGGCGGCCCCGCCGCCCAAGCCTGCCGCCCCGGTTGCCGCGACCCGGTCCATCGCCAGGCCCGCCCCGCCGGCGCCCAGCAGGCCGGCGCCGGCAGCCATGTCGGCCCCGGCGGGCGTCGCCACCGCCGCGCCGCGCAGCCTGGGCAGGCCGGCTGCCGCCCCCGCGGGCACCGGCAGCTTTTTCCTTCAGATCGGCGCATACAAGTCTCAGGCCGATGCCGAGACGGCCTGGAAAACGTTCCAGGCCCGCCATGCAACCCTGCTGTCGGGTCACGGGCTTGACGTGCAGCGGGTCGATCTGGGTGACAAGGGCGTATGGTATCGCGCCCGCGTCGGAAGCTTTTCCGACCGCGATGTGGCCCTGGCCCTCTGCGACCGCCTGAAGGCGGACGGCGGCGCCTGTTTCCTGGCGCGATAGCAGTGCGTTCCCGCGCGATCTATGGCTGCGCCGGTCCCACCCTGGCGGCAGCAGAACGCAGCTTTTTCCGGGACGCCCGGCCGTGGGGCTTCATCCTGTTCGCACGCAACATCAAAGATCCGGTACAAGTACGTGAATTGATTCAGGAATTGCGGGAAACTGTTGACGATGGTAACACGCCCGTCCTGATCGATCAGGAAGGGGGGCGGGTGGCGCGTCTCAAGCCGCCGCACTGGTCCCTGCGCCCGCCCGCCGCCCGGTTCGGTGTCCTGTACGCCCGAAACCCGGAAGCGGCCCGCGAGGCGACCTACCTCAATGCCCGGCTCATCGCCAATGACCTGATGTCCCTGGGGATCAATGCCGATTGCCTGCCGGTGCTGGATGTGCCGGTTCCCGGTGCCCACGACATCATCGGCGACCGGGCCTTCGCCTCGGACCCGGCCACGGTGATCGACCTTGGCAAGGCCCAGATCGAGGGGCTGCTGGACGGCGGGGTGCTGCCCATCATGAAACACATCCCCGGCCATGGCCGGGCGCGCAGCGACAGCCATCTGGTGCTGCCCCGGGTCGACGCCGAGCTCGAGGAATTGTCGGCCAGCGATTTCGTCACCTTCCGGAGCCTGAATTACTGTCCCGCCGCCATGACGGCCCATGTCGTCTATGAGTCGATTGATCCACAACGTCCTTGCACCGTCAGCCCCAAAGTCATCCGGGATGTGATACGTGGGGAGATCGGTTTCGAGGGGCTATTGATGTCCGACGACCTTTCCATGAAGGCGCTGGACGGACCCGTGTCGGTGCGGGCGCGCGCCGCCCTGTTTGCGGGCTGCGACGTGGTGCTCCACTGCAATGGCGATATGGACGAGATGAAGGACGTGGCCGGCGAGGCGAAGACACTGGAAGGACTGCCGCTGAGGCGGGCGCAGCATGCGCTGGGCCGGCTGGTCGCCCCGCCCGCCTTCGATACGCACGCCGCCACGGCCCGTCTGTCCGAGCTGCTGGAAGGGGCTGCGGCATGACCCCGGAAAATCCCGGCGAGATCGAAGGCGCGGCGCAGAATTTCGACGAGTTCGAATCGGCTGTGATCGCCGCCGACGGCGACGGCCTGATGGTTGCGGTGGACGGCTTCGAAGGCCCGCTGGACCTGCTGCTCACCCTGGCGCGCAACCAGAAGGTCGATCTGGCCAAGATCTCGATCCTCAAGCTGGCCGAGCAATATCTGGAATTCATCGAATCGGCCAAGCGGCTGAACCTGGAACTGGCGGCGGACTATCTGGTGATGGCCGCCTGGCTGGCCTACCTGAAATCGCGCCTGATCCTGCCGCAGGAAAAGGCGCCGGAAGGCGAGCCGTCCGCCGACGAGATGGCCACGCGCCTGCGCTGGCGCCTGCAGCGGCTGGACGCGATGCGCGCCGCCGCCACCCGCCTGATGGGCCGCGAGCGCCTGGGCCGCGATGTCTTCGGCCGGGGCGATCCCGAACCGGTGAATGTGGTCAAGCTCAGGACCTACAAGGACAGCCTCTACGACCTGCTCACCGCCTACGCGACCGAGCGGGTGCGCAAGGTGGGCGGCGGCGTCTATCGCCCGGTGCAGCCCATCGTGCTGCAGATAGAGGAAGCGCGCGAAAGGCTGGAGCGCATGCTGGGCAAGATTCACGACTGGAATGCCCTGACGCGGCTCTTGCCCATGGAATGGTCGGGCGGTACGCGCCGGCGTTCGGCAGTGGCCTCGACCCTGCTGGCCTGCCTGGAGCTGGCACGCGACGGCAGGATCGAGCTGCAGCAGGCCGAGGCGTTCGCCGAAATATATGTCCGGGACCGCGCCGCGGCTCCAGGCGCCCAGTGAACCAAGCAAACAGGAACCCTGACAGCAGGAGCCTGACATGAGCAGTGTGGCAGAGATGATCGAGACGATTGAAGAGCGGATGGATGCCGTGAGCGAGAAGCCGGAGGACAGCGTCAATGCCGAGCATCTGCGCATGGTGGAGGCGCTGTTGTTCGCCGCC
>DASTRG010000134.1:0-15824 GCA_035761325.1 Rhizomicrobium sp. | reverse complement strand
GGTTTTTCCGGAACGCTCGGGACTCGCCTAACCGTCCCGCAACCCGCTTTGCAAGTCCAATATTTTCGCGGTCACGTCTTGCGGTTCCCGCTCCAAAGCCCACTTTTGGCGGCGGGTATTCGCGCGAAGGGAGCGCCCATGGCCATTTCCAGATTCCTGCCGAGGATTTTTGCCGTCCTGGGCCTGTCGTTGGCCCTGGCGGGCTGCGGCGTCAATAACATCCCGACCAAGGACCAGGCCGTGAAGGCGGCATGGGCCAATGTGCAGGCGGCCTATCAGCGCCGCGTCGACCTGATCCCCAATCTGGTCGCCACTGTGCAGGGCTATGCCAACCAGGAGAAATCGGTGCTTGAGGCGGTCACCCAGGCGCGGGCCAGGGCGACAAGCGTGACCATCGACGCCTCCCAGATTTCTGATCCCGCGGCGTTCGCGCGCTTCCAGCAGGCGCAGGCACAGCTTTCCGGCGCGCTTGGACGGCTTTTGGCGGTGAGTGAGAATTATCCGGACCTGAAATCCAACGCAAACTTCCTGGCGCTGCAGTCGCAGCTGGAGGGCACCGAGAACCGTATCGAGATCGCACGGCGGGATTACAATGCGGCAGTCCAGGACTACAATACCGAGCTGGTGACCATTCCCGGTTCGATCTGGGCGGCGACGGTCTACAAGTCCTACAAGCAGGCGACGCCCTTCTCGGCCACCGCTGCGGCGCAGACTGCGCCTACGGTGAACTTCAATACTTCCGGTCCGCCGGCGCCCGCGCCGCAGGCGGCTCAGCCCGGCACCCAGCCGACGAAGCCGTAATCGATGCGGGCCTTTGCGGCGGTCCTGGCCTTCCTTTGCCTGATTGCTCCCGGCTTTGCGCCGGGAGCCCAGGCGGCGCCGAAATTCCCCGCCCTGACGGGGCGGGTGGTGGATGATGCCGGTATCCTGTCGGATTCCGTAAAGCAGGACCTCACAGGCAAGCTTGCGGCGCTGGAGGCCAAGACGTCGCGCCAACTGGTTGTGGTGACCGTCCCCTCACTGCAGGGCTATGAGATCAGCGACTTTGGCTATCAGCTCGGCCGCGCCTGGGGCATCGGCCAGGGCAAATTGAACAATGGCGTACTTTTCATAATCGCGCCCAACGAGCACCGTACCCGCATCGAAGTGGGATACGGGCTGGAGCCCATCCTGACCGACGCGCTGTCATCGGTCATCATCCAGACCAAGGTCCTGCCTGCCTTCCGTGACGGCGATTACGACGCCGGCACAAAGGCCGGGGTCGATGCCCTGATCGAGCAGTTGTCGCTGGATACCTCCACGGCGGAAAAGCGCGCCGCGGCGGCTGAGCACCAGGTAGCGCAGCGGGGCAACGGCGGCCCGCCCGTCAGCGCGGTTATCATCTTTATCGTGATCGTGTTCATTTTCCTGCGGATGTTTGGCGGTTGGGGTGCGCTTCCCTTCCTGTTCATGGGAGGCGGTGGACGCGGCGGCTGGGGCGGCGGCGGCGGCGGTTGGGGCGGCGGGGGCTTCAGCGGCGGTGGCGGTTCTTTCGGCGGTGGCGGCGCATCGGGGAGTTGGTGATGTTGAGCCGGCAAGACCATGATCGCATCAGCGCCGCCATCATCGAGGTGGAGCAGCGTACGCGCGGCGAGGTTTTCTGCGTGCTGGCCCAGGAAGTATCCCGTTATCGCGAAGTACCGCTGGCCTGGGGCGCGCTCGCTGCGCTTCTGGCGCCGGCCTTGATGGTGTGGGCGGGGCTCCACAGGCTGGCTTTGGCCGGGATCTTCACCGGCTGGACCGATGAATCGGCGGGCGCGATGGAAAGCATGATCCTGCGCGCGTTGACCGCCTATTCCCTGTTGCAGGTGGGGATCTTTGCAGTTGTGGTGCTGATTGTCTCATTGCCGTCAGTGCGCCGCGTCATGACTCCGCGCTTCCTGAAGCGCCACCGGGTCCGGCAGGTGGCTCGCAATCATTTCGTGGCCGCGGGCGCGCGTCACCACGAGCCGCATATCCTGATTTATGCCTCGCTGGCCGATCGGCAGGTGGAATTGGTCGCGCATGAGGCCATACACAAGGCTGTGGGTGACGGGCCTTGGAATTCGGCGGTGGCCGCCGTAACGGAAGGCATGAAGTCAGGCAGGCCTGCGGATGGGTTCGTGACCGCCATCCGTATTTGTGGCGATGCCCTGGCGGCGCATTTCCCCTCCGATGGCGCGCCGCGGAATCAGTTGCCCGATGCCCTGCTGGAGACATAGGGTTCCCACCGCAATTAAAGGGGAAACATCATGAAATTCCTGACACGTGCGATGCTGCTGAGTCTGCTGGCAGCACCGGTCGCTACCGCGGCCGTCGCCCAGACTGGAATCCAGCGGCTGGACCCGGCCCTGGACAAAGTGATCGCGCCCGGCGCCAAGATCGAAAAGGTCGCCACCGGTTTCATCTTCCTCGAAGGGCCGATGTGGAGAGATGGCAAGCTTTGGTTCAGTGATGTGCGCGGTGATAAAGTGCGCACTTATGACCCGAAGACCGGCAAGGTGACGGTGATCCTGAACGATTCCGGCGGAATGAAGAACGCGCCTCCGGACGGCAATTTCGGCTCGAACGCCATGGTTACCGACAAGGACGGCTCCATCCTTGTGACGCGCATGGCTATCGGGACCATCGAGCGCATGGACGACAAGGGCAACCTCAAACCCTTCCTGTCCCGGTATGAAAACAAGCGGCTGAACAGTCCGAACGACTTGGTATTCGCGAAAGACGGCGCGCTGTGGTTCACCGATCCGCCTTTCGGCCTGGCGAAGATGGACGCCGATCCCAAGAAGCAGCTCAAGTTCAATGCGGTGTTCCGCTATGCCGGCGGCAAGCTGACACCCGTGATCACCGATCTCGAGACGCCCAATGGAATCGGATTTTCGCCTGACGGCAAGACGCTTTACGTTTCCAACTCGATGCCCCAGATGGCGGTCTATGCCTACGATGTGGGGCCCGGCGGGAAAGTTTCCAACCGGCGCACCTTCATCAGCTATCCCGGAACTGCGCCCGATGTGCCGGATGGTCTGAAGGTGGACAGCGCCGGCAATGTCTGGACCTCGGGGCCGGGCGGAGTACGCATCATCAGCCCCCAGGGCAAGGTGCTGGGCCAGATCAAGATCCCGGAAATCGTGGCCAATATCGCTTTTGCCGAGGATGGCCGGACGGTCTATCTCACGGGCTCGACCAGCCTGTACCGGCTGCACAGCAAGATCGCGGGCGAGATCCCGATGTATTATCGCAAATAGGCGATGGTGGCGCCGTTCCGGGTACGCCGGAACGGCGTTTTCTCAGAATGCGTTCTTGGGATCGGCCATGAAGGCATCCTTGGCCTTCATGTCGCGTGCCACGCCTATGACCATCAGCTCCAGCGGCTGGCTGCCGGCCTTGAAGCTCTTGGTCTGGCCCAGGTCCACCGGGACCGCATCGCCCTTTTTGATCGAAACCGTCTCGCCGTTCACCGTCGCGCTGCCGTCGCCCGATATCACATAATAGGCCGCGCTCATGTCGCGGTCGGTGGTGGGGGGCAGAACCGCCCCCGGCTGGATCAGCAGATGGTCGACAAAGGACCAGGGCGTATAGAACACCGAAGGCCCGAGCGCGCGGCGGCGCGAGACGCCCGCTTCGCCATCCACCGGCTTCAACAGGCTCCTGTCCAGATGCATAGTGACGAACTGAGGCACCTTGTCCAGCGGAGCGCCCACCCGGTCATCGCCCAGGTTGAACGCGTCATAGGTCTTGGAGACGCCGACATTGATGTTCATCCACTCGATGTCATGGTCGGTGGGGTTGTAGATGCCGTGTGCGCTACCCATGCGGTCGGGCACGCCCCATGTGCCGGTCAGCTGCGACGTGCGGCCGTTAACGGTGAACTGCGCAGTGTCGTCGAAGATAATGAACATCTCTTCGCAGTGATTGTGGAAATGCTGGCCAATACCGCTGTGGGGATGGATCACGCCCCGGTGCAGGAAGAGCAGGTTGGTCGACAGCCCGTTGGCGCCCATTATGGGCCCGAAATTCATGGTGCCGGCGCCATCATGCACCGCTTTGAGCGGCCTGGTCTTGGAGGGATCGTAATGGCCGATCTTTGCGGCCAGCGGCACATTGGCGGTTGCCGCCGCCGTCGGCGGTGCGGGTTGTGCCCCGGCGGCCGATGAAAGACACAGTGCGGCGCCGCACATCAGCGCGGCGGTGATTGCAAGCCGTTTCATCCCCATCCCCTCCTTGTTGAACCTTTCAGGCCGAAAGGCGCAGTTTCTTGCTTTCTCCCGTCAGCACGTCCATCGCCGCCAGGACGCCACCGGCCTTGTGGGGCACGCCCGCGACCCTCAGGGCCATCTCCACTCCCGACAGCGCCGCCATCAGGGTTAGCTCATTGATGTCGCCCAGATGACCGATGCGAAATGCCTTGCCCAGAACCTTGCCCAAGCCCATGCCCAAGGAAATGTTGAAATGCTCCAGTGCCACCTTGCGGAAAGCGTCGGCATCAAAACCGGCGGGCGTACGCACGGTGGTCAGTACCGGCGAATACGCCTTTGGATCGGCGCACTGCAGCTCCAGTCCCCAGGCCTGCACCGCCGCCCGGGTGGCGGCCGCAAGGCGCTCATGCCGGGCAAAGACATTCTCAAGCCCTTCCTCGCGCAGCATCGCCAGCGCCTCCTTCAGGCCATAGAGCAGGTTGATGGCGGGCGTGTACGGGAAGAAGCCATTTTCGTTGAACTTCAGCATTTCCGACCAGTCCCAATAGGAGCGGGGCAGGTTGCTGGTCTTCGATGCAGCCAGTGCCTTTTGCGAGATCCCGGTGAAGGCCAGGCCTGGTGGCATCATCATGCCCTTCTGCGAGCCGGACACCACCACGTCAACGCCCCATTCGTCCTGCTTTACCGGCATGGAGGCGAGCGCCGAGACCGAGTCGATCATTAGAAGGGCGGGATGATGGGCCTTGTCCATCGCCTTGCGAACCGCGCCAATGTCGCTGGCACAGGAGGTGGCGGTTTCATTGTGCACCACCATCACGGCCTTGATGGTGTGTGCCTTGTCTTCTGATAGCCTGGCTTCAATTTCGCCCGGGTTTACGCCGTGGCGCCAGTCGGTCTCAAGCATTTCGACCTGAAGGCCCCAGCGTTTGGCGATCTGGCCCCACAGTACGGCAAACTGGCCGGTCTCCACCATCAACACCCTGTCACCGGATGACAGGGTATTGGCGATGGCTGCTTCCCAGGCCCCGGTGCCGGATGCAGGGAAGATGATCACGGGCTGGCGGGTGCCGAAAGGCTCCCGGATGGCCTCCAGCACTTCCCTTCCCAGCTTCTGGAAGGTGGCGCTGCGATGGTCGATGACCTGACGGTCGATCGCGCGCTGGATGCGCTCGGGAATGGGGCTCGGACCCGGAATCTGAAGATAGTGCATGCCCTGCGCCATGATTTTCCTCCATCGGCCGGCGGGAGGCCGGTTCACAATTGGATTGCTTTTAGCCTTAAACGGGCAAAAAGTCGGGAAAAAACTTTGTCACAGGGACGCGTTTGACCACATGCCAGCCATGTTGAATCCCGGCCTGGAAAGGCGCCTGAAAGCCCATGTCGCGGGCGAGGTGTTGTTCGGGACCTTCGACCGTGGCCGCTATGCCACCGATGCCTCGCATTACCAGATCATGCCGGCCGGGGTGGTCGTGCCCGCCGGCATGGATGACGCCGTGGCAGCACTGGGCCTGGCGCGGGATGAAGGGGTCGCGGTAACCGCCCGCGGCGGCGGCACCAGCCAATGCGGCCAGACGGTGAACAGCGGGCTAATTATAGACGGATCGAAATATCTCAATCGCATCCTGTCGCTGGATGTCGAAGGCCGGCGGGTAAAAGTGGAGCCGGGCATCGTCCTGGACGATCTGAACCGGCAGTTGAAGCCGCATGGCCTTTGGTTTCCGGTGGATGTTTCCACCTCCAGCCGCGCCACCATCGGCGGCATGGCTGCCAACAACAGCTGCGGCGGACGGTCGCTGCGCTATGGCACCATGCGGTCCAATGTGCTTTCCATCGATGCGGTGCTGGCCGACGGCACGGCCATGCATTTTGGCGAAGTGGCGCCAGACCTGTCAGATGCGGACGCCCGGACGCGCCCGCTGGCGCAAAAGCTGATGGCCATCGGCGCGCGCGAAGCGGGCGAGGTCGAGGCGCGTTTCCCCAAGGTGCACAGACGCGTTGGCGGCTATAACCTCGACGCGCTGGACCCTTGCCGCAACCGCATCAACCTGGCGCATATACTGGTGGGCTCGGAAGGCACACTGGCCTATTCCACCGCCATCGAACTGCAATTGTCGCCGGTGTTGGGAAGGCGCGCCCTGGGGGTGTGCCACTTCGGCAGTTTTCATGCCGCCATGGATGCGGCCCAGCATATCGTCACACTTAAGCCCATTGCGGTTGAGCTGGTGGACGACACCATGCTTGGCCTGGCTGCGGATATTCCCATGTTCCATGCCACGCTGGATGCGATGCTGCGGGGCAAGCCCGCCGCGATCCTGCTGGTGGAATTCGATTCCGGCGAGGAGGAAAACCTGCGCCGCATGGCGCGGCTTGTTCAGCTGATGGGCGATCTGGGGTTCGACTTCCGCCAGGAAGGGGCGAAGTGGGGTGGGGTCGTCGAGATTTATGACCCGGCCCTGCAAAACGCCGTTACGGAGCTGCGCAAGTCCGGGCTCAACATCATGATGTCCATGAAGGACCAGCGCAAGCCGATCTCCTTCGTCGAGGATTGTGCAGTGCCGCTGCCGCATCTGGCGGAATACACCGCCAGGCTGACCGAATGTTTCGAACGCCACGGCACGCGGGGCACCTGGTATGCCCATGCCAGCGAGGGCTGTCTGCATGTGCGCCCGGTGCTGAACCTGCGCCAGGAGAAGGACGTCAAGGCCATGCGCGCCATCGCCGAGGAAGCCTTCGCGCTGGTGCGCCAGTACAAGGGCTCGCATTCCGGCGAGCATGGCGATGGACTGGTGCGCAGCGAATTCCATCAGCCGATGTTCGGCGAGCGGCTTGTGAAGGCGTTCGAGGAGGTCAAGGACACCTTCGATCCCTCCGGCCTGATGAATCCCGGCAAGATCGTGCGCAGTCCCAAATTCGACCAGCGCGATCTGTTCCGCTACCCGCCGGGCTACGCCGTGCGCGACTTCGCGCCGGCACTGGACTGGTCGGAGTATCCCGGCGCCATTGGCGGGTTCCAGGGCGCGGCCGAGCAGTGCAACAATAATGGCGCCTGCCGGAAATCCGAAGGCGGGGCGATGTGTCCGAGCTATCGCGCCACACGCGACGAGCAGCATGTCACCCGCGGCCGCGCCAATACGCTGCGCCTGGCCCTTTCAGGCCAGCTGGGCGAGGGCGCGTTTGCCTCGCTCGAGATGATGGAGACGATGAAGCTTTGCGTGTCCTGCAAGGCATGCAAGCGTGAATGTCCCACCGGCGTCGACATGGCGCGGATGAAAATCGAGGTGCTGAAGGCGCGCGCCGACCTTCATGGATACAGCCTGCGGGACCGGCTGATCGCCGGTCTGCCGCGCTACGCGCGGCTGGCATCGCGGATAGCGCCGCTGCTGAACCTGCGCAACCACAGCGCCGGCCTGCGGCTGCTCTTGGAGAAGGTTGCCGGCTTCAGTGCACAGCGGTCGTTACCGGTTTGGCGACGGGACCGCTTCGACCATCCCGGCGAAAGTTTCGGGCCGCAGGACGGTCGCGAGGTCGTGCTGTGGGCCGACACATTCAACGCCGCCTTCGAGCCCGGTGTGCTGCGCGATGCCGTGGCGGTGCTGACCGGCGCCGGCTATCGCGTGCATCTGGCCGCGCCGCAAGACGGCGGCCGGCCGCTGTGTTGCGGACGAACCTACCTGGCGGTGGGAAACGTCGCGGCGGCGCGCGAAGAAATGCATCGCAGCTTCAAGGCGCTGAATCCGTTTTTCGCCCGTGGCGTGCCATTGGTCGGGCTGGAGCCGAGCTGCCTCTTCTCGTTCCGGGACGAGGCGCTGGCCATGCTTCCAGGCGGGGACGCCAAACGCGCCGCTGCTCACGCCCTTTTGTTCGAGGAATTCATCGCGCGTGAGGCGAAGGCCGGCCGCTTCAGTCCCAGGCTGAAGCCGGCGACACAGAAGGCCCTGCTGCATGGTCATTGTCACCAGAAGGCGTTCGGCGCGATGGGGGCGGCCGAAGAGACGTTGCGCCTGATCCCGGACCTAAAGCTTGAGAAAATCGAATCCAGCTGCTGTGGCATGGCCGGCGCCTTCGGCTATCAGGCAGAGACCGCCGCCGTCAGCCTGAAGATGGGCGAGTTGTCGCTTCTGCCCGCCGCGCGCGAGGCCGATGCCGATACTGTGCTGGTCGCCGACGGCACGTCCTGTCGTCACCAGATCGCCGACGGCGCGCACAAGCGCGCGGTGCATGTCGCCACCTTGCTGGCCGCGCACATGAACGGGCCGTCCGCATGAGCAAGGGGCTTTTTCGCGGACTCACCAATTACGGTGATCGCGATTTCGCGCGTTACCTGCGCCGGTCCTTCGCGCGGTCGATGGGTGTGTCGGCGCCGCTGCTGGATGGTCCCGTCGTGGGCATCGCCGCCACCGGTTCGGACTTCAACAATTGCCACCGCGCCATGCCCGAGCTGGTCCAGGCGGTGTCGCGCGGGGTGCTGGCGGCAGGCGGCCTGCCGCGCGTCTTTCCCACAATTTCGCTGGGTGAGGTCTTCCTCAACCCCACCTCGATGATGTTCCGCAACCTGATGGCGATGGACACAGAGGAGATGATCCGCGCCCAGCCGATGGACGCGGTGGTGCTTGTGGGCGGTTGCGACAAGACCGTGCCGGCGCAATTGATGGGAGCGGTGTCGGCAAATATTCCGGCGGTTCAGCTTGTCACCGGGCCGATGTCCACGGGCCGCTACAGGGGCGAGCGGCTGGGCGCCTGCACGGACTGCCGTCGCTTCTGGGGCCGCCATCGCGCCGGAGAAGTCAGCGCGGCCGAGATCGAAGAGATCGAGGGTAACCTGGCCGTCACGGCGGGGACCTGTGCGGTGATGGGCACCGCCAGCACCATGGCGTGCATCGCCGAAACGCTGGGCATGGCATTGCCGGGAACCGCCGCCATTCCGGCGGTGCACTCGGCCCGCCTGCTGGCCGCGGAAGCTTCGGGCCGCGCGGCCATGGCACTGGCGCGGCGGCCAATCACGCCGCGTCAGCTGGTAACGGAAAAATCGGTCGAGAACGCCCTGCGTGTGCTGATGGCGATTGGCGGCTCCACGAACGCCATCATTCACCTGACCGCGATCGCCGGGCGTGCGGGAGTTGGCATCTCTCAGGACCGGCTGAACGCGATCTCGGACCAGACGCCGGTACTGGTCGACCTCAAACCGGTCGGCGAAGGGTATATGGAGGATTTTTTTGCCGCAGGCGGCATGGGCACGGTGCTGCGCGAGCTGAAGCCGCTGCTGCATCTGGACACGATTGATCTTGAGGGCGTCACGCTGGGGCAGCGGTTGGCGGGGCTGTCAGGCTTCATTGACCGAAAGGTGATCCGCCCGCTGAATGCGCCGGTCTCGCCCGTGGGGGGTCTTGTGGCGCTGCGGGGCTCGCTGGCGCCGGGCGGGGCGATTCTCAAGCGCGCGGCGGCCAGCGAATACCTGCTTGAGAGCGAAGGCCGCGCGGTGGTGTTCGACAATCTGGAGGATCTCGCCGCGCGCATCGACGATCCGGCGCTGGATGTAACGGCGTCCGATGTGCTGGTTCTGAAGAATGCCGGCCCACGCGCCGCCGCCATGCCCGAGGCCGGCTATCTGCCCATCCCCAAAAAGCTTGCGCAGCAAGGCGTCAAGGACATGGTTCGCATCTCCGATGCACGCATGTCGGGCACCGCCTTCGGCACCGTGGTGCTGCACGTGACGCCGGAAAGCGCGGTGGGTGGGCCCCTGGCCGCCGTGCGCAATGGCGACCGCATCCGCCTGTCCGTGAAGGACCGGCGCATCGACCTTTTGGTCACGGGTGAGGAGATTGCCCGGCGCCTGGCGGCCCACACGCCGCCGCCGTTCCCGGAACGCGGCTATGCGGCGCTCTACCAGCGCCATGTTCTTCAGGCCGACAGGGGATGTGATTTCGATTTCCTGGCCGGTGCCTAGCACCAAGGCCGGCGATAGCCGTCCCAATCCCGGGCCAGTCCCTCGGAAACAAGGACGCTGCCCAGCGATTGTCCATTCCGCGTAACACGACGCAGGGCGCGGCCGTAACGGTCGGTGCCGGGGGGAACAGTTTCCAGTGTCACGGGTCCCTGATTGAGCAATTCCCGCAGGCGCAGGGTTGCTTTCTCGCCCAGGTCTGCCTCGCGCGGACATCTGGATGGGTGGGTCTCGGGCGCATCGATGTCTGCGACGCGAATCTTCCGCCCGTTGGCCCAGAAGGTGTCGCCATCGACCACGCAGTTAAATCCGGGGCCGCTATAGCACAAACCGAAATGGGCGCGGTCGAACCGAGGCAGCAATGATGCCACTTCCTGTGGCGTCCGATGCAAGAGCAAGCCAATCAGCACGAGTGCTGAGAATGCAACGATAAGCCCGCGAGCTATGGCGTTTGGTAGCAGGTTCCGTTTGCGGGACCTCTTTTTCTGCCGCGAATTTTTTCGCCGCGAAAAATCGTGAACGGTTCCCATCGAAGCCCCCAGGCTGGGACGGTGCCGGATGAGGGGATTGAACCCCCGACCTTCGGTTTACAAAACCGCTGCTCTACCGCTGAGCTAATCCGGCTGTCCGTGGCGCTCCATTAGCCACAGCCCTGGTTAAAGGCAAGTTCCGCGCCCGGTCAGGGCGTGAATTCATACGTATAGCGCCAGCGCTGTTCGCCGCCCGGCGGCACGTGGATGGCAATATAGGGTTCCACCGCCTGCACCCGGTCGATCGAGAAGATGTTGATCCTGGTGATGGGATCGCTGCCCTTGATCCGCACGCCCGCGCCCGTGGGACCATCGATACGGATGTCGTAATCGTCGGCGCTGTCGCCAAAACCGGCAACGGTGAAGGACAGGCGCTCCTTCGGCTTCATGGCCCTCAGATACACCAGGCTGTTGCCCTGAAAGCTGATCAGATCCGCCGGCGGCGGATTGGCGGCGCCGGCGAGCCGGGGGCGGATGGTGAAGGGAAAGCTGATGCGGATGTCGGGGTTGCCGGGCACGAGCCGCAGGAAATTGTGGTCATAGACGGTGGTGTCGATCGGGGCCGCGCCGGTGTTCCTCAGCACATGGTCGATCTGCATCTGGTTGGTGCCGGGGATCAGCGTGATGGACTTTTCATATTCATAGGCATACCCCGCGCCGGACAGGGTCTGTATGAAGGTGACGCTGTGGCTGGAGGAAAGGGTTTGTCGCTTTCCGGCATCGACGATCTGGTAATGCCGGTAATGATCATAAGCCTTGTCGTCAGGCTGACGCAGCACGCCCACCCCGATCTTCACGAACAGTCCGGGCTTTTGCTGAAATCCAAGCGGCGCGAATTCCTCCACCGGGCCACTGATGGCACTGTCGGGGCCGCCAACAACGTCATCGCCGACATAGGTGTAATCCAGCACCTCGGGAGCGGTTCGCTCAAACCAGGGACCGTAGAATTCCGTACCGCCCGCCGTCAGGCTGGTGATCACGCCGGCCTGGTCGAAGCGCGTGCCGCGATAAAAACCCTTTTCGATATCCGGCGGCCGCACCACCGCCCGTAGCGAGCCGTTGCTCAGCACAACGGAGGGCGAGGACGCCAGCAGGTCCTGGACGGGATGGGTGATCTTGGGCTGCGGTTGTGCGGGCTGCGCATTTGCGCCACCCGCGAGCAGAACCGCGAGGGCCGCTAGAAAATGTCTCATGTCTTGTCTTATCGCTGATCCGGCCCGAAATAATCCAGAGTGTGTGTCCAGTGCATGGTGTCGCCAGGCTTTATCTTGATATCCATGTAAGGCTCGATTCCCATGGTGGAGGGCACCGACCACCATAGAAGCCGCGTCACGGGCCGGTTCGCCCGCAGCCGCACGCCATAGCCGGTCTTTGTGGCGGTGACGCGGAAGTCATTGTCGCTCGCCGTCTCGCCGAACCCGGTCAGATCGCCGGCGACCTGCTCCTCTCCGGTCAGACCGCGCAGATATGTCATCCGCTTGCCGTCGAATTTGACCACGTCTGCCGGCATTGGCCGGGCGTGCGCCAGGGTGAACGGAGCCTCAAGTTCGACCCCATCCTCTCCCGGGCTGAGGGTCATGAAATGATGATTGTAGACCGTGGTGTCGATGGGCTTCTTGCCCGTGTTCTGCAGCCGGTCTTCGATCAGCATGGTGGGTTTGCCGGGCACCAGCGTTACCGTCTTGGAAAAGCGGTAGCCATAGCCCGACGGATCGTTGGCGATTTCCTGGGTAAAGGTGATGCTGTTTTTCGTCGCCCGCGTGGTGCGTATGCCGCGATTGAGAATGGGATAGGTGTGGTAGCGGTCATAGGTATCGTTATCGCGCTTCAGGATGCCCACGCCAATCTTGAGAAACCGCCCGCCCGGACCGGCGGCATCAAAGCCGTTCTCGCCGAATTCCTCCACCGGACCTGCGGCGACGTTGTTGTTGTTCGCCACCAGCCCGTCGCTGTCATAAGTGAAATTCTTTACGTCGGGTGAGGTCTTCACGAACCAGTAGCGCCCGTAATCGTGCCCCTTGTAGGTAATGTGGGCAATCATGCCCGCATGATCGAAGCGGGTGCCACGATAGAAGCCGAACGGGCCCGGCAGATAGACCTTGGCCGTGATCAGGCCGTTGGTGATAATCCTGCTGGGGAAATTGTCGAGCGCGCTGGCCGGCGTGGTGTCGCCGTCGGGTGGTGGCACAAAGGGCGCATTCCCCTGGGCCCACGCAACGGAGGGCGAGGCGAGATTGGCCGCTGCAATGAGGGCAAGGATTTGAGGCACGATCCTCATGGTTTTCCTCCAGCTTGCCTGTCGCCCGGTCCAAAATAGTCATAAGTGTATGTCCAGCGTTTCGTCTCACCGGGATTCAACGAAATCGCGATATAGGGCTCCAGGCTGTAGGTGCGATCGATCGACCACATATTGATCTTCACGATGGGCTGATCGCCCCGGATTCGCTGGCCAAAACCGGTCATCGTGTTTGTGACTGTGAAATCATAGTCGCGCGCGCCGGGGCCATAGCCGTCGATCAGGCTCATCACCGTCTGACCTGAAGGGACCGGCGCAATATAGCGGATGGTCCTTGCGTCGACGCGCACGATCTTCGGATCCAGCGGTTTTTGAGGCCTGATTGGGAACGGCGCGGTGATCACCAGGTGCTCGTTGCCGGGGCTGAGGGTCAGGAAATTGTGGCAATAGACGGTGGTGTCGATGGGCTTGCTGCCGGTGTTGGTCATCACGTGGCTGATGGTCATCTGCGCCTTGCCCGGCACCAGGGTGACGGTCTTTTCGTAACGATAACCGTAGCCGGATTTCGGATCGTCGATCGTCTGGACAAAAAAGGCACTGTTCTTAGTCGCGCGGAAAGTGCGTACCCCCTCATTCAGCGCGGGCAGGGTGGGAAAGCGCGCCGGATCGTCATTGTCTCGCGTGAAGATACCGATCCCGGGTTTGATGAAGCGACCGCCCATGCCCGCTTCGTCAAATCCGACGGCAGCGAACTCCTCGACCGGACCGCTGACGGCGCAACACGATGTTTCCACATAAGGCGGCTGCTTGGCGGTTACAGCGGGATCGGCGACGAAACGGTCGAACCAGTAGGTGTCGTAGTCCTGTCCCCGATAGGTAACATGAAACACCACCCCGGCATGATCGAAGCGCGTGCCGCGATAGAGCTCGTTTTCCCCGGGCGGGTAGACCTTGGCTGTAAGGCGCCCGTTGTCGAGCTCCACGTGCCGGAAATTTTCCAGCGCCGTGGCCGGCAGAGTTGCAGGATCGGCCCAGGAAGGCGCCGGGACACCCGCCAGCATTAATATGGCGAGCCCCGCGCGGCGCATCCTATTTCGGCCCGATATAATCGTAGGTATAGGTCCAGTGCTTGGTCTGGCCGGGTTTGAGCGAAATCGCCACATAGGGCTCCCAGCTGACATTGGTGGCAATGGACCAGAAATTGATGCGCGCCAGCGGCTGGTCGCCGCGGATGCGCTGGCCAAACCCCGTGGCGGTGTTCTTCACCGTGAAATCGTAGTCGCTGGCGCTGTTCCCGAAGCCGCTGATGGGCGAGGTGACGCTTTCGCCTTCTTTCACCGCGCGCAGGTACTTGATGGTCTTGCCCTCCACCGCTGCCGCGTCGGGCGCAAATGGTTTTTCGGCCTTTATCGCGAAGGGCGCGGTGATGCTGATGTGTTCGTCGCCGGGACTGAGGGTGAGGAAGTTGTGGCAATAGACATTGGTGTCGATGTCCTTGTTGCCGGTGTTTGTCAGGCTGTGCTCGATCACCAGTTGGGCCTTGCCCGGCGCCAGCCGCACCGTCTTCGTATAAACGTAGCCATAGCCGCTGGCCTTGTCGGTCAGGGTCTGGGTCATCTGCACGCGGGCCTTGCCGCCTTGCTTGTTGAAGGTGCCGCCATTGACCACGGGATAGGGATGAACGTGATCCTCCTTGTCGGTGTCGCGCTTGAGCACACCGATCCCGATCTTGAGGAAATGGCCGCCAATCCCGGCGGCATCGAAGCCGATGGAATCAAATTCCTCGGCGGGACCGGCCGCGGCGCTGGCCGGATGCACGATCACTTCGCCCTTGTGCCAGGTGAAGTCATGCACTGCGGGCGAGTAGCCGCTGAACCAGGGCCGGCCATAGTCCTGCCCTTGGTAGGTGGCGTGGGCGACGATGCCATTACGGTCGAAGCGGGTGCCCCGATAGAAGGCCGCCGGACCGGGCAGGTAGACCCTGGCCGAGACGATACCGTTGGAAATGTCCTGGTGCGGGGCATTGGCCAGCGCGCTGACCGGCACGATGCTGTTGTCGGGGATGGTCTGGTGGGGCTGAGCCATCGCGGCAGTGGCCCAGAACGGCACCACCCCCGCCAGGAACACAGCGGTCACCGCCGCCGAAGCCAAGCCGCGCGTCAATCCCGCCATGTCCGAAGCCCCTTTTGCGTCCCCCGCCGTCCCCCTGTATGAGGGACCGGCATTTTTTGAGATTTTGGCACAATTCCGCCCGCCATGAAACGCATCCTGATCACCTCCGCCATCCCCTATGTCGCCGGGGTCAAGCACCTGGGCAACCTGGTCGGTTCCATGCTGCCGGCCGACATCTTCGCCCGTTTCTGCCGCAGCCGCGGCTATGACACGCTGGCGATCTGCGCCACCGACGAGCATGGCGCCCCTGTCGAGCTGGCGGCCCTCGAGGAGGGGGTGCCGGTCGCGGAATATGCCGCAAAGTGGCATGCGGTTCAGAAGGATCTGGGCGACCGTTTCAGTCTTTCCTGGGATAATTTCGGCCGCTCGTCGTCGCCGCAGAACCATGAACTCACGCTGCACTTCGCCAGGAGATTGTGGGCGAACGGGTTCCTTGAACTGCGCACCACCAAGCAGGCCTACAGCGCCACCGACAGCCGCTTTCTGCCCGACCGCTATGTCATCGGCACCTGTCCGCATTGCGGTTATGACCGCGCCCGCGGCGACCAGTGTGAGAATTGCACGCGCGTGCTCGATCCCGTCGATTTGATCGAGCCGCGTTCGGCGGTGTCGGGTGCCAGGGATATCGAGATCCGCGATTCCACCCACCTGTTCCTGAAACAGTCGCAGTTCGCCGACCGTCTGCGCGCCTGGATCGACAGCCACAAGGCCGACTGGCCCCAGCTGGTCAC
>DASTRG010000133.1:0-3961 GCA_035761325.1 Rhizomicrobium sp. | reverse complement strand
GGTGCCCCAGGCCATTGCCTGGGCCAGCTTGAGCGGCGCGCCCTGGCCGATGGACATGGTCGTGGATGTGATCAGCCGGTCGCGGGTGACGGACTGGTAGCGCCATTCGCCATTGGTCTGAAACCATTGATAGGTGGTGTCCTCGCGTACCCAGCTCACCGTCAGCCCGTTGAGCGCGACGCGCTTTCCCGTCCTGTCCAGTGCGATGGCCTGAAAGGCCGCGCGGGCATTTTCCGGCACCGAGCCGCCGTCGAAATCCGGGCGGATGCCGATGGAGACGTCGTGGGTGCGGATGGCGATGTCGGTGCTGCGGTCGGTGGTGCGCCCGCCCGGCTCGTGGATCGAGATGCGCACCGTGGCTTTCAGCGGCAAGGTCGTCTCGGCCAGCGCGCCGGTGTTGCCGGTGACGGTGGTGACGCCCGCCGCGTCGGTGTCCGGTACACTCAGGTCCACCTTGGTCTCGGAGAAGCTGTCATCCATGCGGCCGAACTGCCAGCCGTGATATTGGGGCCAGGGGTTGGGATCGGCGGCGATGGTGGCCTCACCGTCGCCCGACAGGCCGGACGCCGGCGCCCCATAAAGGAAGCGCGCCTCGGCGCGAACATGGAAGGCGTCGCCCGGCGCGATGGCCTTCTCCTGCGCCGTCAGCGCCACCTTCAGCCGCTGGGGCACGAAGTCGGCAACATCGAACTGTACACGGCCGATCGGCTCGGCCTTGGGGTCGATATAGGCGCTGATCTGCCAGCGCCCGTGCGGCGCGCTGGGCGAGAGGGCCAGACTCCACGCCGCGCTGCCCGCCAGCAACCTGTCGCCGCCCACGGTGGTGCGGCCCACCTCGATGCCGTCGGGGCGCTGGGCCACCAGTGTCAGCGGCGCGTTGAGGGCCGCTCCCACCCGGTCGCGCAGCATGGCGACGGCCTGCACCGTCTCACCGGGTCGGTAGACACCGCGCTCGGTATAGAGCCAGGCATCGACAGGCCCGGGTGCGGGATGGCCGCCAACACCGCGATCGGTCAGGTCGAAGGCCGAACGGCGCAGGTCCAGGAAACTGAAATCGCCATTCTCGCCATAGGCCATGAGCATCACGGGCTGATCGCCGCCGGTGGCGCGCATCAGTCCGGCGTCGAAATTCGCCCGGCCATTGCCGTCGGTGACCACGCTGGCGAGCTGGTTGTTGTTGCGCGCCACCAGGGTCATGCGCAGGCCCGCCAACGGCTCGGCGCGGCTGTAGGAACGGGCGAAGACGGTCAGGCCGACGCCGTCCGCGGCGCGGTCGGCCGTGAAACTGGTCAGGGAAATATCGGAATCGACCACCCACTGCGTCGCCATCCGGGTGCCATACTCGTCGTCGCTGACCTTTCTCGCCGCGTCCGTCGCCACCAGCACATAGGCGCCGGGCTTCCTGCCCTTCAGGATGTCGTGGATGGGCACCAGCGTGACGACGCTGTCATTCTTGACGTTGCCGACGTCCATGGTTCCACGCCACACCACCTGCCCCTGCGCGTCTTCGAGCTGCTTTTCATCCCAGCCGTAAAGCTGTGTCTGGTCGACGGTGCCCGATTCGATCTGCGACAGCAGGCGGTCGCCGACCCGGATCACCTTGATGTCCAGCCTGTCGACATTGACCGTGGTGACCGGCACGCCCGCCGCATTCTCGCGCGGCAGGATGATGCCGCCGGAAAAGCGCACCAGCGCCGGCTTGTCGCGCAGCTCTACTGGAATCGTCTCGGCCTGAAGTCCGGAGCCGTCGGCGGCGGGCAACCCGTCCTTCAGGGTCACGCTATAGGTTTTGTCGAAGGACAGTCCCGCCAGGCACAGCCGCGTGCCAACCACCCGCGCAGCCACCTTGGCGAGAGGATCGATGGAGAGGTAATCGAGGTAGTGAATCCTGCCGGAGGCATCGAGGGGGCGGGTAAAGACCAGGCACGCCTCGGCCTGGGGCTTGGAAACGTCGATCTCCAGGCGCCGGAAGGCGAACTCCTGTGGCGCCGGGGCGCGAGGGCGGGAAAATCCGCCGGTGACCGTGGACAGCCCGCTCTGCAGCCGCGCCAGCATGCCGCCCTCGCGCGGGTTGCCCGCAAAAAACACAGCGGCCACGGCCACCATCGCGACAACCGCCACGATGCCACCGATGACGAGGAGAAGTCGCTTCCGCCTGCCGTCCATCTGATCCCCCGATTCTGGCCCGGACTCAGGATGGCGCGAAGCCTAAGGCCCTGCCAGCGCCCACGCCAGCAAGCAGAAGCGCAAAAACCGCCCGGACGATGGCAAAGCCGTTGGTATCCCGCCCGCCGCGCGATTATTTCGTTTCGGGGCAGTCGACATGACCGTCCCGCCCGTCCCGCGCGCTGGTGAAATGGCAGGCCCTGATGGGTATTCCCGCCGAATCGAACAGTTGGATTCCCCAGCCATCGTCGGCACGCGTCATCAGCAGGAAGCCGAAGCCGCCCACCGACAGGCCGCTGGTCACGCGTACCGTCTCGGGGCCCTGGAAGATCGCGCCGCGCAGGTTCAGCGGTGTCACCTGCAACAGATCACCGCCATTGCCCGCAACGATCTGGGGCGGCACGGACCGGTCGTAATTGATCGCCTCGAAGGTGTGAATGTGCCCGGAAAGCTGCAGGGCGACGGTCGGCGGGATCAGCGGGTCGTCCTTGCCGGCGGCAGCCGCCGCATCGTGGGCCGCCCGGACCAGGGTACGGTTGCCCCCGATGGGAATCCCCAGGGGACCTGTGATCGCCGCCCAGATCGGACGGTGATGCACGAACCAGACCGGCGGAGCGATCCGGCCAAGGGCGGCGATCTCGGCGGTATAGGCGGCAAGGTCGGCCTGGTTGACCGTCATTTCCGGAGCACTGGCATCGTCCATCACCGCCAGCCGCAATGTGCCCAGGTCCACCGTGAACATCGGGATGTGATTGAGGCAGGGCGCGCCGGGCGTGTGCGCGAGCGGCCCCAGCAGCCGCAGCCAGCCGGGGCCCTCGCGCCCGCATTCCTCGTGATTGCCGCGCGCCGCCACGATGGGCGCGGCTTCCAGCAGCGGCTTGGCGGGAGCGAAGAAATCGGCCTGCCAGGCCGGACCATTGTCGCCGTAAGGCGAGCCGGCACAGCCCGCGTCGCCCGGCGGGCATGGCGTCTCGCGATAAAGATAATCCCCGACATGGATCACCAGGTCGGGGCGCAGCCCGGCGGCCGCGGCCGCAAGCCGGGGAAACGGCCATTGTTCGGGCGTGTTGCAATCCTGCGTGGTGCCTGCCTGCAGACGGCATCCAGTGTCACCGATGACAAGGATGCGTTGCGGATCGGCAGCCGGCACGGGCAATGGTTTGCCGTCGATGTCGGCCCGGGAGGTACCCGGCGCCAGTTCCGCAGCACACAGAAGCGGGAATTTGTCATCGGCCGCCGCGCGCACCGCCATGGCCACATCGCCGTGATCGGTATGCATCACCGGACAGGTTGCCGCGCCGGTCATCAGCCGCGCCTCGAAGCCGCCACCGTCCACTGCCTGCACCCACGCGATTGGGGCGGGCGCCGATGCCTGGCCCGACGCCGCGCCCGAAAGCAGGATCAGCAGGATTGCGGCCAGCCGGCCCGGTGCCGCGAGGCGTTTCATGCAGGGCTCTCCGAAACACGCGGAACCCTAGCGCCGGCTGCGCCGCTAAAACAGCCGCCGCAGCGTAATCTTCCACATGCGGCCGGTGCCGGGCAAAGCGCTGAGCATGGAATAGGCGTCGGCGCCGGGCGTGAAATAGCGCGTGTTCGAAAGATTGTTGACGTTCACATTCGCCTCCCACGCCTCATAGCGCACAAAGCCGGAGGCGTTGAGCGTGAGGTAGGACGGATAGCGGATGGGATTGTCGATCACCTGGCTTGTGTGGCTGACATAGGTGCCGCCGAAGGTGACGCCCCAGGGTAATACGCCCTCGCCCGTCCAGGTGACATAGGGACTGATCACCGCATG
>DASTRG010000132.1:0-13570 GCA_035761325.1 Rhizomicrobium sp. | reverse complement strand
CGGCGTCCAGCGCGGAACGGCGCGCCAGCATGCAGCCGCCGGCGGCGGCGGCGGTCTTGCGCGCCGGATCGTTCACCGCGCCGAAGGGGTAGAGCATGTCGAAGAAGAAGACAAAGGCGGGGATCAGGAAATGCTCGGCCGTGGTGCGGCAGTTCAGCCGCGCCATCAGCGAAACCAGCACCTTGTTATCTGCCTGCGCGCGCGCCACCAGGTGGCGCAGATTGTCGGGGCTGTGGGCGATGTCGGCGTCGGTGAACCAGATGAATTCCGCCGCGCCCGCGCCCGCCTGCTCGCAGCCCTGGTGCATGGCCCAGAGCTTTCCGGTCCAGCCCTGCGGCCGGGGGGCGCCCGTCAACACCGTGACCTTTGCCGGATCAAGGGCCCGGGCCAGCTCGCCCGTGCCGTCATCGGACTGGTCGTCCACCAGGATGATGCGCAGGTCGCCCGGATAATCCTGGGCGATCAGGGTGGAGAGGCTGTGCTGGATCACGTCGGCTTCGTTGCGGGCCGGCACCACCGCCACCACGGCGGGCCAGGATGCGGGCTCGGCCACCGGCAGCGTGTCGCGCTCGCGCATGCGCCAGAAGCCGTCGCGCAGCAGCAGCAGGTAAAGCCAAACCGCCAGCGGCAGGAAGGCGAACACAATCGCCGCGATCATGTGAGGTATCCGTTCCGGGCGAACCAGGACAGCGCATCCCTGATCCCCTCGTGCCAGGGCCGGGCGCGATAGCCAAGCTCGCGCTCCGCCTTGGCGGAACTGAAGAACATGCGATAGCGCGACATGCGCAGTGCGTCGGCGGTCAGGAAAGGTTCCTTGCCGGTGAAGCGCGCCGCCGTCTCGGCCGCCCATGCCAGCGGAAACAGGGGCGCGCGCGGCAGCTTGATGGTCGGGGGCCTGCGGCCCGACAGGAAGGCGATGTCGCCCAGCATCTCCTGAAGCATCACATCGCTGCCGCCCAGGATATAATTCTCGCCGATCCGCCCGCGCTCCAGCGCCAGAAGATGGCCTTCGGCCACGTCATCGACATGCACCAGGTTCAGCCCGGTATCGACAAAGGCGGGCAGGCGCCCCTTCGCCGCCTCGACGATGATGCGGCCGGTAGGGGTGGGCTTGACGTCGTGCGCGCCCACGGGCGTGGAGGGCGCCACGATGACGGCGGGCAGCCTTTCTTCGACGACAAGGCGTTCGACCTCGCGCTCCGCCATCAGCTTGCTGCGCTTGTAGGCGCCGATAACGGTTTGCGGCGTGTGGCGGGCGGTTTCATCCACCGCCCCGCGGTTTTCTCCGCTCCTGCCGGGCTTCAGCGCCGCGACCGAGGAGGTATAGACCACGCGCTCCACCCCGGCCCCCAGCGCGGCCTGCATGGTGGCGCGCACGCCCTGAAGGTTGTTGCGCTCGATCTCGTGCGGGTCCTTCGCCCACAACCGGTAGTCCGCGGCGACATGGAAAAGGAAGCGGGCGCCCTTCAGGGCGGCGGCCATCGACTCTTCATCGCGCATGTCGCCGATGACCGGCTCACAGTTCAGGCGTGCGATATTCAGGCGGTTGGCATTGGCGCGCATCAGGGCGCGCACATGGAAGCCGCGCGCCACCAGGGCCCGCGCCACCGCCGAGCCGACAAAGCCGGTCGCGCCGGTGACAAGAACCGTGTCGCTCACAGTTCCCCCCCGGCCGCTCGCTCGTGCTCGCGGCGCTCGCCGCTTTCGCCCGTCGCCTGGACGGGCTCACCCGCTACGCGGAACGCGGCTCGCCCCTCCACGCCCTGCCAATAGACCAGGGCCGGAACCCCCAGGGTTATCTCCCGCGCGCGCTTGAGCAGCGACACCGCCAGCCCCATTTCCGGGGTCAGGCCGAACAGCGGTGCCAGCATCGCATAGCCCGCTTCCTGCACGCCAATGGCGGCCGGCACGAACGCCGCAACCGAGCGGATGGTCGACAGCAATGCTTCCAGCGCGATCGCATTGAACAGCCCGATCCGGCCGCCGACCAGCCAGAAGGAAATGAAGGTGCCGCCGCCCGCCCCCACCCAGGCCAGAAGGTGAAGCGCCGCCGACAGGGCCAGCCGCCGCTTGGAATCGTACATGTCGTGGATGGCGGCGTGGAGGGAAACGCTTTCGCCGGACTGGGGAAAGAAGCGCGCCGCCAGTCGTTCGGCAAGGCCCGCGCCGCGCCGCTGCAGGAAGATCAGCAGCGCGATGCCGGGCACCGCCAGCAGCAGGATCACCATCATGGCGTGGGTGATGGTGCTGCTGCCGCTCGCATGGCGGAACTGGGTCAGCCCCAGGCCCAGGCCAAAGGCCAGGAAGGCGACCTGCGCCATCGCCTCCGTCGTGGCGTCCGCGGCGACCGAGGCGCCCGCATACGCCGCATTCATGCCGCGCAGGGCCATCAGCCGCGCCGCCGCCACCATGCCGCCCACCGGAGAGAAGGGCGACACCTCGGCGATGGAATCGCGCACCAGCCTGCCCATGTAGAAATCAAGGATGGGCCGGCGCCGCCCGGCCGGCAACAGCACCGCCCAGGCGAAGGCCAGTGACACGAACACCAGCAGCGTATAAAGGCACAGGATCGCCAGCCCGCCGAACCCGGCGCGCGCTATGGCTTCCATCACCGGCGCAAAGCCGATCGACCACACCAGATAGACGACCGCGACCAGGCCGGCCGCAAGCGCGAGGGCGACGCCGATCCGTGGACTGCGCAGCATCAGGCGGGCAGCGGTTTGGCGCGGAAGCTCCACAGGCGCATGGCCGAAAGCGCGGTCTGCGCAAGCTGGGGCAGGAAGCTGGGGCGCAGCAATTCGGGATCGAAGGCGTCCATGCGGCGCCGGTTCTCCAGATAGCAGTCCTCGAGGAAACGGCGGAAGGTGAAGCCGTCGAGGAACACCGACGCCTGGGTGGCGGAAAATTCCTTGCCCTCGTTCAGCTCCTTGCCGCGGCGGGCCGTGCCCACCAGCCGGCCCAGCGCGCGCATGTAATAGCGGAAGTCGGTCAGCGGCAGCGCCATGCGCGCGAACAGGCCCTTGCGCGCCTGGGTATAGGCCATCCAGTTGACGAAGAAGACGATATGGCGCGTCTCCTCGTACATCAGGGTTTCGAAGATGGCGAACATCTCCCTGGGCAGGAACTCGCTGGCCATGGCGATCTTGAACACGCCAAAGCCCAGGAACGAATCCATGCACTCGCCGAAGCCGAAATCCTTGAAGCGGGTCTCGACATTGTCGGAGACGTCCTCGACCGGGCGTTCGGCGGCGTCGATGCCGTATTTCTCGATCATCACCCGGATCAGCTTGGCGTGGCGGGCTTCCTCAAGCCCCTGCAGCGCCACCGCCTCCTTCAGGACCGGATCGGTGATGGTTTCGGTGAAGGCCGCGACGATCGCCCCGGCCCGGCGCTCGGTGTAGAAGACCTCTTCCCAGAAAGGCACCGACTTCAGGCGCGCGAGCGCGGCTTCGTCCAGTTGCGGCCAGGGCAGGGTTTCCGGATCGAACTCCGTATAGGTCCGCACGAAATGACTGCAGAAGGCGTCGCGATGTTCCAGCGATCCGATTTTCATCAGGCGGCTTTCTTTGTCTTGGGACCGATAAATTTCAGCGCCAGCCTGGCCATGAAGGGCACAAAGCGCGGGCGTTTGAGGCGCGGGTCATAGATCGACAGGCGGCGATCGTTCTCCGCAAGGCAGATGGCGACCAGTTCGCCGACGTCGATGTCGGCGCCCAGCTGCTGGGCGCCGTTGACGGTGAAATTGTTGTCCTGCCGGCCATGGCCGACATCCCTGGCGATGCCGATGCGTTCCCAGATCAGGAAAATCCACACCGCCAGCACTTTCAGCTCGAACCAGGGGCGGCGCCACAGGGGCATGTTGCGCCGGTGCCAGGCGATCCAGTTGACGAAGAACAGGATGTGGCGGCCTTCCTCGTGGATCACCGGCTCGAAGGTGTCGATCAGTTCGGGCGGGAAAAAGCCGGTGTCCTTGGCCGCCTTGAACAGGCCGAAGGCGAAAAACGAGTCGATGCACTCGCTGTAGCCGGTGACCAGGAAGGCCCATTCGGGGTCCTTCGGCCGCGGGAAAGGCGGCTCGGGCGCGAGCGTGATGCCATAGGCCTGCACCAGGTTGGCCAGCACATGGCGGTGGCGCTTTTCCTCATAGCCGTCCAGCTCCACCGCCTTTCTCAGCAGCGGGTCGGCGATCGACTCCGCATAGGTGGCCACGTTCATCCCCGCCTTGTTCTCGGTCTGAACCGCGATGTCCCAGATCGGCAGGCTGGTGATGCGCTTCTCGGCATCGGCGTCCAGCTTCGGCCAGTCCAGCACGCGCGGACGATAGGGATTGTGGGTGTCCAGCAGCGTCTTGCAGAACAGCCGCTTGTGTTCGTCGGAGCCGAAACGGATCGGTCCGTCACCGGGCCAGGTGCCGGTATCCAGCGTCAATTCGGGCGGAATGACGAATGCCGTGCTGCTCACCGACTGCTCCCTGGTGTCCGGGGCCGCATGTCTGGCCCGGACGGCAACCTAACTCATTGATTTTGCTCAATAGCCACTGGCGTGGTGCGGCGCGGACTTTACCGGAAAGTCGCAAAAGCCGCCAAGGCGAATATTGTGCGCCGCAATCAGGGCCGGCATGCGCCGGTCGGTCAGCGCCGCGAGTTCCTCACCATAGCGATATCCGGGCGCCGCGCCGGGGTAATCCCCGGTCGCCGGGTGCATGTAGATCTCGGTCAGTCCGTCCGGCAAATGGGCCAGAAGCCCGGCCAGCCGGTCGGCCGTCATGGCCCCCGACCAGGCCAGGCCGAACACCTGGTCCGGCGCGACCAGCCCGGCGCGGCGCAAGCGGCGGGCCAGGCGGCGCGAAAAAGGCGTGGTCAGCGCCACCACGGCCGACGGCTTGCGCGGCTCGATCCGGGCCAGCAGCGCCTGTGGTTCCAGCGGCACGCGCGCGCCCCTCACCCCATGGCGGGCGGCATATTTGACCAGCAGCCCCGCGATGGTGGGATGCAGGTGGAAATGCTTGTGGGCGTTGACATGGTCCAGCGGCAGGCCGGTGGCGGTAAAGGCGGCGAACTGGGCGGCGATCTCCGCTTCCAGCTGGCGGCGGACATGGGGCAGGAAGAACATCGCCGCGCCGGCCCGCGCCATGTCGGTACGGAACATTCCGTCACGATCAATCAGGTCGGGCACCTGCGCGGCCGGCAGGGTGGGCTTTCCCTCCACCAGCACCAGATGCAGGCCGACGCGCAGCGAAGGCATTTCCTTCGCCCGCGCCACCGCATCAGCGGCGGCGGGAGCGGACACCATCAGGCTGGCGGCGGTCAGAATGCCGGTCCGGTGCGCCGTTACCACCGCGTCATTGACCTGGCGCGCGGCGCCGAAATCATCGGCGGTGACGATGAGATTCTTCATGGAAAGGCCGGCCGATCCTCGCCCTTCGACAGGCTCAGGGCGAGGATCTGAAAGTTTGCGGTCCCGCTCAGGCGGCCGCGCTCTGGCGGTCGCGCAGGAACTGGAAGAACTCCACGCCCTCGCGCAGACGGCGCTTCAGCATGCCTTCCTCGGTCACCATTTCCTTGACGATGGCGCCGATCTTGCGCGGGCGGAAATAGAACTCGCGATAGAAGGTCTCCAGCGAGTCGAAGATTTCCTTGTGGCTGAGGTGCGGATAGTGCAGCGGCGCGATCTGGATGCCGTGCTCGTCGATCAGTTCGGCATTGGCCGCGTCCAGCCAGCCATTCTGCAGGGCCTGGTTGTAGAGGAAGGTGCCCGGATAGGGCGCCGCCAGCGAGATCTGCACCGTGTGTGGATTGATGCGCTTGGCGAATTCGCGGGTCTCGCGCATCGTCTCCAGCGTCTCGCCCGGCAGGCCCAGGATGAAGGTGCCGTGGATCTTGATGCCCAGGGAATGGCAGTCGCGGGTGAAGCGCTCGGCAACCTCGACGCGCATGCCCTTCTTGATGTTGTGCAGGATCTGCTGGTTGCCGGATTCATAGCCGACAAGAAGAAGGCGCAGGCCCCCGTCCTTCAGCTTCTTGAGCGATTCATAGGGCACATTGGCCTTGGCGTTGCACGACCAGGTGACGCCCAGCTTGCCCAGCTCTTTCGCGATCGCCTCGGCGCGCGGCAGGTTGTCGGTGAAAGTGTCGTCGTCGAAGAAGAATTCCCGCGTCTGGGGAAACGCCTTCATCGCCCATTTGATCTCTTCGACCACATGCTCGACGCTGCGGGTGCGGTAATTGTGGCCGCCCACGGTCTGCGGCCACAGGCAGAAAGTGCAGCGCGACTTGCAGCCGCGGCCCGTATAGATCGAGATGTAGGGATGCTTCATGTAGCCGATGAAGTAATTCTCCATCACCAGGTCGCGCTTGTAGACCGGCGTGACCCAGGGAAGGCTGTCCATGTTCTCAATCATCGGGCGGTCGGGATTGTTGACGATCGCGCCGTGCTTGTTGCGGTACGAAATGCCCTTGATCGAAGACCAGTCCTGGCCGTCGGCGACGTCCTTGATGGTGAAATCGAACTCGTTGCGGGCGACGAAGTCGATGGCCGGGGCCTCGCGCAGCGAGCCTTCGGCATTGACCGCCACCTTGGCGCCGATCAGGCCGGCCTTGAGGCCCGGGTTGGCGGCCTTCAGCGCCTCGATCACCTTCACGTCGGACTTGAAGGACGGCACCGAGGTGTGGGCCACGACCAGATCGAAATCCTTGGCCTGGGCCACGACTTCGGGAAGCTGGATGTTGTGCGGCGGGGCATCGATCAGCTTGGAATTTTCCACCAGCGCGGCGGGCTGGGCCAGCCAGGTGGGATACCAGAAGGACTTGATCTCGCGCTTGGCCTGGTAGCGCGAGCCCGCGCCGCCGTCAAAGCCGTCAAAGGACGGGGCCTGCAGGAAAAGGGTTCTCATCGTCATAACCGAAGTCCTTTATCGTCAGGAAGGCGTCATCACGCCGGCTTCATCCATCGCAAAGCGGGAGCCCCGCCAATGGACCGTTTCGCCGAACAGCGACATCGCGAACACCGCAAAGCTTAAAAGATCGCGCACCGGAAGCAGCCAGGCGGGACCGGACCGGGCCCCGAAAACAGTATCGATGCGATATTTCAGGAACAGCCGCGCCGCAAGCGTTATTCCCACCACAGCCAGCGCGGGGGCCGAGAAATCCAGCAGGATGGCGCCGATCAGCGAAAAGGCGAACCCGTGCGTCACAAAGCTGCCCAAATGTCCGCCCGGATTGAGCATGCGGATGGTGCGCGTCCAGCGCAGTTCATGGCGCATCAGCTCGCCAAGCGAGGCTTCGCCGGCGGTGTGCGCCACGCCCAGCGCCGGAATGGCCAGCGTATAGCCCAGGCCGCGCACCGCCCGCCCGATTTCGTAATCATCGGCAAGATGATCGGCGAAGGCGGCAAACCCGCCCACCTTGTCCAGGGTGGCGCGGTGAAGCGCGATGGTCGAGCCGAAACAGGGCTCGGCCAGGGCCAGGCTGGTGCCGACCAGCGCGTTGGGCAGGAAATCATAGGAAGTGCCCATCGCCGCCAGCGTCGGCCATAACGGCGCCGTGCCGGGCGCCGCGGCCCCGGTATAGAAACAGGTGACGACGCCCACGCCGGGGCGCGACAGCGCCTCCACCACCTGGACGAGCCAACCCGGCCCCACCGCGATATCGCTGTCCGACAGGATCAGAACGGGATGCCGGGCCACCGGCAGCATGTTGATCAGGTTGGAAACCTTGCCATTGGCGCCGTGCAAGGCGTGGTCGCGCACCACACAGATGTCGCGGCCCGGATATTTCGCCACCAGCCTTTCCACCACCGCCAGCGCCGGATCGGTGTTGTCATGCACGCCGAACACGATCTGGACGTCGCCGGGATAATCCTGGTTCAGGAAGGTCTCGAGATTTTCGGCCAGCCCCGGCTCGTCGCCATGCAGTGGCTTGAGAATGGTGACAGCCGCCACATTCGCCGGGGCCAGCGCCGGGCGCACGCGCATGAAGCGGCCGGCAAAAAGCGCGGCCAGCAGGGCATAAGCCGCGCCCGCCAGCGCGACCGCCCCGGCTACCCAGCCAAGATCGTGCATCAGTACCAGTGACATATTCATCGCCGTGCCCGAGATACTTATTAATTGAAGCATTCAAAGGGGGTAAGGCCCCGGGAGTGACAAATTGCGACAGTTCCGAAATGTTGGGCAAGATTTTGAATTTCATGGAATTTCAGGCATTTTGAGCAGACACGGCGCCTGACAGGCGGCCCCCCGCACGCCCGGAACCCATTGATGTCCGCCACCTTTCCCCCCCTGCAACAGAGCCTGGAGCTGGCCGTGCGCGCCCTGCAGCAGGGCAACCTGGCCGCCGCCGAGCAGGCGCTGGCCCCCCTGCTCACCACCGCGCCCGACCCGGCGGCGCTTCACATGCTGGGCGTGGTGCGGCTGCACCAGAACCGCTTTGCCGAGGCCGAACAGATCATGGCCCGGGCGCGGGCGGGCAATCCGAAAAGCCCCGTCTTCGCCTATGGCCATGGCAGCGCGCTGGCCCGCGCGGGCCAGCCGGATGCCGCGATCGAGGCCTTTCGCGCAGCCCTGAAACTGAAGCCCGATTTCGCCGCCGCCTGGCGCGACCTGGCGGCGCTGCAGGAACAGCTGGAGCGGCTGGACGACGCCGCCGCCACCTGCCGCCGCTGGCTGCAGGCCATGCCCGGCTATCCCGATGCGGTCCTGTCGCTCAGCGGCGTGCTGATCAAGACCCGGCAGGCCGGTGAAGCCGAAAGCCTGCTGCACCGCAATCTTGCCGCCGCGAAAGACCCGCGCTATGCGGCGGCGCTGCACAACAATCTGGCGATGGCGCTGCGCGGCCAGAACAGGAACGAAGAAGCGCTGGCGCAATTCGACCGCGCCGCCGCTCTCAACCCCGCCATCCCCTACCTGGATGCCCAGCGCGCCGATGTCCTGCAGCAGCTCAAGCGTCATGACGAGGCGCTGGCGCTGTATCGCAGGATGCTGGCGGCCAATCCCTCCGATCCGCACCTGCATCAGTTCTACAACGACCTGCTCTACCGGCTGGGCAAGGGCGAGGATTACCTGAAATCCTATGACCGGGCGCCGCGCACGCGCGACCTTCTGCTGGGCAAGGCCTTCTTCCTGAGCCACGAGCTGAGGGCCGATGAGGCCCATGCGTTGTATGAAGAGATCCTGGCGGGCGACCCCAACGACCGCGATGCGCTGGCAGGCAATGCGCGGGCGCTGGCGGTGGCGGGGCGCCATCAGGACGCCCTGGCGGCCTTCGACCGCGCACTGGCGCTGGACGGGCGCAATGCCGAACTTTTTGCCGATGCGGGAAAGGCCGCGCTTCAGGCGGGCGATCCCGAGAAGGCGGTGGCGCTTTGCGAGCAGGGCCTTGGCGCCAATCCGCACGACCAGAACTGCCTGTCCGTCATCGGGCTGGGCTGGCGGATGATGCAGGACGAGCGGGACGAGCGCCTGAGCGGCTATGACCGCTTCGTGCGCGTCTTCGACCTGGAACCGCCGGAAGGATTCTCGCGGATCGAGGATTTCAACGCCGAACTGAACGCCTATCTGAACTCGGTTCACGCCGGCACGGGGGAATACATCAACCAATCGCTGCGGCGGGGCAGCCAGACGGCGGCCCACCTGTTCGGCGCGGGCCATCCGCTGGTCGAGAAAATACGCGAACGCATCGATGAGGCGGTTACGCGCTATATCGCCGAGCTGGCCGAGGATGAAACCCATCCCTTCCTGTCACGGCGCGCGCGGGACTTTCGTTATCACGGATCATGGTCGGCGCGGCTGCGCGACTGCGGCTTTCACGTGAACCACATCCATCCGGCCGGCTGGATCAGTTCGGCCTATTACGTCCATGTTCCCGAGGCGGTAAGGGACGAAAAGGAGCGTCAGGGCTGGATCAAGTTCGGCGAACCGATTTTCGATATCGCCCTGAACGACAAGGTGCGCCGCGCCATCCAGCCGGCGGCGGGACGGCTGGTCCTGTTCCCCTCTTTCATGTGGCACGGCACGGTGCCGTTCCGGGGGCCGCAAAGGACGACGATTGCGTTTGACGTCGTGCCGAAGGACTGACAGCAGCCGGCCGCGCCCAGGCTCGCGGCGTTCAGGCCCGCTTGCGGGTGGGAATAGCGCGCGACGCGGCACGCCGGGCCTTGGCGGCGGCGGCCGAGGACAGCCAGTTGGCGAACAGGCGAACCGAATGGTTGCGCCATTGCTGCAGCGGCAGGGCGCCGCTCACGATGCGGGTGAATTCTTCGATGGGCGCATTGGCGCGCTCCGCCCGGCGCAACGCCTCTTCGGTGGCGCGGTCGAAATAGTTTTCCGGCAGCACGGGCCGGCCGGTCTCGCCGCGCAGATAGCGGCCCATGTCGCGCAGATATTCCCGCCCCAGGGTGACGGAATCATATTCCGGATGGCCTTGCAGGAAGACGAAGCGGCTTTGGCCGGGCAGCTCGCGGGTGAAAAGGTCGGCGCCGCCGCCTTTCAGCCGGCTCAGGACGTGATAGCCGCGGGCCGCCAGGGCTTCCTCCGGCGTTTCGTTGCGGCGCGAATGGGGTATGGCGAACTGGCCGGGCACATTCAGGAACAAGGGATCATCCTGGCACCTGGATGCCGTGAAGACCCCTGACAGTTTGCGCGGCAGGGGACGGCGGGCGATGCGATCCAGATGCAGCACCGCCGCATGCACGGCCAGGCACGAGAACAGGGTGGTGACGGTGCCGGTCTGGGCCCAGTCGATGAGCCTGGCCAGGTCGTTCCAATAAGGTTCGGCGGTGAGGTCCGCCGCCTGCGGTTCGGCCCCGGTAATGATCAGCGCATCCACCGGCACATGGGGCAGCATGCCGGCATCGTCATAAAAGCCTTCCATGCGGGCCCGGGCCTGCGGGCTGCGCGCGATGGTGGCAAGCGAAAACAGGCGCAGGCGCACGTCCAGCGGCCCGGCGGCCTCCTTCAAAAGGCGCGCAAACTGAATCTCGGTGGCGCGCAGGGCCTGGTCGGGCATGTTGTTGACCAGACCGACATGCAGCGTGCCGCGAAAGCTGCTGCCGGTGCCCAGCACGAATTGCTCGGTTTTCATTGGCTCACCGCCTTCAGGCGGGGCGTGACGGTGGCCATCAGCGCCTGGTCCAGGTCGGCCAGGATGTCGTCGATATGCTCGATGCCGATCGACAGGCGGATGGTTTCGGGCGTTACGCCTGCCCGGACCTGCTCGGCCCTGGGCATCTGGCGATGAGTGGTGGAGGCCGGATGGCAGGCCAGCGACTTGGCATCGCCGATATTGACCAGCCGCTTGATCAGCTTCAGCGCGTCATAGAAATCCTTGCCGGCCTCATAGCCGCCCTTCACCCCAAAGGTCAGCAGCGAGGGCACCCGCCCGCCCAGATAAGTCTGCGCCAGGCCGTAATAGGGACTTTCGGCGAAGCCGGCGTAATTCACCCAGGATGCCCGTGGATGGCCGCGCAGAAATTCCGCGACCTTGCGCGCGTTCTCCACATGGCGTTCCACGCGCAGCGATACCGTCTCTATTCCCTGCAGCAGCAGGAAGGCGCTCATCGGCGCCAGGATCGCGCCGGTGGCGCGCTGATAGACGCTGCGGCAGCGGGCCAGGAACGCGGTGGCGCCGAAGCGCTCGGCATAGACAAGGCCATGATAGGAACGATCGGGCGTGGTGAACTGGGGAAAGCGCGGCGCATGCGCCATCCAGTCGAAGCGGCCGCTGTCGACCACCACGCCCCCCATGGCGTTGCCGTGCCCGCCCAGGAACTTGGTCAGGGAGTGGACGATGATGTCCGCGCCATGCTCGATCGGGCGCAGCAGCACGGGCGTCGCCACGGTGTTGTCCACGATCAGCGGCAGGCCATGGTCGTGCGCCATCCGGGCGATGGCCGCCAGGTCGCAGATATTGCCCGCCGGATTGCCGACGCTTTCACAGAACACCGCGCAGGTGTTGTCATCGATCGCCGCCGCCAGCGCCGCGGGGCTGTCATCGGCGGCGAAGCGGCCTTCCACGCCCTGGGACGGCAGCACATGGTGCAGCAGCGTGTGGGTGGTGCCGTAGAGCTGCGGCACCGAAACGATGTTCGTGCCCGCCCGCGCCACATTGGCGAAGGCATAATAGAGCGCCGCCTGGCCGGATGCGGTGGCCAGCGCGCCGGCCGCGCCTTCGAGCGCGGCGACACGCTGTTCCAGCACCTGCACCGTCGGATTGGCGATACGGCTGTAGCGGAAGCCGTCTTCCTCCAGGTTGAACAGCGCCGCGCCATGATCGGCGCTGTCGAACTGGTAGGCCGCCGTCTGGTAGATCGGCACCGCAACTGCCTTGGTGGCGGAGTCGGCATCGAAGCCGGCGTGGAGGGCAATTGTCTCGGCGTGCATCCGGAAAGCCTTGATGAACTTTTACGCCGACTCTAAATCCCGCTGATTAACGAAACGTCGGCGCGATCGCACAGGCAAGGCGCGGCGCGTTAACGCGGTTTCCACGCAGGCCGGAATACAGTTCCGCAGCGCCGCACCAGTGCGCGTTCCAATTCGAGACAAGTAGCTGAAAAGCATGGCGGCCACAGACGCAAGCAAGGACGGTTCCGCTTCCAGGGCGTGGCTGCGCGCGCTGGAAATGACGGCGCATATCGAGGATGCGCCAGCGCGCACCCTGCCTGTGGTGGTGGACGAACTGGGCGCGCGTTTCGCCGATGCGCCGGCGCTGATCGGCCAGGGCGAGAGTTTCAGCCATGCGCAACTTGCCGGCCGAATGAACCGCTATGCCCGCTGGGCCCTGGAGAAGGGCATCGGCAAGGGCGATTGTGTCGCGCTGATGTTGCCCAACCGGCCCGACTATCTGGCCGCCTGGCTGGGGCTGACGCGCATCGGCGCCGTGGTGGCGCTGATCAACACCAATCTGCGGGGCCAGGCCCTGGCCCACGCCATCGCCGCGGCGAAGCCCAGGCTGCTGATTGCCGCCCGCGACCTGTCGGCCGCGCTGGAGGGGCTGGATCCGGAAATTCCCCGCCAGGCGCATGATGATGCCTTCGGAGCGATTCTCGACGGGTTTTGCGCGACCGCGCCGGCGCAGGCCGGGCAGCGGGACGTTACGCTGAACGATCCGGCGCTGCTGATCTACACCTCCGGCACCACCGGTTATCCGAAGGCGGCGCGGGTCAGCCATCGGAGGGTGATGAACTGGAGCCACTGGTTCGCGGGCATGACCGGCGCGGGGCCCCGGGACCGGCTCTACAACTGCCTGCCCATGTATCACAGCGTTGGGGGCGTGGTGGCATCGGTCGCGGCGCTGCTGAATGGCGGCGCGGTGATCGTCCGGGAGAAATTTTCCGCCCGCGCCTTCTGGCAGGATGTGACGGAAAACGGCGCCACCATCTTTCAGTATATCGGCGAATTGTGCCGCTATCTGCTCGCGCAGGAAGGCGCGGTCCCGGCGCACAGGCTGCGCCTGGCGGTCGGAAACGGGCTGACCGCCGATGTGTGGGAGGCCTTTCAGCGGCGTTTCGCGGTGCCCCGCATCCTGGAATTCTATGCCGCCACGGAAGGCAATTTCTCGCTTTACAATGTGGAGGGCAA
>DASTRG010000131.1:0-32496 GCA_035761325.1 Rhizomicrobium sp. | reverse complement strand
TGGGATCGCCCACGATCGGATTGCCGAGCGCGTAGAAGCTGGGAAGCTTGTAGGCCTTGCCCCAGCTGATCTGGAAATGCGTGCCGGTGTCGGGCAGCGCATAGTCGGCGCGCAGTTGCGGACTGAAATGGCCGTCGCCATCATTGTTGTCATAGCGGCCGCTGGCCGACAGACTGAGCTGCTCATCGATCCGGTAGCGCGCCTCGGCAAAGGCCGACCATAGCGTGCGGTCCAGCGCGAAATGGGTGGGCAGGGGGAAACCGAAGTCCAGCGTGCCATCGTCCGCGCCATGCTCGATCTGCAGATCCATGCCGGCCGCCACGTCCAGCCCCTCGGCGGGGCTGAAGCGGTTGGTCCAGGTCAGCTGGTTGCGGGTAAAGCGCGCGTCATCGGTGTTGGCGGGAATGCCGAAAGGCGTCTGCGTGCTGGGCGCCACACCAGGCGAGCGGGCGTCGGAACTGCGGGTATAAAGCCCATAGTCCAGCATCATCGACCAGTGGTCGGAAATGGCGCGCGCCGCATGGGCACCCAGCACGCCTTCGTCGATGTCACGGTGATCCAGGGTGCGCAGCACCGACAGACGCGGTCCGCCGCTGGAGTCGGGAAAGCTGGTGGCCGTGCTGCTGCCGAAGCGGCCATTGACGCTGACGGTTGCGCCGGCGATCTCGGGCAGTTCCAGCGCCCCATCGAGGCTGGTGCCCTTCACATTGCTGCCGGCCACCGGCATGCCGCTGTCGTTATAGGAGAGCCCCAGATTGGCCTGCGCGCCGCCGATAGGGCCTGAGACATGGCCGCCCGCGCGCCAGTATCCGAAGCTGCCGCCCTCCGCGCTGAGACCTGCCTGAAGATCGGGCGTGCCGCGCCGGGTGATGATGTTGATCACCCCGCCCACCGCATCCGAGCCATAGACGGCGGAGGCGGGTCCGCGCACCATTTCCACCCGCTGGATATCGTTCAGGTCGAGCGTGGAGAAATCATAGGAACCGCCGCGCGTGTTGGTGGGATCATTGGCCTTCACGCCATCCAGCAGCACCAGCGTGAAGTTGGGCTTGGCGCCGCGGGTGAAAAGCGAAACCACGCTGCCGCGGCCACCCGATTGCTGCACATAGACGCCGGGCAGGTCTCGCAGCAATTCCACGACGCTGGAAGGCTGGCGCGCGGCGATCTGGCCCGCATCGATGACCGCCACATTGGCATCCTGCGCCGACACGGCGCCGGCCAGGTGGGTAGCGGTCACAACAACATTCTCCGGAGCACCCGCCGTCTGGGCGAAGGCGGAGGCGGAACAACCAAGAAACAGCGCCGCGCCAAGACTCGCGCGACTTGAACTACGCAGCATGTGGATCATTTTCCCGCGATCGGCTGGGGGCCGGTTTTGCGGCCGCAATCTAACGTCCGCATCCCACAGACGCAAACGCGCGTCTTGGCGCGAAGGATGAACTTGGTTTAGGGTCGGTGAGGGATGTAAACAATAACATCGGGGCGGGGAAAAATTTGGAGACGGCAACGCTTTCCATGCTGCCGCTCGACTATGTCGAGTTTTTCATCTTCCTGGCCGCGCTGTGCGTGGTGGGTGTCATTTCCGGCCGCGGAGAGCGCGGCAGTTCAAACGATTACTTTCTCGCCGGACGCAGGCTGCCCTGGTACGCGGTGGGCGGCTCCTATGTGGCGGCCAACGTCTCCACCGAGCATTTCATCGGCCTGGTGGGTGCCAGCACGATCATGGGCGTGGCTCCGGCGCTGACCCAGTGGCAAACCTCGCTGGTCGAGATCATCATCGTCTTTCTGTTCGTGCCCTTCCTGATCCGCGCCCAGATCACCACCGTTCCCGAATATCTGGCCAAGCGTTTCGGGCGCGGCGTGCGCCAGGCCTTCGCCCTGCTGACCATTTTCGCGAACATCACCATCTTCATGGCGGCGGTGATGTATGCGGGCGGGCTTGCGCTGGCGGGTTTTTTCGGCTGGCCGCTTCTGGCCTGCATCATCGGCACCGGCCTGTTCGCCGGCGGCTGGGCGGTTTATGGCGGCCTCAACACCGTGGCCTGGACCGGCCTTGTCACCGCAGTCGTCAAGATCGGCGGCGTTGGCCTTCTGACCGTGCTGGCACTGAAGGCGATGAGCCCGACCGGCGGGATCATCGACGGCTTTATCAATGTCGTAAATCTCAATATTGCCGACCACGGCATCTGGCACCGCGCGCTTGCCGCCAGCGGCAGCCACCTGACCCATTATGGTGCCTATAATCGCCTGACCGTATTCCAGCCGCCCGACCATCCGCTGACGCCCTGGACCGGCACCTTCTTCGGTCTTTTGGCGGTTGGCGTGTGGTACGGGGTAATGAACCAGTTCATCGTCCAGCGGGTACTGGGCGCGCGCGATGTGTGGCACGCGCGCATGGGCATGTTGATGGCGGGGTACGCCAAGCTTTTCCTGCCACTTATCATCGTGCTGCCCGGCATGATCCTGTTCGCCCGCCATCCCGAATTCCTTCTGGGCAACTGGGCCGACGCCCAGCACCGGGCCGACGGTGGTTTCGTCGTGCTGGTGCAGGAATTTCTGCCCACCGGCCTGCGTGGGCTTTTGCTGGCGGTGCTGATCAGCGCGGTCCAGTCGACGGTGAGTTCGGTGGTCAATGCCACCGCGGCGGTGCTGACCCTGGACATCTATGTTCCGCTCGTGAACCCGGATGCAACCGAACGGCAGAAAGTGCGCTTCGGCGTCTGGGCCAGCGTGGCGGCCGTGCTGGCCGGCATCGCCATGGCCATCTATGTCAGCATGCAGCAGGACGGCGTCTATCAGTACATGCAGACCATCAACGCCTTCGTCGCCCCGCCCTTTGCCGCGATCCTGTGGGTGGGCCTGCTCTGGAAGCGCACCAATGGGGCGGGGGCGATGGCGGCCATTGTCGGCGGCCTGGCCTGCGGCATCGCGATGAAGATTCTGGGCGCGGTCTTCGTCATGCCAGGCTGGTTCTATCCTTTCGGCAACCAGGCGCCGATCTGCCTTCTGGTATCGATCATACTGTGCGTGGCGGGAACCCTGATCCATCCGGCACCGGCCCCCGGCACCGAGGCCGAGCCGGTCACCTTCTGGAATTCAAGGGAAACCCTGACGGCAGGAATGGGCGACAGATGGTATAATAATGTGTGGCTATGGGCAGGAATTCTGCTCCTGCTCACCTGCCTGTGCATGCTGGTCTTCAGCCAGATTTTCTTTCCAACCCACTAAAGCGTTTCAGGGAAACGGCCATGAACAAGAAAAACATATCGGACCTTGTGATCCGTCAGTCCGAATTCCGGGGCGAAATTGGCGTGGCGCGCACCGACGTCACCCCGCCCGCAGGCATCTATGCACGTTCCTGGGGCAGCGCAACGCACGACGCGGCGGAAGGCATCCACCGCCCCCTCTATGCCACCTGTCTTTTCCTGCGCGGCAGCGAACCCGGGATGGAGCTGTATCTGCTCTGCCTGGACCTGGGCTGGTGGTACGACAATGCCCATGAGCGCGAGATCCGCAGCCGCATTGTCGAAAAGGCCGGCATCCGTGACGAACAGCTGCTCGTCCACATGGGCCACACCCACTCCGGCCCCGCTTCAAATCTGCAGAATGTCGAACGTGAGGGTGGCCATCTCATACCGCCCTATCGCGACAAGGTCGTTCAGGCCTGTGCCGACGCCATCACCCGCGCGAAAGCCGACGCCCGGCCCGCCGTCGCTTCATGGGGATATGGCCGCTGCGACCTGGCGCGTAACCGCGACCTGGTGCTGGACAGCGAAACCTTCCTCTGCAGCGTTAATCCCGACGGCCCGGTGGATGACACCGTCCTGGTTGGCCGCGTCACCGACGCCAAGGGTGTCATCATTGCCACCCTGGTCAATTATGCCTGCCATCCGGTCAGCCTGGGCGGCGGCAACAAGCTGATCTCGCCCGACTATTATGGCGCGATGCGCGAGGTGGTGGAGCGCGACACCGGCGGCGCGCCCTGCCTGTTCCTGCACGGCGCATCGGGAGATATGACGCCGCTGCGTTCCTATGAGGCCGATGTCGCGGTCGCTGACCAGAATGGCCGCCAGCTTGGCTATGCGGCGTTGTCCGCGCTCACTGGAATGTTGCCGCCGGAGCAGGAATTGGCTTTCGACCGCATCGAGGAATCGGGCGCCCGCCTGGGCCGCTGGAGTCTTCGCCCCAAGCCTGCCAGCACCACGCTGGTGGCGACCACCTCGACCACCGAGCTGGCCTATGTCGATCTGGAAACCGAGGCCGAGCTGACGGAGCGGCTTCGTATCACCAATGACCGCTACATGCGCGAACGGCTTGAGCGGCGCCTGATGGTGCGCCGTGACGTGGGCGAGGGCAAAAGCCGCCCAGTCAGGATGACCCTGTGGCAGATCGGCGACGCGATCCTGATCGGCGCGCCGGCGGAAGCCTATTGCCATTTCCAGAAGGAAATGCGCCGCCGCTTTCCCGGCCGGGCGGTCATGGTGCTCAACATCGTCAATGGCAATGTCGGCTATCTGGCGCCCGCCGACACCTATGACAAGCCGGGCCTTTACCAGATCAAGATTTCGCTGTTCAAACCCGGTTGCCTGGAACAGGTGATCGAAGACACCACGCAGGCGCTCAAGAAACTGGAATCCGTTCATGGATAGAAATGACGCGCCGACCAGCCAATCCATCCTGGAGCACAACCGCCGCTTCATTCCCGGCGGCATCTCGTCGGTCAACCGCAGCATCGATCCCGCCATCGCCTTTGTGAAGGGCGAGGGCGCCTGGCTGTGGGACGCATCCGGCAAGCGTTACGTCGACTACCATGCGGGCTTCGCGCCTTATTTCCTGGGCCACAATTTCCGCCCGGTGAACGAAGCCGCCGCCGCTGCGCTGACCGCCGGCGACAGCCTGTTCGGCGCCGGCCCCTCCGTGCTGGAAGGGACGCTGGCCGAACTGATCGCCACCCATGTCCCGGCGGTTGAGAAGCTGACCCTGCTCAACACCGGCAGCGAAGCCGACGCCCTGGCGGTGCGCGTCGCCCGCGCCGTGACCGGCCGCAAGCACATCATCGTGATGCAGGGCGGCTATAACGGAAATTCGGACGAGCTGGCCTGCAATGTCTTCAACACGGTGGCCGAAATCGGGCCGCGTGTGTCGCCCGGTGAGTATCCGCTGAAGCCGCTGGGCGCGGGCACCACCATCCTCGACACCCGTTTCGTCCACGCCATCAACTACAACGATCTGGAATCGGTGCGCTATGTCTGTCGCCGCTATCCGGTGGCGGCGCTGCTGACTGAACCGCTGCTGCAGAATATCGGCGTGGTGCGCCCCGATCCCGGCTATCTGGAAGGGCTGCGCGCGCTGGCCGATGAATTGGGTTTCCTGCTCATATTCGACGAGGTCAAGACCGGTTTCCGCCACGCGCTGGGCGGCTACAGCGCGCTCAGCGGCGTCACGCCAGATCTGGTGGTCTATGGCAAGGCGGTCGCCAACGGTTTCCCCATCGCCATGGTCGGCGGCAAGGCGCAGTATATGGACAGCATCGTCGATCCCGATCCGTCGAAACGCCCGTTCGTGGCAGGCACCTATAACGGCCATCCCGTTGCGGTTGCTGCGGCGATCGAGACGGTGCGCTACCTGGCCGCCAACAAGGACGAGATCTATCCGCGCATGGAGAAAATGGGCGCGGCGATGGAAAAGGGCATCCTGGATATCTTCCGGCGCGCCGGCGTCAATGCCTGCGTCGCGCGCCAGGGCTCGGCTTTTTCCTTCTACCTGATGCAAAAGCAGCCACGCGACCTGCACGACATTGTGGAAGGTCACGACTTCGCCCGCGATGTGGCGCTGCGGCGGGGCCTGGTCGAGCGTGGCGTCTTTTTCGTGCCCATCGCGACCAAGCAATGCTCGCTCTCGGCGGCGCACACGATGGACGACGTCGCCTTCACCCTGGAACAGTTCGAGGCGTCACTGAAGGCGCTGTAGCCCTTTTACTTCGGCGTGATCTTCAGCAGCGCCTTCTGCTCGGTCAGCACATAGAGCGCGCCGTCCGGTCCCACCCGCACGTCGCGGATGCGGGTTTTCATGTCCGTGAGCATGGGTTCTTCCGCCACAACCCTGCCGCCGCGCATTTCCAGGCGATAGATGCCGATCCCGCGCAAGGCGCCGGCGAAAATGCTGTTTTTCCAGGCCGGGAACAGGTTGCCGCGATAGACGGCCAGGCCCGACGGACCGATCACCGGGTCCCAGTAATAGATCGGCTGTTCCATTCCGGCCTTGGCGGTGATGCCTGCCCCCAGCGGCTTGCCGGAATAGTCGATGCCGTGGGTGATGATGGGCCAGCCGTAATTGGCGCCTTTCCTGATCAGGTTCAGTTCGTCGCCGCCGCGCGGGCCGTGCTCGGTTTCCCACAGCCGGCCTTGTGAATCGAACGCCAGCCCCTCCGGACTGCGGATGCCGTAAGCCCAGATCTCGGGCCGCACCCCCGGCTTGTCGAGGAACGGATTGTCCGGCGCCGGCGCGCCCTCCGCGGTCAGGTGGATGATCTTGCCCACGTCGCGGTCCAGCTTCTGCGCCTGGGCTTCCTCATAGTCTTCCACCTTGTTGCCGTCACGATCGCCCACGGTCATGAACAAGGTGCCGTCTTTGGCGAAGGCAATGCGTCCGCCCTGTTTCATGGAAAAATTGTGCTCCGGCAGCTCAGGCACGCCGCGATAGATCACGGTCACGTCATGCACCGCGTTTGCCGCCTCATCCAGCACGGCGTGCGCCAGATAGGTGTTGCTGTTGCCTTGCGCCAGGGTTTCGAAGAAGGAGAAATAAATCCGGCGGCTTTTGGCGAAGTCGGGCGCCAGCACCACGTCGAGAACACCCAGCTTGCCCTTTGGCGCCAGCATGTCGATGCCGGTGAGCGGCTCCGACAGGGTGCCATCCTGCGAGACGATCCGCAGATGCGCCGGATACTTCTCGCTGACCAGCATCTTGCCGTCCGGCAGGAAGGCCAGCGACCAGGGCAGGTGCAGCTTGTCGGTAATGGTCGCCACATTGTAGTCGGCGGCCTTGTGGAACGGCGCGCGGGTCTGCTCGGGAAACAGCGGCTTGTCGTCCGCTTTTTCGGGCGGCCGCGTCTCGACGGGCTGTCCCTCGACCATGCGCGGCGGGGGAAAGTCGTTGCTGTTGTTGCCCGGCGGCGGGGGCGGCGGCGCATCCTGTGCTGCCGCCGCCAGGGCGGGTGTCAGCAGAAGAAGAGTGGTCAGCCAGATGCCGCGCATGGCGATTCCCCGGAATGTTGGTGGCAAATATTTGTTGGCGGATTATTGTTGGTTTGTCTTGCCAGTGTAAGCTCCCCTGCCGCTATAGTCGGTAAAAAATACGCCGGAGAGGGGATCATGAATCGCATCGTTCTGGCCACGCTGGGCCTCATGCTGGCCGGCTCCGCGGGCCTGGTGGGCGCTGCGCCGGCCCAGCAGGCCGCCCCCAATCCGGTGCCGCCGCCCCGCCGGCTCGCACCCCCGGTGCCTGCGCTCCTGCAAAGCCGGGCGCATGAGATTTTTACCGGCGTCTGCGCCGCCTGTCACGGCAACGATTTGAAGGGCGGCCGCGCCGCCAGTCTGTTCACCAACGCCTTTCTGGAAGCCAACAGCGACGCCCAGATTGTCGCCGCGGTGACCGGCGGACCTTCCGGTGTGGCCAATCATGGCTTCAAGACCATGTTCTCGCCCGAGGAGATCGCCCAGCTTCCCGCCTATCTTCGCATTCGCGGCGGAATCCTCAATCGCCATGTCGGCCCGGTGCCCGATATCACCGGCAAGGTCTTCACGACCGAGAAGGCAAAATTCAAGGTCGAGACGCTGGCCAAGGGTCTGGACCAGCCCTGGGGCATGGCGTTCCTGCCCGACGGCCGGATGATCTTTACCGAGCGCGCCGGCCGGCTGCGCTTCCTGTTCAGGGACGGCAGGATGAGCGCGCCGGTCAAGGGCACGCCCGCCGTGTTCGTGCGCCAGGACGGGGGGATGCTGGATGTGGCGCTGCCGCCCGACTACGCGCAGACCGGCTGGATTTATCTTTCCTACTCCACCCTGCTTCCGGGCTATCAGGCCCAACCGGGCGATGAGAGCGCGCCCAACCTCGCGCCGCCCACCATGACCGTCATCGTGCGCGGCAAGGTCAACGAAAGGAACGAGTGGGTGGACCAGCAGACCCTGTTCCAGGCCGATCCGGAATTCTACCGCAACACCGCGGACCATTACGGTTCGCGTTTCCTGTTCGACGGAAAAGGCCATGTCTACTGGTCGATGGGCGAGCGCCACGACTATCAGGCGGCGCAGAACCTCGCCACGCCGCTGGGCAAGATCCACCGCATCAACCTGGACGGCAGCGTTCCCGCCGACAATCCCTTTGTCCACACGCCGGGCGCGATGCCCAGCATCTGGACGTATGGCCACCGTAATCCGGAGGGCTTGGCTATCGATCCGGTAACCGGGCTGTTCTGGGAAACCGAGCACGGACCGGTGGGCGGCGACGAGGTCAACATCATAGAGCCGGGGAAAAACTACGGCTGGGGTGTCGTCACCATGGGGATCGAGCCGGGTATCTGGCGCCAGCACGCGGCCGGCATGACCCCGCCGGTCACATTCTACAATCCGTCGATCGGACCCAGCGGCATCACTTTCTATACCGGGGACAAGTTTCCGGCCTGGAAGAACAACCTGTTCGTCACCGGCATGGTTGGCCAACGGCTGATCCGCATGGAGATCGACGGCCGCAAGATCGCCCATCAGGAAATCCTGTTCCAGGGCTTTGGCCGGGTGCGCGATGTACAGACCGGCCCGGACGGCAATCTGTATGCGCTGCTGCAAAACCAGAATGGCGATCCCACGGGCGGGTCGATCATTCGCCTGGTACCGGCGCAATGACGCCCGACCGCCGTGCCGTGCTGACGGCGATTGGCGCGACGGCGCTGGCTCCGGGTGCTGCGCATGCCGCCGCCGCCGTGCGGGAAACCACGCTGCATGGCCGTGAGGCGCTGACCTTGTCCAACGGCGGGATGCTGCTTTCCGTGCTGCCGGGTGGCGGCTTCATCGGCGAGGTGCGGCTGACGACGGGGCGCGAGCGCGCCGACCTGAACCCGATGCGGGTGCCGCACTATCCCACCATCGACCCCTATACCTTCGATTATGCCCGCGACGGCGGGCGCTATGGGACCGACGTGCAGGCGCGGCTGATGTCCGGGTATATGGGTCACTTCACCTGCTTTCCGCAGTTCGGCAACCAGCCGGAGGAATTCAAGGCCGCCGACTATAACCAGCATGGCGAGGCGCTGGCGGTGAAGTGGCAGCGCGAGCGCGCGGCCGCGGGCACGCTTTCCATGAGCGCCGAGCTTCCGCGCACCCGTTACCGCTTTGCCCGCGATATCACCATGCTGCCGGACGAGACTGTGGCCTATGTCACCGAAACCGCCACCAACCGGATGATCCAGGACCGACCGCTGCAATGGGTGCAGCATGTCACCATGGGACCATCGTTCGTTGCCAGGGGCCGCATGTTCGTGGACGCCAGCGTCGACCGGGTGATGCTGGGCTGGGGTGACGGTGCTACGCTGGGTGCCTGGCCGCAAAGCCCCAATGAGAACGGCCTGCTGCATGACTATCGCGTCTTCAGCGGTGACACCGGCAAATGGCTGATGCAGCGAACGGGCAGGAACTGGTTTGCCGCCTACAACGCCGATTTCAGCCTTCTCTTCGGCCATGTCTGGGACGGTGCCATCAATCCCTGGTTGCTGGACTGGCAGCAGAACAAGACCAACATGATGAAGCCGTGGGACGGCAAGGTGGTGGCGCGCGGCCTGTGCTGGGGCGACAGCCTGATTCAGGGGGCGAAGAACGCCGTGGTGCAGGCCAGCAATTTCGGCGAGCCGCAATATAGCTGGATCGACGGCCTGGGCACGCGCAGCCAGCGCTACGCCATCTTCGTGGCGGACATTCCATCCGGCTGGCGCGGCACCGCAAGCCTGGTTGCGGCCGACGGCGCGATCACGGTTACAGAAAAGGATACGGGCAGGACGCTGCAGATAAAGGCGTCGCAGATATAGGGAGGCATACATGAGAAGATTAGTGCCGAGGCGGCAATTCCTGGCCGGAACCGCCGCGCTTGCGGCCGGCGCCATCACCTTGCCGCCGCTGGCCTGGGCGCAGGAAAAATCGAAGCTCAAGATCACGGGCGTGCGGCTGGTCAAGTTGACCCCCAAGCGGCCGCCGCCCAGCTATACGCCTGCGCCGGGCTCCTGGTCGACGCAGGGCGTGGAAGTGTCGGCGCCGCCCAACATCTATCCGGAATTCCGCCCGACCCGCAGCCTGTTTGCCGCCAAGAACGTTCCAGGATTCACGGTGGAAATCACCACCGACAAGGGCATCACGGGCTATGGCCAGGGCGGTGCCGGCGGCGGTGCCATCGTGATGGGACATTTCGCGGCCCTGATGATGGGGCGCGATCCCTTCGACATAGAGCGCAACTGGGACATCTGCTTCCGTGTCGCGGAAAGCTACGGCACCGAAGGTGTGACCATGAACGCCATCTCGGGCTTCGACAACGCAATGTGGGACATTGTCGGCAAGGCGCTGGGTGTTCCGGTCTACGAACTTCTGGGGGGCGAGGCCAAGCCGCGCATTCCCGCCTATTGCACCGGAAACGACATCGAACAGCATGTGGAGCATGGCTTTACCCGGGTGAAGGTGGCGATGCCTGCCGGCCCTCCGCGCGGCGAGGAAGGAAAGCGCGAGAATGTCGAACTGGTGGCGCGCGCCAGAAAGGCCGTGGGACCGGACGGCGACGTGATGTGCGACTGCTGGATGTCGTGGGACGAGCAGTACACGATCGAGATGTGCAAGCTTCTCGAGCCCTATCGCGTGAAATGGGTGGAAGAGGTGCTGCCGCCTTATGATTTTGCCGGGTTTGGACGCCTCAGGCGCAAGATCACCTCTACCAGCATTGCCACCGGCGAGCATGTCTATGGCCGCTACGGCTTCAGGAAGCTGCTGGACGCGGACGGCGCGTCGATCTGGCAGCCCGACGTGACCTGGTGCGGCGGCATGAGCGAATTGCGCAAGATAGGCGCCCTGGCCGATGCCTATGACATTGCGGTCATCCCGCACACCGGCGGCACAAACGGCGCCTGCCACTGGTCGCTGTCACACATCAATGGCCCGTGGGCCGAACTGTTCATGCCGCCGCCGGGCGGGCCCAAACAGGTCTATGACATGTTTGATGAAAAGTACGAGGTCACGAAAGGGCCGGAGGGCCTCTATATGCATCCCACCCGCACGCCCGGATGGGGTTGGGATGACATGGTCGCCACGCCGGTTTAGGGCGCCTGGGCGGCGCACGGATGCGCCGCCCATCGATGCGTTGCCAAGGCCTGGGCGGTTCAGGCTAGTTGTGTTCGAGCTTCAGGACTTTCGCCAGCACGGTGTCGGCGATGTAGATGGTCTTCTGGTCCTTGGACACCGCCATGTAGTGGCCTTCGCCGACATCGTCGGAATCGCGCACCGTGCCGTGCTTGCCGTACCAGCCCTGAACCTTGCCGTCCCAGCCCAGCTTCAGCACCAACCCGTCGCGGCCGGTCGACATCCAGAGCTGGCCGGTTGCGTCCTCATAGAAGCCGCAGGTCAGGTTGTGCATCTGCAGCTCGCGCCTGGTCTTGAGGTCCTTGTCGAAGATCACGATCTTCCGGCTGGCGCGGTCGCCCACCCATACTTCGCCGGTGGGCGAGACAATCACGGTATGTATCGTCGGCAGCTTGCCGTCGGCATGGGCCAGGCTGGCGCTGGCCAACAGATGTCCGTCCTTGTCGAACTTCATGACTCGCGGATCGCTGCCGGGAATGGCCGGCGAATGGGTGACGAACACCGCATGGCCCTTGGCATTGTGGGTCTGGGGGCTGTCATAGGTGGCGCAGAAGGTGCAGTCGGCAGGCGGGCTGGTGCCGCCATGGCTCTGCACCACATAGAAATTGTCGTCCTTGTCGAAGGCGATGTCGAGCGGCTGGTTGAACATGCCGTTCCACTTGCTGTTGTCCCACGGCGCATTCTCGCCGCGCACGCCGAACACTTTCAGCACCTCGCCCTTGCCATTGAGCTTGTAGATCACGTTCAGGAAGGAATCGATCGCCCAGATATTGCCGTGGCGATCCACCCGCAGCCCGTGCGGGTTCATGGCGATGTTGGGATTGAACACCCGCAACACCCTGGTGCCGGTGGGATCATATTCCACCATCATGATCGCGGGGTTGCGATTGAACACCAGAAGATCGCCGTTGGGCATAAGCGCGATGGCGGCGACGTTGCCGAACTGTTCGCCCAGGGGCGCCACGGGCCGCTTGCCAAAATGATAAGGAAGCTGTGGAGCGTCGGGTATCTGCACCGGACCCGGCGGTTCGGGCTGCACCGGCAGGGCATTGAATTGCTGCGCGATCGCAGGTGCCGCCGTCAGCGCGGCCGCCATCAGCCCCGCGGCCCCAATTGCTGCAACCAGTCTCATCGTTCTTCTCCCCCTCGTTCTCAATATCTGTTGACGCCCTTGTGGCGCCAGGTCGCACGCATTTCCGGCGATAGGGCAAAGGCGATGAAAGCGGCGGCGTCCTTCGGATCGGTGCTGCGCGCGTTGACGGCGGTGGCCATGTCCATGTGCATGCCCAGCTCCGCCGGCAGCTGTCCCACCAGATAGGGATTGTCGGTCGGACGGTTGGTGGGATCGTGCTCGCCATGGATCAAGCCCAATCCCATGGCCTGGCCATCACCATCGCCGCGCTTCAACGCCGGTTCGGCGTCGCCCTTGATCGGCATTCCCCTGACTCCGGAAAAATCGGGCCGCGCCAGCAGCCGTCCGTTCATGCCTGCCTGCATGCTGCCGGTGGCCGGATCCGTATAGAAGACCACGGATGCGGCCTTCATTGCCGCGGCCAGTTTCGACACAGTGGTGATATCGGGGGCGGGCGCCTGGGGCTTTTTGAACAGGCCGATTTCCACCCGGCCAAGCGGGGTGAAGTTGCCGGAGAGGCCGCCGTCCAGCGCCAGGGTGCCCATCAGGTCCATGGGCAGCATCACCACGTCGGCAGGTGGGGCCTCGTGCTTGATACGATCCACGATCTGGCCCATTCCCGCGACCAGGATAGTGACCTTGATCCCTGTTTTTGCGGTAAAGGCAACGGCTACGTCACGCAGACCGGAATTGGAGATCACACCGGGACTGATGACCCGGACTTCCTCCGCCGCCGCAGGAACTGCTTGCGCTGCGGTGCAACCAAGAACGAGAGCGATAACCAGCCAGCCCCGGCGCACGGCGTTTCCCCAACCGCTTTTCTTGATGGGAGCAAACGCCGGATTGCCGGCTTTTGCAAGGCGGCCGCACTCAGGCCGGCACCACCAAATGCACCCGAAGGCCGTCCGGCCGGAAGTCGAACTGGGCATGGCCCTTTTCGCCCTTCATCGCGCGCTCGATCAGGTTGCTGCCGAACCCCTTGCGCTTTGGCGGGGTGACCGCGGGTCCGCCATTTTCGCTCCAGCGGAATATCAGCTGTGATCCCTGGCCCTGCCAGTTCACCGTGACGTGGCCCTGCTGCACCGACAGGGCCCCATATTTCACCGCATTGGTCGCCAGCTCGTGCACCGCCATGGCCAGCAGCAGGGCGCGCGAGGCCGAAATCGTCGTGGCATCTCCTTCCAGCGAGAAGCGGGCCGGATTGAAGGCGGTGATGGCGCGCTCCACCACTTCGCGAGCCGTCACATCGCCCCAGTGCTGGTTCGTCAGCAGGTCATGCGCCTCGCTCATTGCGCGCAGCCGCGCGCCGAAAGCATCGCGCTCTTCCTTGGGCGCGCCGCGGAAAGTCTGGGAAGCAATCGCCTGGACCGTGCCCAGCGTGTTCTTCACCCTGTGCTTGATCTCGTGCAGCAGCAGGTCCTTGGTTTCCTCGGCGTGCTTGCGCAGCCTCACCTCCTCCTGCGCCGCCTTGTGCAGGCGCGCATTATCAAGCGCGATGGCGGCATGGCTGGCCACGCCCACGATCAGGTCTTCAGCGTCCTGGGTGAACACGCCCGGCTCCTCATGGCCGAAAAACAGGCCGCCCAATACCTCACCCGAACGCGAAATCACGGGCACCGCCAGGTAGCTCGCCACGGGCGGATGGCCTTTGGGCATGCCGTAATGCGGCGGGCTGTGGCCGTAGCGCGGATCTTTCCGGATGTCGTCCGCGCGCACCGGCCCTTCGCCACGAAAAGTCGTATCGAATATCTTCGTGTTGCGCGGCATGCCGAATTTCTCGAAGGCGCTGCGCGGCGCCCCCGACAGGGTAAAGAGCCGATAGGATTCCCCGCTCTCGCCGCTCACATTGTAGAAAAACGCCCCGAAGCGGGCGCCCGACAATTCGGTGGCGATGTCCGTCAAGGCCTGCACGATGCGTTCCGGGTCCAGGTAGCTGGACAGGAGTTTGGCGATGTAGTTCAGCGTCGCCAGGCGCCGGGTCTGCCGTTCCAGGTCGCGCTGAGCCCGGCGGCGGTCTGAGATGTCCCGTGCGATCTTGGAAGCGCCTATCACATCGCCCCTGGCGTTGCGCACCGGCGAAATGGTGAGAGAGATGGGGATCAGCGAGCCGTCCTTGCGCCGGCGCAGGGTTTCGAAATGGTCAACATGATCGCCCCGGCGGATGCGAGCAAGGATGGCCGGCTCCTCGTCCAGCCGGTCCTCCGGGATCAGCATCAGCACCGGTTTGCCCACCGCTTCCTCGGCGGTATAGCCGAACAGGCGCTCCGCGCCCTTGTTCCAGCTCTGGATGATCCCGTTCAGATCCTTGCTCAGAATGGCGTCATCAGAGGATTCGACGATGGCGCTGAGACGGCCCTGACTGCGCTCGAACCGCTTGCGGTCGGTAATGTCGACCAGCAGATTGACGGCGCCGGCGACGTGCCCTTTGTTATCCAGCAGCAGTGAGGGATAAGGAACAAAAAATGCGCGGCTGCCGTCGGGCCGTTCCAGGATGGCCTCGATGCCGTGATGCGGCTTGCCGGTCTTCAGCGTAAGCGCCAGCGGGCACTCCTCCAGCGGCATGGGCGTGCCGTCAATGGCGAAAAGGCGGAACGAACCGCACCATTTATCCGTGCCGATTTCGGGAGTGCGGCCCCAAAACTGTTCGGCTGCCTCGTTGAAGAATGTCAGCCGTCCCTGAGCATCGACCGTGTAGGCGGGCAGCGCCAGTGCTGCCAGGATATTCTGGGGCATGGCGGGCAGGCCGAAAGTCATCGCGACCGCAGGCATGCCTGTAATATCGCCCCCGTGGTACGTTCGGATACATACTGGCTTGTCGCACTCGCTTGTCGCATCTGAGAACCCGCCTCGCCCCATGCCCTGCCGCTCTATTCTGGCTTCTGCAGCAGGTGCCGCCTGGTAAACGCATAGGTACCGCAAAAGGTTCCTGCGAGGGGACAGGGAACGAGCGGCCGCTTGGTTTGTTACGGTTTCAGGGGCAGGACACGACTGATGCATACCAGCAACGTCATTCATAGGGTCCTGGTGGTTGAGGACGAGTGGCTGGTGCGCATGGAGGTCGCGGATGAATTGCAGGCCGCGGGCTGGACCGTAAGCGAGGCGGCGACGGGGGAAGTGGCGCTGGCCATGCTGCCCCAAGGCCGCTTCGACCTGCTGGTTACCGATATCCGCCTGCCCGGGCAGCGCGATGGCTGGCACGTCGCCCAAGCCTTTCGCGAGGCCTTTCCCCGGGCACCTGTGATCTATGTTTCCGCCAACCCCGACCTTCCAGGCCGCCGTGTGACCGACAGCGTCTTCATGGACAAGCCCTGCGATATGATCCGGCTGCTGGCGATGTGTGAAAAATTGGCGGGCGGTTAGGCCTTGCTCCAGTTCCGCCACTCGTTCAGCACCAGCGCCAGTGTGAAGGTGTCGAACAGCGCCAGTCCCAGAATCCAGTTCGACCATTCGTCGGACAGCTCGTACGACATGTAGGCGATGAAGCCGGCCAGGATCGCGGAGGCGAAGGGGAACACCCAGACCCCGCGCCCCAGCAGCAGCACGATGGTAATCGCCATCTTCAGCGCGCCATGCACCAGAAGATAGAAGATCACGAAACCGGTCTGCGATTGGGCCAGCAGCGCCGCGCCCTGGCTGATCAGGTGAGCGGCGCGCGCGTGGCCGCCGTCATAAAGTTCGGGCACGGGATAGGAAAGGACGAAGCCGTAAATTTTCTGCGGTCCGGTGAAGGCGATGGTCAGGCCGCCGGCAAATTCCAGAAAGCCCACGAAACCCTTGAACAGGATCGTCACCAGGTACGCCAGGTGGGTCAGGGTGCGTGAAAGTGGCGGGGCGGGGTTCTGCATCTGCCCGAGCTATGGCATGCCGCAGGCATCGCGGCAATCGCGCAAGGCGCCGCCGTCCGCCACCGGCGCGCCACAATTCCCCCGCACCATCGCCACAAGAAATCAGAGAGAGGGACCCATGAAACGCCGCGACGTCGTTTTGGGAGCCGCCGGCCTGATGGCGGGCCTGGCGGTTATGCCCGCAACGGCACAGGATGCCGCGCTCAGCGCTGCGGTCGCCGGCTCCCACCGCGATCCAGCCAATGTCGCCCGCGACGGCGCGCGCCACCCGGCCGCCAGCCTCGCCTTCTGGGGCCTGAAGCCCCACATGCGGGTGATCGAAGTGGCGCCCGGCGGCGGCTACTGGAGCGAGATTCTTGCGCCCTATGCCAAAGCCACCGCCGGCACCTATATCGCCGCCCAGGGACGGCCCGACCAGAAGCTTCCCGCCAAATTCGAGGACAAGGCGGTCTACGGCAATGTCAATTATACGGTGTTCTCCAACACTTCCGGTCCCATGGGCCCGCCCAATTCCGCCGATCTGGTGCTGACGGCGCGCAATATCCATGACTGGCTCTGGACGCCCGGCATGGCGGAAAAATTCATGCGCGACGCCCATGCGGTGCTCAGGCCGGGCGGCATCCTGGCGGTAGAGGATCATCGCGCCGACCCGCGGCCGCAGAACGGCGACGCCCGCGACGGCTATGTCGCCACCACGACCATCGTCAACCTGGCCAAGCAGGCAGGCTTTGTGCTGGAGGCGAGTTCCGAGATCAACGCCAACCCGAAGGACACCAAGGATCATCCCTTTGGCGTCTGGACGCTGCCCCCCACGCGGCGCAGCGCGCCGCAGGGCCAGCCCGCCGATCCCAACTTCGACCACAGCAAGTATGATGCGATCGGTGAGAGCGACCGCATGACGCTGCGTTTCCGAAAGCCGGTCTAGGCGAGTTTTTCCAGAACCGGCCGCAGCGGCCTGTCGCTGCGCGCATAGTCATGCCAGGCTTTCGACCGGCCGATCAGGCCAGGCGCGGTGCGCAGTGTAAAGCGGTGCGGATCAAGGCCTTTCCTCACCTGCGTCCATTCCAGCGGCATGGAAACGGTTGCGCCTTCGCGGGCGCGCGGGCTCAGCGGCGCCACCGCCGTCGCCATGCGGTCGTTGCGCAGATAGTCCAGGAATATCTTTCCCGAACGCTTCATCTTGGACATGTTGATGAGATACTTGCCCGGACTGTCCGCAGCCATTCGTTCGCAGATGAGGCGGGCGGCGGCCTTGGCCTGTTTCCAGTCTATGCCGGATGCGGAAAAGGGCGTGACCACATGCATACCCTTGCCGCCGGTGGTCTTGGCAAAGGGCACCAGGCCCAGATTCTCCAGCCGCTCTTTCATCTCGCGCGCGGCGGCTACCACATCATCGAATTCCACCTCGGGCGCGGGATCGAGGTCAAAGACGAAACGGCCAGGCTGGTCGGGCTTGCCGGGCGCGCAATTCCATGGATGCAATTCCAGCCCGCCCGACTGTGCCACAGCGATCAGCGCTTCAGCCCGGTCGATCTGCAGATAGGGCTTGCGGTCGCCCGACACCTTCACCTGGCTCAGCAGGTTGGACTGGCCCGCCATGGCATGGCGCTGGAAGAAACGTTCCCCGCCAATGCCGTCGGGCGCACGCACAATGGAACAGGGCCGCCCCTGGATGTGCGGCAGCATCCACGGGCCGATGATTTCGTAATAGCGCGCCAGCTCCAGCTTGGTCACCGGCTTGCCATCGCCGGCATCGGGCCACAGCGTCTTGCCGGCATTGGAGATGGGAATGTTGGACACCACCGAAGAGCCGGGCGCCGCGTTCCGGTGTTTTTCCGGTTTGGCTTTGCCCCTCGGCGGATTTTTGGGCTGGGCGACTTCTTTTGTCATTTTCGGTGCTTCGGCCACAACTTCGGACGCGGGCTTGTCGGCGCGCAGGCCCTTGAAGGCGGCCTGCCGCACCATGCCGTCCGTCGTCCAGCCGGCGAATTCGATTTCAGCGACCAGGCGGGGCCTGAGCCAATGCACGCCGCTTTCGCGCCGGGGTGTGCCGGCAAAAGGACTCCGGTCCGCCGCCAGCTCTTTCAGCCGGGGCATGAGCTGCTTGAGCTTGGCCGCGGAATAGCCGGTGCCGACCCGCCCGACATAGATCAGCCGGCCGCCGCGATTGACGCCCACCAGCAGGGAGCGGAATTTTCCGGCCGTTGTCGACCAGCCCCCGATCACCACCTCATGGCCGGCGCGGCATTTGGCCTTGGTCCAGTCCTCGCCCCGCCCGCCGCGATAGGGTGCATCGAGCCGCTTGGAAACGATGCCTTCCAGCGACATGCGGCAGGCCGATTTCAGTATCGCATCGCCGCCGGCGGCGAAATGCTCCACATAGCGCAGATTCGCCGCGTTCCTGGGCAGGAGCTTTTTCAGCCGTTCCTTGCGCGTCGCCAGCGGCAGCTGGCGCAGATCCTCCCTGCCCTCGAACATCAGGTCGAAAGCGAAAAACACCAGCTTGTCGGTTTTGCCGCCAGACAGGGCCGCCTGCAGCGCGGCGAAATCGGTGACGCCGTCATCGTCCAGCGCGCAGATCTCGCCATCGATGATGCAGTCGTCCAGCTTCGCCGCGGCCCTGGCGATGGCGCCGAACTTTCCGGTCCAGTCCAGTCCCTTGCGGGTCAACAGCGCGACCTTGCCGTTCATCACGCGCAGCTGAACGCGATAGCCGTCGAACTTGACCTCGTGCGCCCAGTTGGGGCCGGAAGGCGGCTGTTCGACCAGGCGGCAGAGCTGCGGCGGCACGAAGCCGGGCAGGGAGGATCGCCTGGCCGGCTTTTTCGCGCTCGATTTCTTTTGCGCCGCATCAGCCATGGCCGGGTGCAAATCTGCGCCGCCATCGCCTTTCGACTGCCAGACCGCGTCCGCCTTGAAGGCCTTGGCGCGCATGAATGGTTTGGGCGTCCTGCCGGTCCCGGCGGTGATGGCCTTCATTGCCCGGCCGGAGGCCACGGAACGGTCCTGGTTCAGAATGGCCTCTCCATGGGACTGCCTTGCGTACGCATCATGGTGCTTGATCAGCAGCCAGTTCGTGCGCTTGCCGCCGAAGCGGTCGCTCTTCATGCGCACCAGCACCCAGCCGCCATGCAGCTTCTCCCCGTCCAGGGTGAATTTGAGGTCGCCCTTTTTCAGCATCCGCTCGACATCGCCTTGCGGCTCCCAGTAGCCGCGATCCCACAGCATCACCGTGCCGCCGCCATATTGGCCCTTGGGAATGGTGCCTTCGAAATCGCCGTAATCGAGGGGATGGTCTTCGACTTCCACCGCCAGGCGCTTGTCCGCCGGGTTCAGTGAGGGACCGCGCGTCACCGCCCAGGAGCGGAACACGCCATTCCATTCCAGCCGGAAGTCATAGTGCAGGCGGGTGGCTTCGTGCTTCTGGATCACATAGCGCAGGCGCTTGCCGGTGGCGACTTTCCGGCGTCCGCTGGGCTCGCCTGTGACCGCGAAGTCGCGCATGGACTGGTATTTTGCCAGCGCGCCGTGGGCAGATTTTGTGGTTTTGCCGCGAACCGGCTTTCTAGTGGTCTTTTTCCGCGCGGCCATCGCTGCTTCCTCATTGTGGAAACAAAGTTCCATAGCGCCGTTTCCGTTCCGAGGTCCGCAAGGAAAAAGCCATGGGTGCGAAGAAAAAGGCACGCGCGAAGAAGGCGGCGCCCCGCCGCAAGGCGGTCAGGCGTTCTGCTGCCCATGGCCATCACAAGCCCGCCAACTCCAACGAACCGCATCTGTCCAGCCGGCCGGTCTGGCAAGGCAACCTGCGTCTGTCCCTGGTCTCCTGTCCGGTGGCGCTGTTCGGGGCGACCAGCCGGTCCGGCACCGTCTCCTTCCACCTGCTCAATCCGCAGACCAACAACCGCATCCGCATGATCCCCACCGATCCCGATACGGGTCCGGTGGAGCGAACCGATCTGGTCAAGGGCTATGAGATCTCCAAGAACCATTACGTCGTCCTCAGCAACGACGAACTGGACGCCGTCAAGCTGGAAACGACAAAGACCATCGATATCGAACGCTTCGTGGATGCTGACGACATCGACCGGCTGTACTGGAACACACCCTATTATCTGCTGCCGGGCGAGAAGGGCGGGGTGGAAGCCTATTCCGTGATCCGCGAGGCATTGAAGAAGACGGATCGCTTCGCCCTGGGCCGGGTCGTCATGCACGGGCGCGAACGCCTGGTGGCGCTGGAACCGCGCGAAAAGGGCATCCTTTGCTATACGCTGCGCATGGGCGACGAGGTGGTGCAACCCAAGGATGCCTTTGCCGACATCCCCGACCAGAAGGCAGATCCGCAAATGGTGGAAATTGCCCGCAAGATCATCGAGCAGCGCGAAGGGCCGTTCGAGCCATCCACCTTCGAGGATCGCTATGAAAACGCGTTGCGCGACCTCATCCGCCGCAAGGAACGCGGCGAGAAGCTGGTCACCGCCGAACCCGTCCCCCAGGACAATGTCATCGACCTGATGGCCGCGCTGAAAAAGAGCCTCAAAGGCGGGGGCGCCGGCCCCGCCCGCCGGCGCAAGGCCGGCTGAGCGGCGCGCGGCCTTTTGCCCGGCTTGATCCCCGGCGCTGATTAACCAAGTTCATCCCGGCCTTGATTGGCCGCGCGGGTGGGCACTAAAGTCCGCTGGGGATCGCAAAAAAGCGGGCACCTGCCCGCAAAGCCAGTCGGGGTAACTGATATGGTGGAGAAGACGGGGGAACAGGGCCCCGAAGGTGCGGTCTTTATTGGCGCGGGCGTCGAGCTCAAAGGCGAAATGACGGTCCCGGGCAGCGCCACGGTGGACGGCAGGTTCGAGGGCGCGCTCAACGCCAAAAGCCTGGTGGTCGGCCAGACCGGCCATGTCTCGGGCGAGATCAACGTGGAGATTGCGGAAGTTCGCGGCACGGTCGGCAACAACCTGGTTGTGCGGTCCCGGCTGGTTCTCCGCTCCAGCGGCGCCATCACCGGCTCCTGCAGCTACTCCAAGATCATGGTGGAGGAAGGCGGTGAGCTGTCCGGGTCGATCGAGAAGATCGCGCCCGCGGAACCCGAACAGAAAGTCGTTTCCATCCAGCGCGGCGATTGACGGGCGCGTCCTTTCAGGCGTTGCCGGTTATTCCGCCAATGGTGATCCCCCGATGTACGATTGCTCGCTCATCACGGTCCCCCAGCACGAGGACGAGGTCGCCGAATATGACTGGGAGAATTTTCCGCCCAGCATGCACCGCAAGGGCAAGACCAGCTTCTGCATCATCGACGAATGCTCGGGCATCGAAGGCAAACTGATCGCCCGTACCGCGTTCGTTCATGGCCAGGTACGGGGCCTGGTTTTCGCCGAACATGTCACTGTCGAGCCGACAGGCCGGGTGGACGGGGTGATCTTCTGCCGCAAGCTGACCGTGCTGGGCTCGGTTCGCGCCGACGTCATCTGCGACAATGTTCTGGTGCGCAATGGCGGGCGGCTGTCGGCGGCCCTCAAATACCGCACCATCAAGATCGAGCCGGGCGGTATGGTGGGTGGCAAGTTCCAGCGCCGCGTCACAATCGACGGCCAGGCCAGCACGCCGGCCGCCGGTGCAGGAATCCCGCGGGCGGTCTGAGGCGCGCAAGACAAACCGTTGTTGCGGCCCGCCCGGACGATAGGCGCAAAAATCACACGCCGATTCTGTAAATATACCACACCGCTTTGCGAATGCATTTGCAAGTCACTTGCAAACTTGGCGTCGCTATGATTTACGGGTCCCGCGAAGTGAGGGAAGGATATTTCGGTCGTGCCGGCTGACACTACTGCTTGCGCCAGCGGATCGCCCGGGCGGCCTGCCCGCTCGTCCCAGGCGGTCCCGCGGATCGCCATCGAGACGCTGCTGGCCGGCGGCAGAGAGGCAATCCTGCTGCATGGCGGCACCGAATATCGTCTACGCCTCACCAGCAACGGCAAGCTGATCCTGACCAAGTGAGCGGGGATCGATGAAGGCGCCCGTCTTCATTCCCGGTGAACGTGTGGGCCATCGAGCCGTCGAAACGAGTGCCAAGCCAGCCCCAGCCGCGCACGCGGTGATGGATGCCAGCCAGGTCCAACCACCGATGCTGATCCAAGGGGTTCTTTCATGTCTTTTGTCACCGCACGCCGGCAAGCCCGTGTTCTTGCCGGCACGTCCGCCGGCCTTCTTGGGGCAATGCTGATGGGAACGCCCGCGCATGCCCAGACATCTGGCTCAGTGGTGCTGGGGCCCGTCACCGTGGAAGGCGCGGGCGAGGGCAACGCGCTCAGCCACAGCCCGCCAGTCTCGACCATGCCTTTCGCCAGCCTTCAGGACACGCCCCAGGCGGTAAGCGTTGTGGACGCCGAGACCATGAAGCAGCAGGGGACCGCCACCCTTGGCGATGCGCTGCGCAATGTGCCGGGCATCACCATGGCAATCGGTGAAGGCGGCACCCTGGCCGGCGATCAGTTCAAGATCCGCGGCTTCGACGCCAAGGACGATGTCTATCTCGACGGCCTGCGCGATTTCGCCGCTTATACCCGCGACAGCTTCGATTATCAGGAGGTGCAGGTACTCAAAGGGCCGTCCGGCCTGATGTTCGGCCGCGGCACCACCGGCGGGGCCATCAACACCATCACCAAGACGCCCTTCCTGGAAGACGGCATCATCGGCCATCTGGAGGGGGGTAACGGCGACCATGTGCGCGCCACCGCCGACATCAACCATGTGCTCTCCGATACCGCAGCCGTCCGCCTGAACCTGATGTTCACCGACACCGGCGTGGTGGACCGCGACCTGGTCCATTCCACCCGTTGGGGCGTTGCGCCTTCCATCTCGCTCGGCCTGGGCACCGACACGGTGTTCAACCTGAACTACATCCACCAGCAGACCGCCGCGCGCCCGGACTATGGCATCGTGGTGGCCACACCGCCGGGCTCGTTCTATGCCGCGCCGGCCAGCGAGTTTGGCGTGCCGCGCCGGAACTATATGGGCCTGAAGGCGGACCATGATAAGAACACCGCCGACTTGGTCACCGCCAGGATAAGCCATACCGCCAACGGCTGGCTGACCCTGCAGAACGACCTGCGTTACGCCACCTATACCCGCGACTTCCGCTACTCCTCGGTGGACGCGTGCGACAACACTGCGGCGACCAGCTATTGCAACCTGCATCTGTTCGGTATCGCCGCGCCCGGCGCCGCCACGGGCAGCTTCGATCCGACCCGGACGCTGGCCGCCACCGGCGGCAGCGGGCCGTATTTGCAGAACAGCTGGGGCGTACAGGACGTGTTCAGCGCCGCGGCCGATTTTCATATCGGCGGCTTCCGCAACCTGGCGATCGCAGGAATTGACGTCAGTTATCAGCGTTCCGACCGCACGGTGCTGGCCTACAGCCTGCCGCCGGGGCCCGACGCGACGCTCTATCCGATCGCCAACAATTCCGCGAACCGCCGCAATATCGGCTGGTCGCTGTATCATCCCACGCACCAGCCCATTCCCGGCTATGCGCCCTTCTATCCGACGCCAGCCAACCTGGGCAGCGACACCGCCACCAGCGTGGTCGAGTCCGCCGCTGAAGCCACCGATCCGGCCTTCTTCGCCACGGACCGATTCTGGTTCAACGACCGCTGGTCGCTGATCGCGGGCATGCGCGTCGACCAGTATCGCGCCAGTTACAGCAGCACCACGGTCGGCACCACGGCCGCGCCCTATCCGGTGACCAGGCTCAAGGCGCCGTCCTTCCTGTTCTCGCCGCGCGCCAGCCTGGTGTTCGAGCCCGACCAGACCCAGACCTATTACCTGTCGTGGAGCAAGGGCGCGACGCCGATCGGCACCTCGGTGGTGGGCACGCCAACCGCGATTTCCTCGGCGGCGCAGTCGGCGCTCGCGCCTGACAAGACCGAGTCGATCGAACTGGGCGCCAAGTTCAGCCTGTTCGATGGCGGCCTGGGCCTCACAGGTTCGCTGTTCAGCGTCACCAAGTCCAACGCGCTCCAGACCGATCCGGTCAGCGGGACGGTACTGCTGCAATCCAGCCAGAAGCAGCGGGTGCAGGGCTTCGAAGCCTCGGCCACCGGTCAGGTGTTGCCGCACTTCAGTCTGTCGGCCTCTTACACCTATCTCAACCCCGTCATCGTCGACGACGCCACCAATCCCTATAACAGGGGCAAGCAAATCACTTTTGTTCCCAGGCATGCCGTCGCGCTGTGGGGCGACTATGATGCCGGCGGCCTGGTCGAGGGCCTGTCGGCGGGCGGCGGCGTGGTCTACCAGAGCCATTTGTTCAACGGCTATACCGCGCCCGACCCGGCTGCCTATCCTCTTGGCCGCATCGTGCGCATCCCCGAGACGGTGGAGCTGGATGCCGTGGTGGCCTATGACTTCAAGCCATATCGCATCCAGTTCAACGTCAACAATCTGACCGACCGGCTGAACTACAGCCAATCCTTCGGCAATCGCGGCACGCCCGCGGCAGGACGTACCTTCATCGTCTCGCTGGAGGCCGCGCTGTAACCATGCTGGTTCACGTCCCCCGGTTGCTTTCCCAGGGTCAGGTCGCGGAAATCCGTGGCGTGCTGGCGGGCACCGACTGGGTGGACGGCAAGGTGACGGCGGGCGCACAATCGGCGGGGGCCAAGAGCAACCTTCAGGTCCCCGAAGACTCGCCCGCCGCCCGCGCGCTGGGAGACATCATTCTGGGAGCGCTGGGAACGAATCCGCTGTTCAATGCCGCGGCCCTGCCGCTGCGCGTCTTTCCGCCCCTGTTCAATCGCTACGACACCGGCATGCAATTCGGACCCCACATCGACAATGCCATCCGGTTCGTGAAGCCGTCGATCGCATCGGGAGCGCCCATCCGCGTGCGGACCGACCTGTCGGCCACACTGTTTCTGACCGATCCGCGCGACTATGACGGCGGCGAGCTGGTGATCGAGGACACCTACGGCTCGCATGATGTAAAGCTGCCTGCCGGCGACCTTTTGCTCTACTCCGCCACCAGCCGCCATCATGTCACGAAGGTTACACGCGGCAGCCGCTGGTCGTCGTTCTTTTGGGTGCAGAGTATGATTGGCGAAGAGGCTGCGCGGACGATGCTCTTCGAGCTGGACACCGCCATCCAGGGCCTCCGCAGCCGCCATGGGGATGAACGCGAAATCGTTGTCCTTACGGGGCTTTACCACAATCTCGTCCGTCGCTGGGCGGATGCGTGAAAGGGCAATGTCATGAGATTCGCCAGCATTCGGCACACACTGTTCATCTTCCACATGTGGATTGGTCTGGTCCTGGGCATCCTGTGTGCTGTACTGGGCCTGTCCGGAAGCGTTCTGGTTTATGACGATGTTCTGAACAAGCTGCTGGATCCCCCGCCCTTCGCCGTCACGCAAGGCCCGCCCCTGCCGCTGGCGATGATCGCCGATGCCGCGCGTGAAGCAGCCCAGGAGAAAGGTGTCTCTCCGGGGCAGCTACAGATAACCTTCCCGAAAAAGCCGGCCGATGCGGTGGCTGTGCGGGTGGGCCAGATCAGCGCGATGGGCACCATGGGCCTGCAGAATGGGCCGCCTGGACGGGGCCTGCAGGTCTTCATCGATCCGGTGTCTGGCCAGGTGCTCGGCACGCGCAGCGCCATCGGCCCGGCCATCGTCCGTTTCGCCCATCAGCTCCACGGCAATTTCCTTCTGGGCCGCGAGGGACGATCCATCGTGGTGGGCTGGCTGGGCGTGGCCATGCTGCTGCTGGGCGCCACCGGCCTGGTCCTGTGGTGGCCGCGCCGCGGCCAATGGAAATATGCCTTCTTCGTGCGCGCCGGCGCCCAGGGCCTGCGCTTTCATCGCGAACTGCATGCGGCGACGGGCATCTGGATATTCCTGATATTCATGGTCGTCAGCTATAGCGGCCTGGTGCTGGCATGGCCCCGGCTGCTGGGCCCCGCAGGCCCCGGTCCTCGCGACATGCCCCACGTCACGGCCGGCACCAACGCCGCGATCGGACCCGACCGCGCCCTGGCGTTGGCCAAGGCTGCCATGCCGGGCACCGAGCCGGACAGCATTACTTTGCCCGCGCGGCACGACCAGCCCATCACGGTAGGCTTCATGGTGCATGATGCGGTGCGCGCCAGCGTGCTGGTCGATCCCTGGAGCGGCAAGGTCATCGGCGTGCGCGACAATTCCGCAAGCGTCCTGGCCTGGATGCGGCCGCTGCACCAGGGCACCGGACTGGGCGTAGTCTACCGCTTCCTGGTCTTCCTGTCCGGCCTGGTGCCGACCCTGTTCGTGGTCACCGGCCTGGTCATGTGGCTGAAGAAGCGCCGCCGCCATGTGCCGATGACCGCGACGCTGGAGGAGATCCCCGAGGATATTCTGGAGGAGTCGGAAAGGGCATGACTTTTCCCGTCCCGCCCAACGCATTCGACCATGCCCACGCCATCGGGACCCGGCGGAAGCCCAGGCCGCTGGACCGCGGCAGGCTCGTGAGCCTGGGGCTGACGGCGGCGTTCCATGTGGCGGCGGTGATGGGACTTCTGGCCATGGTGCATGTCGCGCCGGTCCGGCACACCCGGGTGATGATGGTCCAGATCAGCACGGAAAAGCCGAAACAGGCGCGCGATGATCTGCCGCCGCCAAGGCTGATCCAGCCCACAGTGGTCAGCATGCCCATGCCGGTGGTGCCGCCTGCCGCGCCCGTTCCCGTGATCGCCGCCGCCCCGCCCGTCGCAGCCCCGCCCGCGCCGCCCTCGCCGGCACAGGCGCAGAAGGCAGACGGCGGCCAGGTCCGCGAGGATTTCATCGCGCGGCTTCTGGCCCAGCTGAACCGCTTCAAGCAGTATCCGCGTGCCGCCCGCCAGGCCCGCATCCAGGGTGTGGTGAAGTTGCACTTCGTGATGGATGCGCACGGAAGGGTGCTGCAGGCGGATATCGCCGAAAGCTCGGGCCGCCCCGTGCTGGATGCCGAAGCCCTGGCCCTGATCCGGCGGGCCCAGCCGTTGCCGCCGCTGCCGGCCGATTTTCCAAGCCGCACCCTGGATGCGGTGGTGCCGGTGGAATTTTCCCTGAACGGCTAGGCTCTTCGGGTTGTGCTTTGCAGGCCGCGGTCAAACTGCTTTGATATCCCTGCAAGGCGCCCAGGCGCCGTCACGCTTCCAGGGGGGACAACATGGACAGCAGGCGTTCCAGGCGAGGGCTTCTGAAAGGCGGCGCGGCTGCGGCGGCCGCGGCGAGCGGCGCGGCAATGGTGGCAGGCGAGGCCAAGGCGCAAACCAAGCCGGAAAAGCGCTCGCCCTATCCGGCGCCCAATCCGCCGCCCGCGAAAAAGCCGATGTTTTCGCGTGCTGTCGCCTACGGCAACATGATCTTCCTGTCGGGGGTGGGCTATCACAGGCCCGGCACCATCGAGGATCACACACGCGGCGTGATCGAGGAAATCTCCAAGAACCTGCAGGATGCGGGCTCCTCGCTGCAGAAGCTCCTCAAGGTCAATGTCTACCTGAACGACCTCAAGGACTATGAGGCCATGAACAAGGTCTATAGCTCCTACGACTGGGGCGATGTGCCGCCGGTTCGCACCACCGTGGCGCCGGCCGCCGGCATTCCGGGCAACTCGCTGATCGAGATCGACGTCATCGGCTATATCTGAGGGAGGCGCCCATGGCACTGTTCGGCCGATGGAGCCGGCGCGACCTGCTCAAGACCTCCGGGGCCGCCTCCGCCCTGGCCGTGGCCCCGGCCGCCACTGCGGCCGCCGCCACGACCGGCGCGGGCCTGCCAAGGCTGACGGGGCTCGAGGCCGAGAACTGCTTTACCCGGATCGGCGTCAGGCCGCTGATCAACGCGCGCGGCACCTACACCATCATCTCAGGCTCGCGCTCGTTGCCGGAAGTCAAACAGGCGATGTTCGAGGCTTCGCACTATTACGTCGACCTGGACGAGATGATGGACGGCATCGGCGCCCGGCTGGCCCGGCTGAACGGGGCCGAATGGGGCATCGTCACCAACGGCTGCGAGGCGGCGATCGTATTGGCCACCATCGCCTGCATCGCCGGGTCGGACGTGGAGAAGGCCCAGGCGCTGCCCTATATCAAGGGCCGCGACCAGGTGATCATCCCCAAACATTCGCGCAATCCCTATGATGTGGGGATCCGCATGGTGGGCGCCGAGCTGGTGGAGGTGGAGACGCCCGAACAGATGCGCGCCGCCATCACGCCCCGCACCGCCATGGTCTATGTCATGTCTTCGCCCCGCGAAGCCAGAAGCCCGCTCAACATCGCGGCGATCTGCGCCATAGGCAGGCAGGCGGGGGTGCCGGTCTTTGTCGATGCGGCGGCCGAGGAGCCGCTGGTGCCCAACATCCATCTCGCCAAGGGCGCGACGCTGGTGGGCTATTCCGGCGGTAAATGCCTGCGCGGCCCACAGTCGTCCGGCATGCTGATCGGCGACAAAAGCCTGTGCAAGGCGGCCTATTACCAGGCCGCGCCCCATCACTGCTATGGCCGCGCGCTCAAATGCTCCAAGGAAGAATCCATGGGGCTTCTGGCGGCGGTGGAAGCGTGGGCCAGGCGCGACCATGAGGGCGAACAGCGCATGTGGCGCGGCTGGCTCGACCATATCGCGGGCCGCATCAAGAATCTTCCCACCGTGCATTTCGAGTATCTGCAGCCGGAAGACCTGTCCAACCGCGCGACGCGGCTGCGCATCCACTGGGACGGTGCCAAGCTGGGCATCACCGGCACCGAGGTCGAGGCGCGGCTGGATGCGGGCAATCCGCGCATCCTGGTGGAAAGCGGCACCGGCACGCGTCCCGACAGGATGACCAGCACGCTTACCATCATGCCCTACATGATGGATCCGGGCGAAGAGATCATCGTCGCCGACGCCATCCATGCGGCGCTGGCCAGCCCGGGCCATTACCCGGAGCCGGTCATTGCGTCCGGCGCCCCGGCCAGACTGGAAGGCGACTGGCTGGTGACGGTTCAATATCAGCGTGGTGTCGGTGAGCAGCATTTCGCCATTCGGCAGAACGGCAACGCGCTCACCGGCCGCCACAAGGGCGAGATCTATGAGGGCGATCTGGAGGGCAGCGTCCATGCCGACGAAGTGGTGCTGAAGAGCCGCACGCCGGTGGGCGGCAACACCATCGCCTGGACCTTTACCGGCCGGGCGAGCGGCAACGGCTTGTCGGGCACGGTGGACCTGGGTGAATACGGACCGGCCAGCTTTACGGCAAGGCGCGCATGAACCGGAGATTTTTTCTGGGCGCCGCGTCGAGTGCCATCGCGGTCCCCGCCTGGTCGCAATCCCTTCCGCGTTTCGACCTTCTGCTGAAGAACGGCCATGTCATCGACGCCCGCAATGCGATCGACAGCGTGATGGATGTGGCGATCAAGGATGGCCGTGTCGCCGCGGTCGGGAAGGGCCTGGCGCCATCCGACGCCATCAAGACCATCGACGTGAAGGGCCTCTATGTCACGCCGGGCCTGATCGACCTGCATGTGCATGTTTATAACGGCACCGGCGAACGGGGCTCCTATGCGGGCGACCTGTCGGTGCCGCCGGACGGCTTTACCTTCCGCAACGGCGTGACCACGGTGGTTGATGCCGGCTGCTCGGGCTGGCGCAACTTCGAGGACTTCAAGGATCGTATCATCGACCGCTCGAAAACGCGCGTGTTGGCGATGCTCAACATCGTGGGTGCGGGCATGCGCGGGCCCCGCTACGAACAGAACCTGTTCGACATGCAGGCCGACAAGACCGCCGCCATGGCGAAGCGCTATCCCGGCGTGGTCGTGGGCATCAAGACGGCGCATTTCAGCGGTCCGCAATGGACCCCGGTGGAGCAGGCCGTTATCGCGGGAACCGAGACGGGCCTGCCGGTGATGGTGGATTTCGGCGCCGACCGGCCCGAGCGCCCGCTTTACGACCTCCTGACGAAGAAGCTGCGTCCCGGCGACATCTATACACACATGTATTCGGGCCTGCGCCGCGAGCAGGATCCCGCGACGAAGGGGCCCTCAAAGGCGATGATCGAGGGCCGCTCTCGCGGTATCTGGTTCGACACCGGCACCGGCGGCGGCAGTTTCAAATGGTCTTTGGCCGTGCCGATGGTCAAACAGGGATTCAAGCCGGATTCCCTCTCCACGGACCTGCATGTCGACAGCATGAACAGCGCCACCAAGGATATACTGAACGTTGCCAGCAAGATGATGGCGATCGGGCTTACACTGCAGGAAGCGGTGGCCGACATGACATTCCATCCGGCTCGCCAGCTGAAAAAGGATGGCCTGGGCCATCTGTCGGTAGGCGCCATCGCCGACCTCGCAGTGCTGAGCATCCGCAAGGGCCGCTTCGGCTTTACCGACATGGTCAACACCAGGGTCAATGGGACCGCCAAGCTGGTCGCTGAATTGACGATCAAGGATGGACGGATTGTCTATGACCTCAATGGCCTGGAAGCTTTACCCTGGGATTCGCCGCAGGGCGACACGCGCCTGGACAGCCGCTGGACCAGCTTTGCCCGGCCCGCGGCATCGCCGCCGGACGGCGTCATCTAGCACTGCGTGCCCTGCGGTTCCGCTTCAACGCATCTCGCGCCCTGGAACGAACTGGTAAAACCGGCTGGTGCGGCCGTCATCGGTGCGTTCCTGGTAATGAAAGGCCAGTTTGTGCTGGTCGAAGGCGCGGAAAAAAGGTTCCCATGACGCGTCCGCCAAGTTTTCGTCCGTGGCGCGGAATTCCAGCCGCGGAATCGCTTTGTCACGGTCGCGCGGCAGGATGGCGGCGGGGCAGGCGCCGCGGGCCTCGGCCCAGGCGCGGATAATGGCGTGATCCTGTGTGGTCCTGGCTTGTGACATCGGTCCTTCCTCCTTCCTCCCCGAACGGGGTGGGCCGCCATCCCGCGTGGGCGGCGGCCCCCGCATCATTCATTGCCAGTCGCGATTGACATTATAATACGAATAGGTCTGCTCGCGGATTGAGCCCAGGCTGCCGTCATGCTGGGTCAGGTCTTTCAGCTCGTAGGCCGGCGCCCGTTTGATGCTCTCCTTGTCCAGGGGAACGACATAGCCGCCTCTGTCCTTGGAATAGTCCAGCATCGACCAGGGCACCGGATAGTATTTCTCGCCCATGCCCAGCACGCCGCCGAAGCCCAGCGCTGCAAACAGGATCTGGTTGGACTGCTTGTCGAGCACGATGTCTTCAACCGTACCGATCTTGTCGCCGGCGTCGTTGTAGACCGCAGTTCCGCGCACCTTGGAAGCAAGGATGGCGGTGGTATGACCACTTGGGGTCGTCATGGTGTCCTCCTGTAAGGGTTTGGTTCAATTGCGTAACGCCGGTGTGCGCGCGCTGTTGCGAGACGCCGCAAATTTTTGTGCGCGATAAAGAAACGGCGGGAACGGCTTTCGCCATTCGCCGCCGTTCTTTCGTGATTTGACGATCTTTCGACCGTCTCCTCACATTCAGATAACCTTTGCGGGTAGGCGCCGTTCCCGCAACAGCCCGATTTTCATGCGAAAAAATGATCGGCGCGTGCGGCGTCCACACCGCGCCCGGGCCGCATGCGGCGGCGGCCTGCAGCATCCTGCCGTCAGACAGCGGATGCCATGACAAGATGGGTGCAAACGCGGCAAAAGGCCGTCGCGGGCACCACAGTTTGGGCTGACAGGGGGTCCCCACCACGGTAGGTTGCGGGCCCGGACACAAACGCAGTCAAGAAGCCGGTATGATCGACGGGGAGTATGACTATATCATCGTGGGCGCCGGCTCGGCCGGCTGCGTGCTGGCCAACCGGCTCAGCGCCGACCCGAAGATGCGTGTGCTGCTGCTGGAAGCGGGCGGCCGTGACGACTGGATCTGGTTCCATATTCCGGTCGGGTATCTGTACCTGATCGGCAATCCGCGCAGCGACTGGATGCTGGAGACCGAAGCCGAACCCGGCCTGAACGGGCGCAGGCTGAATTATCCGCGCGGCAGGGCGCTGGGCGGGTCCTCCTCCATCAATGCCATGCTGGCCATGCGCGGCCAGGCGGGCGATTACGACCACTGGCGGCAATTGGGCCTGAGCGGCTGGGGCTGGAACGACGTCCAGCCGATTTTCCGCTCGCTCGACCGGTCCTTCCTGGGCGACA
>DASTRG010000130.1:0-4799 GCA_035761325.1 Rhizomicrobium sp. | reverse complement strand
ACGGCGCTGCATGCCTGCGACACGGCGACGGACGAAGCCATTCTGTTCGCGCTTCGCCACGAGGCGAAGTTCGTGGCGCTGGTGCCCTGCTGCCAGGCGGAGGTGGCGCGCCGCCTTGACGATGTGAAGGGTCCGCTGGATCAACTGTGGCGCCATCCCATCCAGCGGCGCGAATTCGGCTCGCACCTCACCAACGTTCTGCGTGGCCTGTTCCTGGAGGCGCATGGCTACAAGGTGCGGGTGACGGAGTTCACCGGCTTCGAGCATACCCAGAAGAACGAATTTCTTTTCGCCGAGCGCCACCAGCGCGCCAACCCGCGCGCGCGGGTGCAGTTCGAAAAGCTGGCGGCGGAAATCGGCGCGGCGCCTAGTCTGCTGGCGGGCGCACTCTCATCGCCTGTGCCAGCGGCATGAAGGCCAGAAGAGTGGCGGCGGCGGAAACCGCCACCATAAGCATTATCGAGCGATCATAGAGCAGGCCCATCAGCGCGCTGCCGGCGAACCAGGCCACGCCGTAAAGCGCCGAAAACAGGCCGAAGCCCCGGGCGCGGCCTTCCTCGGGCAGGAAGCCGGCGACGGCGGCATCCATCACCGCCTCATGCACGCCCAGCGAAGCGCCCCAGAGCAGCATGCCGACCAATCCCATCGCGAATCCGCCCAGGAAGGAAAGCGGCGTCACTGCCACGCCGATCAAAATGCCCGGCACCAGTACTTTCAGGCCAAAGCTGTCATACCAGTGGCCGAACACCAGTGCCGACAGGCCGGCCATGCCCATGGCCACCGCGTAGAAAATCGGAATCCAGGCCGGCGACATGACGCCGTGGCGGGCGAAGTGGAAGGCTATCAGCGGATAATCGACAAAGCCGAAACCCACCAGCGCCGAGGCCGCCAGATAGAACCAGAAGGCGCATGGCAGCGGTGGCCGCGCCCCCTTGGCCGCCGAACGGGGGGCATGACCGGCGTGGCGATAGCGCAGCCTGACCCCGATGACGGTGGCGACGGTAAGAAAGGCGGGCACGCCCAGCCACAGGAAAGCGGCGCGGTAATCGCCATGACCGGCCAGGACGAGCGCCGCGATCAAAGGCCCGGCGCAGGCGCCCGCCTGGTCCATCGCTTCATGCAGGCCGAAAGCCCGGCCCTGGCCGGTATGCCTGCCCGCGCGTGACAGCATGAAACTGACCACGGGCTTGCGCAGCGCCTTGCCCGCGCGCTCCACCACGATCAGCAGTCCCGCGACCTGCCAGCTTCCCGCGAAGGCCAGCAGCGGCACCGCCGCCATCTGCACCGCATAGCCGGCGATGATCAGCGTCCAATAGGCATGGGTACGGTCGGCCAGCCGTCCCGATACAAGCCGCAGCAGATAGCCGATCAGCTCGCCGCCGCCGGCGATAACGCCGACCACGGCCCCGCTGGCGCCCAGCAGCGCCAGGAAGGGGCCGGAGATCGCGCGCATGCCTTCATAAGTTGCGTCGGCGAACAGGCTGACAAACCCGAAGGCGATAACGAACGCCCAGGCCGACTTTGCCGTGAAGTCGCCTCGTTCCCCCGTCATGCCCGCCCCTTGCCTAACTACGCAGCATGGCGCCTGTTGTCCTGGTCACGCCGGCGACGATCTTCTGCGCCAGGGTGTCGATCTCGGACTCGGTCAATGTTTTGTCCCTGGGCTGGATGCGCACGGCGATGGCCACCGACTTGTGGCCCTCCGGCACGCCGGTGCCTTCATAGACGTCGAACACGCCGACCGCTTCGATCAGGTTGCGGTCGGCCAGGCGCGCGGCCTTGACGATATCACCGGCCGGGACATTCGCGGCGACCACGAAGGCGAAGTCACGGTCGATCGCCTGGAAGGGCGAAGGCGCGAACAGGGGCTTGGCTTTTCCTTTCGCCTTGGCGGCAGGGATCTCGTCCAGGAAAATCTCGAATGCCGCGGCGGGGCCTTTGAGGTCATAGGCCGCCAGCACGCGGGGATGGATCTCGCCGAACCGGGCAATCACTTTGGGACCCAGCGCAATCGAACCGCTGCGGCCGGGATGATACCAGCCGGGGGCCTTGTCGTTGACCGGCGCGGTCATCGGCGCACCCGTCACCGCTTCCAGCGCCGCCAGCATGTCGGCCTTTACCGCGAAGACATCGCTGTTTGTGCCGGCCTTGCTCCAGTGCCGCTCGGGGCCGCCCACGCGCAGGGCGCAGGCCACGGTCTGCTGCTCGCCCGGCATGCCGCTGGCGAAGGCGGGCCCGATCTCGAACAAGCGCTGCGGGCTGAGGCCGCGCGCGGCGTTGCGCGCCGCCGCCGCCAGCAGCACCGGCAGCACGGCGGGACGCAGCGCGTCCAGGTCGGAGGCGATGGGATTGGAAAGCTGGCGCGCATCATCGCCGCCGCCGAACAGTTCGGCCTGGCCGCGCGCGATGAAGGAAAAGCTGACGCACTCGTTGAAGCCGCGGGCGGCGATGGCGCGGCGGGCGGCGCGCAACCGGCGCTGGGATACCGACAGCACGGGCGCGGCCACGGCACGGCCGCGCGTCAGCGGGGTGGACGGCACGTCCGACAGGCCGTGGATGCGGACCACTTCCTCCACCAGGTCGGCGGGGCCGTCAATGTCATGGCGCCAGCTTGGCGGCACGACCTGAAGCTGGGCGCCGCGGTCTTCGACCACAAAGCCCAGGGATTGCAGGATGCGGACGATTTCCTCGCGCGGCACGCTGATGCCGCCAAGGCGGCGCACGAAAAGCGGGTCGAAGGCGATCGGCGCGTGCGGCGGCGGCAACGCGCCCGCGATCACCACATCGGACGCCTCGCCCCCGCACCATTCCAGGATCAGCCGGGTGCAGAGCTCCAGCCCCGGCAGCACGAACTGAGGATCGACGCCGCGCTCGAAGCGATAGCGCGCGTCGCTGACGATGCCCTGTTTGCGCCCGGCGCGGGCGATGCGCGCCGGGTCGAACCAGGCGGATTCGATGAAGACGTTCACCGTGTCTTCGAAGCTGCCGGTATCCAGCCCGCCCATGATGCCGGCGATGCTGCGCGCGAAACTGTCGTCGGCGATCACGATGGTGTCGCTGTCCAGGATGTAGGTGCGCTCGTCCAGCGCCAGCAACTGCTCGCGGTCGTGCGCCATGCGGGCATGCAGGTTGCCGCTCAGCTTGTCGGCGTCGAACACATGCAGGGGCCGGCCGCGGTCCTGCGAGACCAGGTTGGTGGCGTCGACCAGCGCCGATATGGATTTCATGCCGACGCTTTTCAGCCGGTCCTGCACCCATTTGGGCGCGGGGCCATTCTTGACGCCGCGGATCAGCCGCCCGGCGAAGATGGGGCAGGCGTCCTGGTCCTGCGGCGAAAAATCGAGCGTAATTGTTTTCGGCGAAGGGAACTTGCCCGCCACCGGGACGATCTTTTCGGTCTTCAGCGTGCCAAGTCCGCCGGCGGCCAGGTCGCGCGCAATACCCCACACGCTGGCGGCATCGCCCCGGTTGGGCGTGATGGAGACATCGAACAGCGGGTCATTGAAAAGCAGGCCTGCATCCTCCAGCGCCTTGACCACGGGGCCACCCACTTCGGCGCCAGGCTTAAGCTCGATGATGCCGTCATGGTCCTCGCCCAGCAAAAGTTCGCGGGCGCTGCACATCATGCCGCGCGATTCCACGCCGCGAATGGTGCCCAGTTTCAGGACCTCGCCGCTGGCGGGGATCACGGTGCCGGGACGGGCAAGCACCACCTTGATGCCGGCGCGCGCATTGGGGGCGCCGCAGACGATCTGCAGCGTGCCGGCACCGTCGCTGACGCTGCACAGGCGAAGGCGGTCGGCATTTGGATGCTGGCCGGCGGTGACGATCTCGCCGACGATGAAATCCTTCAGCGCGGCGCCGGGATCGGTGAGGCTCTCGACCTCCAGCCCGATGGCGGTCAGCCGCTCGGCGATCTGGTCAGGGGTGGCGTCGGTGTCGAGATGCTCTTTGAGCCATGAGAGCGTGAACTTCATTTGCTGAGCCCTCCGTCGAGGGTCGGGATATCCAGCGCGGCGAAACCGTAATGGCGCAGCCAGCGCAGGTCGCTTTCAAAGAAGCTGCGGATGTCGGGGATGCCGTATTTCAGCATCGCCATGCGGTCCAGGCCGAAGCCGAAGGCAAAGCCGGTGTATCTCTTCGAATCGAAGCCGCAATTCTCCAGCACCTTGCGGTGGACCATGCCGCTGCCGCCCAGCTCCAGCCAGTCATTGCCGGTGCCGAACCTGATCTGGCCGGGCACGGAACGGTCGCAGCGCATGTCCCATTCCAGCGATGGCTCGGTGAACGGGAAAAAGCTTGGCCGGGCGCGCAGCTCGATTGCGTCGATCTCGAAGAAAGCCTTGCAGAATTCCTCCACCGTCCATTTCAGGTGGCCCAGGTGAATGCCCTCATCGACCACCAGCGCCTCGACCTGGTGGAACATGGGCGAATGGGTGGCGTCGGAATCGACGCGATAGGTCCGCCCGGGCGAGATCACCCGGATCGGCGGCTTGCCCGCCGCCAGCATGGCGCGCACCTGCACCGGCGAGGTGTGGGTTCGCAGCACATGCGAAGACCCGTCGCCCGCGTCGCCCTTCTGGGGTGCCACATAGAAGGTATCCTGCATCTGGCGCGCGGGATGGTCCGGGGGGATGTTCAGCTTTGTGAAGTTATAATCGTCGAATTCGACATCCGGCCCTTCGGCCACTGAAAAACCCAGGTCGGCGAAGATGGCGGTGATCTCTTCCAGCACCTGGGAAATGGGATGGACCGTGCCGCCGCTCTCCGGCACCGGCGGCAGGGTGACATCCAGCTTC
>DASTRG010000129.1:0-14258 GCA_035761325.1 Rhizomicrobium sp. | reverse complement strand
CCGGTGGCCTGAATGATTTAGCAGCCGCGCCCGCTTCCGTCATCCCCGCGCCTGGGCTTTAATGCGCCGTCCATCCGAAAGCGCCCCCATGCCAGTAAAAAAGCCGCTCGTCATCGTGACCCGCAAGCTGCCGGAGGCGGTAGAAACCCGCATGCGCGAATTGTTCGATGCCCGCCTGAACCTGGAGGATGCGCCGATGACGCCGGCCCAGTTGGCCGAGGCGATGGCCAGGGCCGACGTGCTCGTGCCCACTGTTACGGACCGCATCGATGCCCGTCTGATCGCCGCGGCCGGCGCCAATCTGAAACTGATTGCCAATTTCGGCACTGGCGTGGACAACATCGATGTGCGTGCCGCCACCGAGAAGGGCATCGCCGTCACCAATACGCCCGGCGTCCTGACCGAGGATACCGCCGACATGACCATGGCGCTGATCCTGGCCGTGCCGCGCCGGCTGGTCGAAGGCGTCAGGGCGCTTGAAGAGAACGGGTTCAAGGGCTGGTCGCCCACCTGGATGCTGGGGCATCGCCTGCATGGCAAGCGGCTGGGCATCGTGGGCATGGGCCGCATCGGCCAGGCGGTGGCGCGGCGCGCCCGCGCATTCGGGCTGGGCATCCATTACCACAATCGAAAGCCGGTGCATCCCGACATCGAACAGGAACTGGAGGCGACCTATTGGGACAGCCTGGACCAGATGCTGGCGCGCATGGACATCGTCTCGGTCAACTGCCCGCATACCCCCGCCACCTATCATCTCCTGTCGGCGCGGCGGCTGAAACTGATGAAGCCCACCGCCTACGTCGTCAACACTTCGCGCGGCGAGGTGATCGACGAGAACTGCCTGGCACAGATGCTGGAGCACGGCGAACTGTCGGGCGCGGGCCTGGACGTGTTCGAGTACGAGCCCGCCGTCAATCCCAGGCTGCTGAAAGCGCATAATGTGGTGCTGTTGCCGCATATGGGATCGGCCACCCTCGAGGGCCGCACCGACATGGGCGAGAAGGTCATCGTCAATATCCGCAGCTTCGTGGACGGGCACCCGCCGCCCGACCGGGTTATCCCCGCGATGCTGTAGAGCGGCTGCCAGCGAGGTTTTCCAGGGATGGCGCGGCGATTTCGGGACTGTTTTTCGGACCCCCTCCCCCTTGTCCACCACCGGCCTTTCCACAATCTTCACTACCGTCCTTGCCTTGGCCATGCGCAAACAGCTTAGGGCCATGCCCGCCAAAGTCCATGTGGATATCCATCTGCTGAAAGACGCGCCATGAGCGGCATCACGCCCGTCTCCTTCCGCCAGTATCACGGCGCATTCGACCGCTTCGCACAGGCGCTTGGCGTCTCTTTCGAGCGCACCGGCTTTGCCGTGGTCACCGACACCGACCTGGACCAGGAAAGAATCGCGGCAGCGGTGGCCTATGCCAAGGCCCTGTTTGCCCTTCCCGAGGAGATCAAGCGCGGCTACATCACCGGGGTAGGCGGCCAGCGCGGCTATACCCCGTTCGGCAGGGAAGCGGCCAAGGGTGCGACACTGCACGACCTGAAGGAGTTCTGGCATGTCGGCCGCGACCTGGCGCCCGGCCATCCTTCAGCCGCGCTGATGCCGCCCAATGTCTGGCCGAAGGAGGTGCCCGGCTTTCGCCGGCACCAGACCTGGCTGTACCAGGCGCTGGACCATCTGGGATCGTGCCTTCTGGAAGCGATCGCGCAATATCTGGGCCTGCCGCGCCACCAGTTCGACGCGGCGATCAAGGACGGCAATTCCATCCTGCGGCTTTTGCATTATCCGCCGGTGCCCGCCGACAGCCCGCATGTGCGCGCCGGCGCGCATGAGGACATCAACGCCATCACGCTTCTGCTGGGAGCCGAGGAAGCGGGGCTCGAAGTGCTGGACCGTGACGGCACCTGGCTGCCCATCAATGCGCCGCCCGGCGCGGTGGTGTGCAACATCGGCGACATGCTGGCGCGCAATGTCTGCGGGCGCCTGCCGTCCACCACCCATCGCGTGGTCAATCCGGCGCCCCAGCGGCGGGGGGTGGCGCGCTATTCCATGCCCTTCTTCCTGCACTTCGCGCCGGACTATGTGATTGCGCCCCTGCCCGGCTGCGACAGCGCCGCGGCCCAGCCGCCGATCACCGCTTACGACTACCTTCAGGAACGGCTGCGCGAGATCAGGCTGCTTTAGACTGGAGCGGTTTCATTACGCCCGCGCCTTCCCGCGAAGGGCTCCGCCGCCATGTCCGGTTCCGGCCCAAAGCAGGCATCCCTGGCGTACCGCGCACGCGGCACACAACGTTCTCAATCCCGGAACAGGAGCGGCGCGAATTCATGCAGGCTCCGTCGCCATGACAGGAATTCGTGCGCGGTGTTGGGCGAAACATAGAATACGCTGTTATAGCCGGCGCGTTTCAGGGCTTCGGCGTTTGCCCGCGGATCTGACCGCGGCGCGCCCGGCGGTCCCACGCGCCCGCTTTCCAGCTCACGGCTGCCGAAGCTGACAAAGACCAACTTCACCTTGTCCTTGAAGCCCGGGACAGCCTTCACATCGTCGAGGGAATAGGTCCCACCGCTGAACAGGCCGATATATGCGAATTTGTCCAGATTGGCGGTCGCGATCAGCTTGGTCTCGAAGCCGCCCATGGAAAGACCTGCCATGGCGCGGTGGCGCGCGTCCGCCAGGGTGCGGAAGTGGCTGTCCACATAAGGGATCAACTCGTTCAGCAGGACGGTCTGGAACGGCTTGATGTCGAAACTGGCCAAGCCTCCGGGCGCGCCGGGCGTTATATCATTGGTCATGCCATAGGTCATGACGATGATGAAGGGCCGCGCGGCGCCGCTTGCGATCAGATTGTCCATGATGAGATTGGCATGGCCCTGGTTCGACCATGCCGTCTCGTCCTCGCCCCAGCCATGTTGCAGGTACAAGACCGGATAGCGCGTTCCTGAATCCTTTTCGTATCCCGGCGGGGTATAGACAAAGGCGCGGCGCGTCGTGCCGGTGCTGGGGGAAGCAAAGAGCACCTGCTGGACATGGCCGTGGGGAACGTCCTTGACGGCATAGAAATCCGCATCCTGGGCGGGAATTTCGATGCCGCTTTCCCAGCGCCTCGATCCGTAAAAGTTCAGCGTGCCCGGATCGTTGAAGGTGCCGCCATCAACGATCAGATGATAGTAGTGGAAGCCCTGGTCCAGCGGGCCGGCCGTGGTGGCAGTCCACGCGCCGTCGGGGCCTTTGACCAGTTCGGTGCCTCCCTGTCCGCCCAGGCCCAGGCTCACATGCACTTTCCTGGCGTCCGGCGCGACGATGTGAAAGCGGACGTAACCTTGCGAATTCACTTGCGGATATTGCTGGCCCGGCTGGTTGAGGGACGAGGGCTTGAAATCCTCTATGACCGCGGGCGCCCCATCCTGGGCCAGCACCGAACCGGCGGCGCAGGTGAGCGCGGCGGCCAGGAATGCGGCGGCGGTTTTAGTCATTGGATCACCCCCCTTGCGCCGGCGCTCTTGAGCGGCGCGCATTCTGGACAGCGAAATACTGACGCAATTTACCAGGGCAGGCAACGGCGCGTCATGGTGATATTTTTGGTTGGCGCACCACGAGCCCGTCCGCCAACGTCTCTCCAAGCCCCAGCGGTCAGGGAAAAGTGAGCCCGGCTTCTAACCGGCTTTCAGCGTGGCGTCGAACAGTTCGACCAATTTTTCAAAGGCGCGTTCAGCCTGGAGCTCGTTGTAGACATCGCGCCCCGGCACGGTCCAGCCATGGCGGGCGCCTTCATAGGTTTCGCTTTGGAACGCGCCATGCCAGTCGCGCAACGCCTGTTCCAGTATCGCGATCTTGTCGGCGGTCATGGACTGGTCGCGCACCGCATGGCCGAAATAAAGCCGCGCGCTGATGCGCCCAAGCTGCAGGTGGGGACTGTCGGGATCGTCGGTGACCAGCCGGCCGCCATGAAAGGAAGCGGCCGCGGCGACCCGGTCGGAAGCAGCGGCGGTGCGCACGGCCATGGCGCCGGTGAAACAATAACCCACCACGCCGAGCTTGCCCTTCTTCACCCCTTTCGTTCCGGCAAGAAAATCGGCATAGGCCGCGCCGTCGCTTTCCATCTGCGCCGGCGTTTGGGACCGCATGAGCGCGCCCAGCATCTTTTGCTTTTCGTTTTCATCGGCCGGCTCGAAGCCGTTTTCGCGGATCGGCGAACGGCGAAAGAACACATTGGGCATCAGCACGGCGAATCCCTGTTCGGCCAGGCGCCGCGCCATGCCGATATTGGCCGGACGGATGCCCCAGATGTCGGTGTAGAACAGCACCCCGGGAAATTCGGCCACCGCATCGGGACGAAAGAACAGCGCTTCGACGCGCGCGCCTTCCCGGTCGATCTCAAGCTTTTCTGTGATCATGGGTCCCTTCGTAAATGACGGCATTCCAGTAACGCACGCGATGGCTTCCGGTGCGCGAGAACCCGCGGTTGCGCAGGTTGCGTCCGATCATCGCATTGAAATAGCCATGGGCGACAAGGGCCGAGGCGCCGCTTTCGCGCGCACGCGCGATCAGGATGTCGGCGGCCCGCCCGGCGCGGTGCCTGGCCTTCCGGTAGTCTTCGATTCCGGGCGTATATCCGGCGTGCCAAAGGATGCGCGCCACCACCGCCCATGTGGGCACCGTCAGGCTGATCAGCGGAATGCGCGGACTGGCCAGGGGCGCCTCGGCAAACAGCGGATCGACCACAAGATCGGCATGGGGCGCCAGCACCCGCGCGCTCTGGGTGCTGCGCGGCCGGTCGCTGGTGAAAACCGCATCCAGTTCGCGCACCAGGTCGCGCAATTCCTCGGGCGGCAGGCTTTCCGGATCCAGTCCGGCCGCTTCATAGGCGTCGATATATTCGGCGAAACCGGCATGGCCGGTGCGCGGCCTGAGCGCGATGGCAGGCTGGCCATGGCGGATGAGAATTATGCGCGTGCGCCCTTCCGCGCGGGTCACGGCAGGGTCCTCGCGGTAATTGCGGCATGGCGATCGAATTGATGCATCAAAAGACAAACCGTGAATCTGTTCGAGCATGATGGCCGAACACGGCCGCGCGGTTGTGGGGAAAAGTCCCGGAAACTACAGAAAAAATGCCCAAGGCACAGGCCGGCCGCCTAATTTGTGGGCAATCATGTGTTGCATCGCAACAACGCCGAGTCAAATCCCGCATTTCCCGCTCCAAATAAGCTCCGGACGCACCCCCTGCCGTATTGAAGAAAACCACCCGACTGCGAATTGTCGACCTGTCCCGAGCTTTTTCGAGGACGCATGCGGTGCTGGTGAGCGAGAGGACCACAATGAGAATTTTGACCAAGACGTTTCTGGGCGCGGCGAGCCTTGCGGCCCTGTTTGCGGGCAATGCCTATGCCGACGAGGGCATCCTGGGACCGGATTACGGGCTTTCCGCCGCGGTCGCGGTGCAGTCCGACTACCGGTTTCGCGGAATCGCACAGAATGCCAAGGAGCTTTCTCCCGAAGCCACGATCAACCTGACGGGTCCGGAAGGTTTTTACGTCGGCACCTGGGTGGCCAAGACCAACTGGGGCGCGCTGCGTCCCGGTGGCGGCACGAACAACCCGTCCTATGAGACCGACTTCTATTTCGGCAAACACACATCGATCCTGGATTCGGACCTGAACATCGAGGGCTATTACTACGCCTATCCCGACTTCAATGTCGGCGGCGGCCCCGACGCCAGCTTTTTCGAGATCATCACCCAGCTCAGCCACACCTTCGGTCCGGTGTCGGCAACCGCCACCTGGGCCTATTCGCCCGAATTCGCGCTGGGCGGCGGCACCGGCAACTATCTGGCGGGCAACCTGACTTTCCCGGTGACCGACTGGCTGTCGATCAGCGGCAATGTGGGCCATCAGTGGGTGCAGGCGGCGAAGTTCTTTGGCTCGTCCGACTATACCCATGGCGATATCGGCGGCACGCTGACCTACAAGTCGCTGTCGCTGGACCTTCGCTATGTCTCCACCGACCTGGGCAAGGGCGCCTGCGGCTTCTACATGGGCACTGCGAACGCCTGCTCGGGCGGCTTCACCGCCCTGCTGACCTACAGCGTCACGAACTGGCCCTGGTGACAGGCGCCCCAGGCCACGAAAAGCCCGCGGCGACCCCGCGGGCTTTTTGTTTTTGAACCGGACGCCTTCAGGCTTCCAGCGCACGGCGCAACTGGGCGATGTCGAACGGCTTGGCCAGGAAACGCGCATCGGCGAAATTTCCGCCGGCTTCCCCGGACGCGGAATGTCCGGTGGCAATCACCACCTTCAGGTCGGGCCGCAGCCGCCGTGCCGCCTCCACCAGTTCGCGCCCGTCCATGCCGGGAAGCCCCAGGTCGGTGAGCAGGATGGTTATGTCCCCGTCTTCGGCAAGGCGCGCCAGCGCTTCGGGTCCATCCCCCGCCTCGACCGCGGCAAACCCGATCTGTTCCACCATGTCGACCGTGCTCATGCGGATCAGGGCAATGTCTTCCACCACCAGAACCTTGCCGCGTGCCGGGGCCGGGCGCGCGGCCTTCGGCGCCGGCGCCGCGCCGGTCAGCACGCCGTGCAGTTTGCGCGCCAGTTCATCGCGCCGGTAGGGTTTGGAGAGAAGGATCGCGTCGTCATCCAGCCTGCCGTTGTGGACAATGGAATTCTGCGTATAGCCGCTGGTGTAAAGCACCTTCATGCCGGGCTGCATCGTTTGGGCGCGACGGGTAAAATCGCGGGTGGCGATGTTGCCGGGCATCACCACGTCGGTGAACAGAAGGTCGACCGTTTCCCTTTCCAGGACAGCCAGGGCTTCCTGGGCGTTCGCGGCACTGCGTACGCGATAGCCCAGTTCGCCCAGCATATCGACCACCGCGGCGCGCACCCCCTCGTCGTCCTCCACCACCAGAACCCGCTCATTGCGGCCGCGCGGGATATTGGTGGACGCGCTGCGCGGCGTATCCTGCTCGCGGCGCGTTCTGGGCAGATAGATCTTGATGGTCGTGCCTTCACCCGGTTCGCTGTATATCTTGATGTGTCCGCCGGACTGTTTGACGAAGCCATAGGCCTGGGCCAGCCCCAGCCCCGTGCCCCTGCCTTCCGGCTTGGTGGTGAAGAAGGGCTCGAACACCCGCGCCAGCACTTCCTGCGTCATGCCCGTGCCGGTGTCGGTGACCGCCAGCATCACATACTGGCCGGGCGTGACCTCGGCATGATTGCCGGCATAGGCGTCGTCCAGCATCGCATTGGCCGCTTCCAGGGTCAGCTTGCCGCCATCGGGCATGGCGTCGCGCGCATTGACCGCCAGATTGAGGATCAAATTCTCCATCTGGTTGGGATCGACCAATGTGTTCCACAACCCTCCGGCGACCACGGTTTCGACCTCGATATGCTCGCCCAGGGTCCGGCGCAGCATCTCGGAGATGTCGCGGATCAGCCGTCCCAGATCGACCGAGCGCGGAGCCAGCGTCTGGCGGCGGGCAAAAGCCAGCAACTGGCCGGTCAGGCGAGAGCCACGCGCCACGGCGGAAATTGCGTTCTGCAGGCGTTCATCGAGGCTCGGGCCGGACGCTGCGCGCCCTGCCGCCGCCGCAAGATCCAGGTTGGCGCCGATGATCTGCAGCAGATTGTTGAAATCATGCGCCACCCCGCCGGTCAGGTGGCCGATGGCCTCCATCTTCTGGGCCTGGCGCACCATGGCTTCGGCATGCATCCTGGCCGTGACATCCAGAACCCCAATCAGGAACGCCGGTCTGGACCGGCGCCCGGTATATTTCCAGCTCGCGGCCGGCGCGCGTGATCCGCTGGCTGTCGGACGGCTGCTCGCCGGGCACGGGGGGGACGAAAATTCGCGCCGCGGGCGGAACGGCCAGGTCCATCTCCTGAAATTCGGTCAGGCGGGTCGAAAGCAGCCGTACCTTGTCCGGCGCGATATCCAGAAGCTCGCAGAAGCCGCGGTTGAAAGCGCACAGAATCCCGTCCGAGGTGAAATAGGCGATCCCCTCCCGCACCGAATTCAGCGTGGCCTGCAGGATAGCCGCCTCATTGGCGCGGGCACGTTCCGACCTGGCCAGGCTGATGTTGTTGCGCACCAGCATGGTGGCGGCGACGATCAGGATGCCCAGGGTAATCACCGCCGCGCCGACGGCGAAGGCCATTTCCAGATTCTCTGTCTGACGCCGGATCCGGTCGCGCTCGCGCAACAGGCCATTTTCCTCGGCGATGCCGGCCGCCACCTCCCGGCGCATCTCGTCCGTGCCGGCCCGACTGCTTTCCAACGCAGGCGTGATCCGGCTGCCCGTGGCAGCGGCAGCCAGCGTCCGGTCCAGGGCGGCGAACTGAGCGCGCACCAGGCCGTCAAGGCGGTCGGCGCGGCGCTGCTGGGAAGGGTTGTCGCGGGTCAGCCGGCGAAAGACAGACAAATGGTCGGCGATACGCTGGCGCGCTTCCCTGTATGGGCCCAGGAATTGCGGCCGGCCGGTGAGCAGATAGCCGCGCTGGCCGCTTTCGGCCTCCTGGAGATCGGAGCGCACCTGGGCGATGGCGGCGATCACCTGATAGGAGTGGCGCACCCAGTTCTGGGCATTCCGCTCATTCAGGGCGAACTGGACGGTAATGTAGGAGGCAGCCGCAAGAACCAGGAAAATCGGTACCGCGTACAGCAGCGCCAGTCGATTGGATGCCAAAATCTTCCCCGCGCCCGAAGGCCCTGAGGCAGAACGCATGCCCCCGGAAATGGTTTCCCCCATGAGGCGACTGTGGGCAGAGGTCCATGGCGAATGATAGGCCGCTTCCGTACGAAAGCACGAAAATAGCCCTGTTCGGCAAGGACCGGTCAGGCCCACTCCGGTGTGCGGCGATACGGGGGTTGGCTGGGGCGGAAGGGATCGAACCTTCGAATGCTGGAATCAAAATCCAGTGCCTTACCACTTGGCGACGCCCCAGCAGGGACGCGGGGGAATTGCTGCCCGCGGCGGGCATCCGTATAGCCGGGCGCCGGGTGGTCCGCAAACAGGCCAAATAGCGTTTCCACAAAAGGCATTTCGGGCCGGTTGCGGGGGCGGGGGGGCATCGTTATAAGGGCGCCTCCCGAGGCAGGGGCTCCGCACCCCTGGCACTGGTACGGAGAGTAGCTCAGCCTGGTAGAGCACTACGTTCGGGACGTAGGGGCCGGAGGTTCGAATCCTCTCTCTCCGACCATTTTCCCTGCGAATACCAATCAGAGGTTCGACAATGGCCCGGCAGGGCCTTTGGGGCGGCCGCAGGCCGATCCGAGCGCAGCGAGGACGGGCCGAAGGCGTGTTTTCGCCAATCCCCTGTCTCCGACCATTCCCTCCCTGGCTGCAGCTCCTGCCTGTCCGGCACACGATGATGAGGAAGCCGTCCGCGATCGTGGACCATTGCCGGCCGCGGATACCGGCAATAGCTTTCACGGACATATCCTAGCCGGGGGGCATCCATGATCGCCGCGCGTGCCGCAGCCTTTTGCCTTGGCCTGTTGCTGACCGCACAAATTGCATGCGCGCAGCCCGCCGCGCCATTGCGGCCGGACCAGACGCGCTTTCGGGCAATCTACAAGGAACTGGTGGAGACCAACACCGCCCTGTCGGCGGGCGACTGCACGCTGGCGGCGCGGCGCATGGCGGCGCATCTCAGACAGGCAGGCTACCCGGAAAGCGACCTTGTCGTTTTCACCGCGCCAGGCCACCCGAAGGAAGGGGGGCTGGTGGCCGTGCTGCCGGGCCGCGATCCCAAGGCCCGGGCAATCCTGCTTCTGGCGCATCTGGATGTGGTCGAAGCAAAGCGCGCGGACTGGACGCGCGATCCGTTCCGCCTGATCGAGGAAGGCGGCTATTTCTATGGCCGCGGCACCGCCGACGACAAGGAACTGGCCGCCGTCTGGGTCGATACCATGGTTCGCCTGAAGACGGCGCGCCCGCGCCGGACGGTCAAGATGGCGCTGACCTGCGGCGAAGAAACAGCAGGCGCCTTCAACGGCGCGCAATGGCTCGCCAAGAACCGCAAAAGCCTGATCGATGCTGAATTCGCCCTGACCGAAGGCGGCTGGGGCCGCATCGACGATCGCGGCCGGCGCATCGCCCTGAACATCAATGCCGGTGAGAAGCTGCCCCAGAACTACACGCTGGAGGTGACCAGTCCCGGCGGACACGCCATGCGTCCGGTCAAGGACAATGCCATCGTCAGGCTGGGCGCGGCGCTTGGCCGAATCAACGCCTATGATTTTCCGCTGGAGATCACCGGCGCCAGCCGTGCCTTCTTTGACGGCATGGGCCCCCGGATCGGCGGGCCGGTGGGCGCGGCGATGACGGCATTCGCCAGAAATCCCCGCAATGAGAAGGCCGCCAGGATGTTGGCGGCCGATCCCGCCTACAACGCCATGATGCGCACCACCTGCGCCGTCACCATGATCTCGGGTGGCCATGCCACCAATGCCCTGCCCCAGCGCGCCGACGCCAATGTCAACTGCCGCATCTTTCCGGGCACCACCATCGAACAGGTGCAGGCCAGGCTGACCCGGCTTGCCGCCGATCCGCGGGTGCATGTCACGGCGCGCACCCGCGCCAAGGAGGCTGTCAAACAAGCCCCGCCCCTGACCGAGGCGATCATGGGCCCCATTCGCAGGCAGGCGGCAAAGCATTTTCGCGGCGTGCCGGTGATCCCGGCGCTGGAGATCGGGTCGACCGACGCGGCCTATCTGACGCCGGCGGGAATCCCGACATACGGCTTCACCGGCATGTTCTTCGAACCTGACGGCAGCCGGCTGCATGGCCTGAATGAGCGCATCCGCACGGACGTCGTTTATCAGGGCCGCGATTTTCTCTTCGACCTGGTGCGCGACTACGCCGGCTAATGCGGCAATGCAAAGGCGACATAGGCGGCACCCTGCGGCGCTTTCCTGTCGCGGGCATTGTCGGCCTGGATCAGCACGAACTGCCGCCCGCCCGCCATATAGGTGATGGGCGTGGCATTGCCGGCATAAGGCAGCTTTGCTTCCCACAACAGCTTGCCGCTCGAGGCATCGAAGGCGCGGATCTTCTTGTCGTACAGCGTCGCGCCGATGAACAGCAGGCCCGTGGCGGTCAGGATCGGGCCGCCGTAATTCTCCGAACCGGTCACAAGCCCCTTCTCCGCCAGCTCGGGATATTCACCCAAGGGGATGCGCCAGAGATATTCGCCGGTGTTGAGATCGACGGCGTTCAGCGTGCCCCAGGGCGGTGCCACCGCCGGATAGCCGTCGGGATCGAGGAATTTGCGATATCCCGTGAATTTGTAGCGCGCGGGGGCGGCGGCGACGCCGGTGGCTTCCTTGCGATCCACATCCTTGCCGGTCGCCAGAAATTCCAGCAGCGCCTTCAGTGCGTCTCCGTTCAGCGATGTGAAGGCCGGCATGCGGCCACGGCCGGTATGGATCACGTCGGCGATCTGGCCGGGGGTCAGGCGCCGGGCAGCTTCGATCAGGGAGGGGAAGGCCGGCGGCGATCCCGCCCGGTCCTGGCCGTGGCAGGCCGCGCAGTTGTTCTGGTAGGTCGTGGCACCGAGGCCGCCGCCGGAGGCCGCTTCGCTCAGGCCACCGGTCCAGGCGATGTCGTTGGCGTTCAGATACAGAATGCCGCGTTTCGCATCGGCGGCCGATCCGCCCCATTCCGCGCCGCCATCAAAGCCGGGCATCACCACCGTCTGCTGGTTCAGGCGAAGCGGGGCAAAGGGGCCTTCACTGTGGAAAGTCCTGAACTGCTCGAGCGCCCATTCATGGGCCTGCGGCGTGCGATCGGTCAGTCCGCTCTCGTCCAGGTGCTGGCGGGCATAGGGTTGCGGGATCCGGCTTTCCGGCTGGGTGGGGGATGAGACTTCGCCCGGCACGTCGGAGCGGGGCACCGGCGTTTCGGTGACGGGAAAGAGCGGTTTTCCGCTGAGCCGGTCCAGCACGAAGAGGAAGCCCTGCTTGGTGGGCTGGGCAACCGCATCCACCAGCCTGCCGCCATGCCTGACGGTCAACAGGACCGGCGGCGAGGAAAAATCCCGGTCCAGAATGTCGTGATGCACGCCCTGGAAATGCCAGAGCAGCCTGCCGCTGCGGGCGTCCAGCGCCAGCAGGGAATTGGCATAAAGATTATCCCCGACCCGGTCGGCGCCGTAAAAGTCGTTCACCGCCGAACCGGTGGGCGCAAAGACAATGCCGCGTTTTTCATCGACCACCATGCCGGCCCAGCTATTTGCGCCACCCGCCGTCTTCAGCGCCGCGGCGGGCCAGGTATCGTGGCCCGGCCGGCCCGGTGCCGGGATGGTGCCGAAGCTCCAGCGCAGCCTGCCGGTGCGTACATCGAACGCCCGGATCATGCCCGGCGCGGCGGGCGCGGATTCCGCCGTGCGGAAGCCGGTGATGATTATGTCCTGCCAGATCACGCCCGGCGTGGTGAGCGACAGATAGAAGCTCCCCACATCGCGGCCCATCCCTTCACGCAGGTCGATATGGCCATGATCGCCGAAACTGTCGATCGGCCTGCCGGTGGCCGGGTCCAATGCGAACAGCAGATACATGCAGGACGCGAACAGGCGCTTGCTGTGGCCGTCGCTCCACCAGGTCAGGCCGCGCTGCGCACCCTGTCCCTTGATGCCCGGATCGAACTGCCACAGCAGCTTCCCGGTGGCGCCATCCAGTGCGACCGTCTTGAGCGTGGGGGTATAGGCATAGACCACCCCGTCGATTGCCAGGGGATGGGTCTGGGGATCGCCGGTCTCGTCCATGGTGAAGGTCCATGCCGGGGCCAGATCCTTCACATTGTCTTTGGTGATCTGGCTCAGCGTCGAGCTGCGCGTGCCGCCGGGCGTGCCGCCATAGACGGACCAGTCCGCGCCCGCGCCCCATGCGGGCACGTTCAGGGCGGACAAGGCCAGGGCGAGCAGAAACAGGGGCGCGCGCATCTTCATCAATGGAGTTTCAACCTGGGGCGGACGATCTGGTTGACATGGCCCACGGCGATCAGCGCCAGGCCCTTGATCCATCCGTGAATGGCGATCAGGTGCATGCGATAGAGCGACATGTAGACGAAACGGGCCAGCCGCCCCTCGATCGCCATGCGCCCGCCCACCAGGTTGCCCATGAGCGATCCCACCGTGGAGAACCGGCTGAGCGACACCAGCGAGCCGTGATCGTGATAGTGGAAATCCTTCAGGGGGCGGCCGCGGACCAGCGCATCGATGTTGGCGAAACAGGTGGCCGCCATCTGGTGCGCGGCCTGGGCACGCGGCGGCACCGGCCGGGTCTGGCCTGCACAGACGCAGAAACAGCAATCGCCGATGGCGAATATGCGCGCGTCGCGCGTGGTTTGCAGCGTGGGGCGCACCACAAGCTGATTGTTGCGGTTGGTCTCCAGCCCGCCAATGTCCTTCAGGAAGTCCGGCGCCTTCACCCCCGCGGCCCATACCTTCAGGTCGGCTTCAATCAGTTCGCCCGAGGCGGTGACGATGCCGCGCGCATTGGCCTCCACCACCGGCGTACCGGTCAGGACCCGTACGCCAAGCGCCTCAAGTTCGGCGCGGGCCGCGTCGGCCAGCTTTTCCGGCAGCATGGGCAGGATGCGCGGTCCCGCTTCGATCAGGGTCACCGTCAGCCGGCTTTCGTCGAAGACTTCCAGCCCGTAATGGCGCAGCCCCGCAGCGGCGTTGTAAAGCTCGGCCGCCAGCTCCACCCCGGTGGCGCCCCCGCCCACTATGTCGACGCGCACCATCGCACCGGCGTTCGGGTCGTTCTGCAATGTACGCGACACCCTGAGGCAGTGGTTGAGAAGCTGGGCGCGGAAACGGTCGGCCTGGACGCGGCTGTCAAGGAAAAGGCAGTGCTCGGCCACGCCCCGAATACCGAAATCATTGGACACCGAGCCCACCGCCAGCACCAGATAGTCATAGCGGATGCGGTGGCGGCCCATGATCTCGCGGCCATCCTCGTCAAGGATGGGCGCGATCGACACCTGGCCGCTGTCGCGGTCGATATCTTCCAGCGCGCCATAGAAGAAGCGGTAGCCCCAGCGATGGCCGTGGCTGCGATAACCCACCTCGTCCAGGTTTGCGTCCAGCGCGCCGGCCGCCACTTCGTGCAGCAGCGGCTTCCAGACATGGGTGCTGTTCTTCTCGACCAGGATGATGTCGAACTTCTGGCGGCCATAATGGGCGCCAAGGCGCGTGGCCAGTTCGAGCCCCCCGGCGCCGCCGCCCACCACCACGATCTGGGTCTTCTTGTCCCT
>DASTRG010000128.1:0-6838 GCA_035761325.1 Rhizomicrobium sp. | reverse complement strand
GGACGCCGCGCAATACAGCCGCGATGGCCTGGCGATCCTGTTGAGGGAATGTCCCGAGATCACCGGCGTCAGCCTGCGCGTGCATGGTGAAAGCGGAATCCCGGAAGGCAATTACCCGTTCTGGCAGACGCTGTTCGAGGCGGTCGCCAAGTGCGGGCGCAAGGTCGCGATCGACATGCATGCCAAGGGGATCGACCAGACCATCATCGACATCGCGGTGCGGACCGGACAGCCGGTGACGGTGGCGCCGAAATTCTCGGCCGAGCACCAGAGCCTGGGCTACCACCAGGCCGACATCCGCGAGCTGGAAATTCCCACGCCCGACCGGATGGAGACGGGGACCTTCGCCGTCTCCAACGGGGCGCGGCGCTTTACCCGCTATGGCTATGCCGACCTGTACCAGCAGGGGCGCCGCTACGACATCATCTACCGGCTTTGGCCCGGCACCCAGCGCCATCTTCTGTCCGCCGATCCGGCGCTGGCCCGCGCACTGGGCCGCGCGGCCCATTTCTGCGGCGCGGCGGGACTTGAGGTGTGCGAGCCGCTTACCTTCAAGGGCCGCGAGGGATCGGGCCATCCCGGCGGGCGCAACGCCTATGCCGTGAAAAGCCATCCAAAGGACTGGCGAAAGTTCGTGGACAATTACCGCCTGCTGGGACGGATGCTCTACAATCCCGATGGCGGCGATGACTTCTGGCGCCGTGCACTGGCGCGGCGGCACGGCGAGGGCGCGGCGGCGGCCGCACAGGCGCTGTCGGCGGCCAGCCGGGTGCTGCCGCTTCTGACCAGCGCCTCGCTGCCGTCGGCGTCGAACCATTCGCTGTGGTACGAGGTCTATACCAACCAGCCGCTGGTCGCGGTGGACAAGAAAAACGCACCCTATACCGACTCGCCGGCGCCGTGGAATTTCGGCGCCTGCAGTCCGCTGGACCCGCAGCTTTTCTCGTCGATCGACGAACATGCGGGCGAGCTGATCGCCGGCCGCGTCAGCGCCAAATATTCGCCGGCCGAAGTTGCGGTGTGGCTGGACGGGCTGGCCCATGTGGCCGAATCCGGCAGCCCGGCGCTGGACGAACTGGTCAAGGCCGATGTCCGCATCCAGGCCGGGCTGGGACGCTTTTTCGCCGCCAAGCTGCGCGCGGGACTCTATTATGCGCTGTGGCAGCAGGCGGGCGATGCGAAGGCCGGACAGCGCGCGGTGGCGCAATACCAGAAGGCGCGCGCGGCCTGGGCGCAATTGGCAAAGGAAGGCGCGGTCTATCAGGCTGACATCTCCTATGGGCGCATACCCATCCGGCGCGGCCACTGGGCCGACCGGCTGGCCGCCATCGATGCCGACATCGCCGCCGTGCGCGCGGCGGCGGCAAAGGGCGGCAATGGCGATGCCGCAAAGGCGATGACCGCCGTCGCCAATCCGGCCACGCGGCCCCGGATCGACTGCCGTCATGACGCGCCCGCGATGTTCACGCCCGGCTCGCAATTGCCGCTGGCGCTGGCGGCGCCGGCGGCTGTTTCGGCGACGCTGTTCTATCGCCATGTCAATCACGGCGAACGCTGGCAGAGCATGGCGATGACACGCGACGGCACGGGCTTTGGCGCCGCCATCCCGGCCGCCTACACCGGCTCGCCCTACCCGCTGCAATATTACTTCGTGCCGGCGCTTGGCGGGCAGTCCGTCATCTTTCCCGGTTTCAGTGCCGACTTCTCCACCCAGCCCTATTACGCGGTGTGGAAACGCGGCTGACGAAGCGGCCGCTTCAGATGGTGAAGGTGCCTTTCAGAAGCAGCAGCAGGCCGGCGGCGATGGCGGCCAGCCCCGCGGCGCGCGCGAGCAGCCGCCCCTGCTTCAGCAGCTTTTCCAGCAGCACCAGGATGGCAAGGCCCGCGATCCAGGCGATGTTCATGATCCCACCCACGAACAGCAGCAGCATCAGCGCCCAGCAGCAGCCGACACAGTAAAGGCCATGCCGCAGGCCCAATGCCAGCGCCGCCCGCGGGCGAGGCGTAAAGCCTCCGTGCCGCTGGATGAAATCGAGCGGCGCGCGGCAATTGACGAGGCAGCGATCCTTCCACGGCGTCCATTGATACAGGCCCGCGACGATCAGGACGATTGCGCCCATCGCGTCGCCGGCACTTGCCATCATCGGAGTTAGGAGCGCCAGGCTGGTCAGGATGGCCTGCACTGCCGCGGCCAGCAGCGCGAACAGGACCCATGCCAGCAGATATCCGGCCGCGAACCATCCGGTGGCGGCGAAGGGCCTGTTCTGCGACTGGGCCATCCGCCCCACCCGCGCGTACAGCAGGATCATCGGCGCGGCGGAAGGCAGCATCATGCCCACCATCATCACGGCCCACATGATGAAGGTGAGAAGCAGCTCGGCCGCGCTCCAGACCTTCATCGCGGGCTGCATCGCCTGGCCCATCGCCGCCATCATGTCCATGCCGGGCATGTCGGACATCGCGGGCGGCGGCGCCGCCATGGCGCGGGCGAGCCAGAGTATGTAGCCAAGGCAAAGCGCGGTGAGGACCAGCAGCGCGGCGCCCACCGCCAGGCGGTCGCGGCGCAAGACGGCCTGCAGGGCCTCGTCCGCCATGGACCTACTGGATCACGCCGCTCTGGGACAGGTTCAGCTCGCAGAACTGGCCGTAACTGTCGGCCAGTTCGATCGCCATCGGCCTTCGGGTGCTGGACCAGCCGCGCCCGATTTCGGCCAGGCGGTATTCGAACCCGTTGGGATTGTCGATCCGGATGCGATGCTCGGCGCCGGTCACCGGATTGAGGATGGGCTCGCCGCGCGATTCCACCAGCCCCGGGACATGGATGCGCGCGCGCCGCGCCGCGACATCGACCTGAAACTCGATGTCGGTGAAGACCGGCTCGTGCAGCTTTTCCAGCGTCGAGGCGAAGACGTTGAAAATGGTGGCGCCGGGCTCGGTATCCTGGCCGGCCAGGATGCGCAGCAGCGCCTGCCGCTGGGCGGGGCCGGCCTTCTGGTCGATCACGACCGCCGCTTCGCCATGGCCTTCATGTATCGGACCGGGCCAGGAGAACATGCCGACCACCGCCAGTCCGTCCAAAGGCGTGTCGCCGTGCCGGCCGCTGTCGATCCGGAAGGCCACGACGGCACGGCAATCGCCATGCGTGGGCAGACCGTTGAACTGGCACGGACAGCCATAGGAACAGTTGCAGTTGGCGAATTCGTGCCCGCGAATGGTCCAGTCCGTCATGGCGGTGCTTTCCCGCAAGACCTGAAAGCATCCTACAACTTTTGCGGGGACCTGGCGAGGATCAGTCCAGCCGGGGCGCCCGCATGTGCCAGTCGGTGGCCTGCTCCAGCGCCCAGCCGATGCGCAGGGCCGCCGCCTCGTCGCCGCCGCGGCAGACGATCTGGAGCGAGGTCGGAAGGCCGTTGCCGGTCATCCCGTTGGGCAGCGACAGCGCACACATGTCCAGATAATTCACCCAGCGGGTCGAGATGGCCGGCGTTTTGGTCTGGTCGATGGTGTCCAGCGGAATCGCGGGCGTCAGGGTCGAGACGGTCAGCACGGCGTCGAAGCCGCTCATGCGGGCGTCGAATTCAAGCTTGGCCCTTTTGCGGTCTTCCAGCACCGCCAGATAGTCGCGCGCCGACAGGTTCGCGCCGGCGCGGATGCGGGGCCGTACCGCCCGGTCCAGCGGAAGATCGTCGCGGTCGACGATTTCGGCCAGCCGGACATAGCTTTCCGCGGAGATGATCTTGCCCACCATGTCGCCGGCTTCGCGCAGGCTGCGGCCGCCCGGCAGCACCGCAATCTCCGCCCCCAGGTCCGCCAGCATCTTCAGCGAGGCGTCGTATGCGGCCAGCACCTCCGGATCGACGCCGGCCCGTTCGCTGTCCGGCAGCGCCGCCAGCCTCAGGCCCTTGACGCCCCGGCGCATGCCGGCCAGCGGCGCGGACGGCGCCAAAGAGAAAGTGATGGGATCGTTCGGATCGCCCCCCTGCAGCAGCGCCAGCAGGATGGCGCAGTCTTCGACGCTGCGCGCCAAGGGGCCGGGCGTGTCCAGGGTCGGCGAGAGCGGGATCACGCCGTGGGCGCTGATGCGCCCGATGGTGGTCTTCAGGCCGGTGATGCCGCACCAGGATGCGGGGATGCGCACCGAACCGCCGGTATCGGTGCCGATCGCGGCCGGCGCCATGCGCGCGGCCACCGCCACGGCCGAGCCCGAAGAGGACCCGCCGGGCGTGCGCGCCACATCCAGGTCCCAGGGATTCCACGGCGTGCCCATATGCTCGTTGGTGCCCCAGGCGCCATAGGCGAATTCCACCGTATGGGTCTTGCCCAGAACGATCATGCCCGCGCCGATCATCCGCTGTGCCAGGGTGGCGGTATAGGTGGAACGGCGCTCGCGCCACACCGCGGTGCCGGCGGTGGTGATGCGGCCCTCATATTCCACCAGGTCCTTCAGCGCGACGGGAATGCCGTGCAGCGGGCCCAGGCCGTGGCCGGACTTGATGGCCTTGTGCGCGGCTTCGGCGGCAAGGCGCGCGTCGCCGGCATAGGTTTCGACAAAGGCGTGGAGGCGCGGCTCCAGCGCCGCCATGCGGGCAAGGCAGGCATCGACCACATCGACCGGCGAGTAGCGGTTCGCCGCCAGGCCCGCCGACAGCGCATGCAGGGAAAGCTCGTTAAGGTCGCCAGCCATGTCCGCCCCATGATTTTCCGGTCGGGGACTGTTGCCCATCACCCTTCCCGGCGCAACAGCGGGCTCAGCAAAGCGCCTTCAGGCAGGCTGCGACCTGTTGGTCCAGCGGATCGGTGCCCGACAGCATCAGATCGGCAAAAGCGCGCGAGGGCAGCACATCGCGTTCCTGCGCCGCCGCCGCGCGCGCCAGGTCATCGCGCAGGCGCGCCTGCGAGCGGTGGTACAGTTCCAGGTCCCGCGCCTGACGCCGCGCACGCTGCACAGGCCCGTCAACAGTAATGAAAACCTTCAGGTCGAGCTGCTCGCGGATGGCCGGCCATGCCAGCACGAACAGCCCTTCCACCAGCAGCACGGGATGGGGCGAGACGGTGCGGCGGCCCGCCGCCCGGCTGGCAGCGCGGTCATAGACGGGAATCTCCACCGCGCGTCCGGCACGCAGGGACCTGAGCGCGGCGGCCATCGCGTCAAGGTCAAGCGCTTCGGGACTGTCGAAATCGGCAATGCCGGCGGCAATCGCTTCGGGCGGCTGCGGGCGATAGAAACTGTCCATCGCCAGCAGGGCGGCATTGGCGAAATGCGCGGCCAGCCCTTCGGCCAGCCGGGACTTGCCCGCGCAGGTTCCGCCCGCGATCCCGATGACAAGCGGCACGCTCTTGAGGTCTCCCGAAACTGCTTTAGGTTGATCCCAGCCAAGGACATGCGCGGGGAACATGCAAGAGCCGACGATCGAAGCGCGGCAACCGGGCGCTTGCGAAGCCGCCTGCCCAAGCCTAGTCAGCTGAGCAGCAACCGGAGACACTCATGCGCGAATATTCCATCGCCGCCATCCCCGCCGACGGCATCGGCCCCGAAGTGATCGCCGCGGGGACCGAGGTGCTGGAGGCCCTGGCCAAAAGGCTGGGCGATGTGCGCTTCAACATCCGGTCGTTCGACTGGGGCTCGGACTATTACCGCAAGCATGGCATGATGATGCCGGCCGACGGGCTTCAGCAACTGAAGCCGTTCGACGCCATCTATTTCGGCGCGGTGGGCGACCCGGAAATTCCCGACCACATCACCCTGTGGGGCCTGCGCCTGCCGATCTGCCAGGGCTTTGACCAGTATGCCAATGTGCGGCCCACCCGCATCCTGCCGGGCATCGCCTCGCCGCTGCGGAACGCGGGGCCGGGCGACCTGGACTGGGTGATCGTGCGCGAGAATTCGGAAGGCGAATATGCCGGCAATGGCGGGCGCGCCCACAAGGGGCTGCCCGAGGAAGTCGCCACCGAGGTCGCGATCTTCACGCGGGTGGGCGTCACCCGCATCATGCGCTTTGCCTTTGCACTGGCTCAGGCGCGGCCACGCAAGCATCTGACGGTGGTGACCAAGTCCAACGCCCAGCGTTTCGGCCTGGTTTTGTGGGACGAGATCGCCGCCGAGGTGGCCAGGGAATTCCCCGACGTCACCTGGGACAAGATGCTGGTCGACGCCATGACCGTGCGCATGACGCTGCAGCCGCAGAGCCTGGACACCATCGTGGGCACCAACCTGCATGCCGACATTCTGTCGGACCTGGCAGGCGCGCTGGCCGGCAGCCTGGGCGTGGCGCCGACCGCCAATATCAATCCCGAGCGGAAATTCCCCTCCATGTTCGAGCCGATACACGGTTCGGCTTTCGACATTACGGGAAAAGGCATCGCCAATCCCGTCGCCACCTTCTGGACCGGGGCGCAGATGCTGGAGCATCTGGGCGAGAAGGAGGGCGCCGCAAGGCTGATGCGGGCGCTGGAACAGGTGTGCGCGGCGGGCGTGCTGACGCCGGACGTGGGCGGCAAGGCCACCACGCGCGAGGTGACGCGCGCGATGATCGACGCCATCCACAGCTCCAACCTGTGAAACGCCGCGGGCCCGATTGCGGTGGCCCCGCCTTGGCCGCCGCGCTAGATTGCCGCCAAAAGGCGGGGTAGCAATGCGCAAGATCGTAATCACGACGCTGCTGGCGGGATTGCTGATAAGCGGGCCGGTCAGCGGGCCGGCCCTGGCGGCGCCGGAGAAGATCATCATCGACACCGACATCGGCGACGATATCGACGACGCCTTCGTGGTGGCGTTGGCGCTGAAGAGTCCCGAGGTGGAGGTGCTGGGCATCACCACCGATTTCGGCGACACCCACGC
>DASTRG010000127.1:0-2614 GCA_035761325.1 Rhizomicrobium sp. | reverse complement strand
GCGGTGATCTGCGGCCCCGGCTCGATCGAACAGGCGCACCGGCCCGACGAATTCTGCGCGTTGAGCGAGCTGGAGGCGTGCGAGACGTTTCTGCGCAAGCTCGTCGCGAAAGCGAGCGCCTAGGAAAGCGGGCGCCCCATCCCCTCCCCTTCGCGCGCGTCAGCGCGGAGTCAGGAAAGAGCGTCCGGCCCGATTTCGTGAACCTTCCCGCAGAATTCACATTTCGCCCGGACGATCCCGTCGGGATCGGCCAGTCCCGCGCGGTCTTCCTCCGTATAGCTCTTCAGAACGCCCGCGATGCGGGACGTATCGCAGTCACAGCGGAAGCTGACCGGCTCGGGCGGATGCACCCGCACCTCGTCTTCGTGGAACAGGCGCCACAACAGGGTCTCGGGCGCCAGCGTGGTATCGACGAGCTCCAGGTCCTCCACGGTCCCCAGGATCAGCGACAGCCGCTCCCAGTCGTCGGAGAGTTCGCCTTCCTCCGACTCGCGGGTTGCCTCGTTTGGGGTCATCTGCAGCATCATGCCGCCGGCGCGCCAGTGCGGCGCCGGATCGCCCGGCAAATAAAGCGCCGCGGCGGCCAGACGGATGGATGTGGGAAGCTGCTCGGACCGGGCGAAATAGGTTTCGGCAGAGGCAGCGATCCCATCTTCCGAAAGTTCGACGATGCCCTGATAGGTCTTGCCGCCGCGGCGCGGCTCGATGGTGATGGCCAGCGCGCCCTTGCCCGCCAGGTCGGCGAAGCCCTTTCTGTCCAGCTCGTCGAAACGATCCACATCCAGCCGCGCGAAACCACGCACGCCGCGCGCCTTGTCGGCCTCGGCGCCGTAATAGTCGGCGGCGACCAGGTCCAGCGGCCCGTCGCCCTTGGTCTGGATGGTCAACCGTCCGTCCAGCTTCAGGGCCGAACCCAGGATGGCGCCCAGCGCCACCATTTCGCCCGTCACCCGTGCGGCTTCTTCCGGCAGGACATGGGCGGACAGGGCCCGGCCGCTGGCGCTGTCCAGCCGCACCAGCCGCCCGCGCACACCCAATTTGGGAAGGTCGAACGGCAGGACGAAATCGCCAAAGGGCGACGGATCGGCGAATTTTTCAGGCATAACCAACCAATATGGCGCTCAAGCCGGGCTTTTCAACCTGGGCCGCTCGCCCGTGTCCGCGGCGCTCGCTTTCTCTTCCAAAGGCCCGCTCGTGCGCTGCGCGCATCGCGGCATTACCCCAGCGACCAGGCCAGGATCGCCTTCTGCGCATGCAGCCGGTTTTCCGCTTCGTCGAACACCACAGACTGCGGGCCATCGATCACTTCGTCGGTCACCTCCTCGCCGCGGTGGGCGGGCAGGCAGTGCATGAAGATCGCATCCTTTTTCGCCAGCTTCATCAGGTCGGCGTTGACCTGGTAGGGCTTGAGCAGGTGGTGGCGCTTGGTGGCATTGTCGTCGCCCATCGACACCCAGGCATCCGACACCACACAGTCCGCGCCTTCCACCGCCGCCCGCGCGTCGGTGGTGAAATGAACAAGCCCGCTGCCGGCCGCCCAATCGCGGGTCTCCTGATCGACGGTGAGCTCCCTGGGGCTTGCCACATTGAGCGTGAAGCCGAAGCGCACCGCGGCATGGACCCAGCTGGTCAGCACATTGTTGCCGTCGCCGCTCCAGGCAATCTTTGCGCCCTTGATGTCGCCCTTGTGTTCCTCATAGGTCATCACATCGGCCATCACCTGGCAGGGATGGGACCATTTGGTGAGGCCGTTGATGACGGGGATGGTGGCGTTGGCGGCCAGTTCCTCCACCATCTCATGATCCAGCAGGCGGATCATCACCGCATCGACATAGCGTGAGAGGACCCGCGCCGTATCGGCGATGGTTTCCTCGCGCGCCAACTGCATCTCGCTGCCGGTCAGCATCAGGGTGGTGCCGCCAAGCTGGCGCGCGCCCACATCGAAGCTGATGCGCGTGCGGGTCGACTGCTTGTCGAAGATCATCGCCAGCACCCTGCCCGCCAGCGGCGCGTCGGCGTCGGGCACGCCGCGCGGCAGGCCCAGGCGCGCCAGCTTGCGCTTCTTGGCGTCGGCGATCATCGCCTTGAGCGTCTCGCCGGAATGATCCGACAGGTCCAGAAAATGCCGGGGCATGTTGCTCATCAATGCTTTCTCTGCGGGGGCATTCATTGGGCGGCCGCCTTGGACTCGCGTTTGGCTTCCAGCGCTGCGGCGGCGCGGTCCATCGCGGCGATGCCTTCGCGCACTTCTTCCTCGGTGATGGTCAGCGCCGGCAGAAGGCGCACCACATTGTCGCCTGCCGGCAGCACGATCACGCCGGCCGCGCGTGCCGCGGTGATGAAGTCGGTGTTGGGTACCTTCATGGTCAGGCCCAGCATCAGGCCCTGCCCGCGCACGCCGGAGAAGATGGAGGGATGCGACGCCACCAGCGCGCCAAGCTGCTGGGACAGGAAGCCGGCGACCTTGTTGACATGATCCAGGAAGCCCGGCTCCAGCACCATGTCGAGCGCCTCGTTGCCCACCGCCATGGCCAGCGGATTGCCGCCATAGGTCGTGCCATGGGTGCCCACCGTCATGCCGTTCGCCGCGTCGGCAGTGGCCAGAACCGCACCC
>DASTRG010000126.1:0-5486 GCA_035761325.1 Rhizomicrobium sp. | reverse complement strand
GTCGCGCCCGGCGGCAAGACGGTTCTGTTCAACGCCCTGATGGCCACCATCAATCCCGGCGACGAGGTGATCGTTCCCGCGCCCTATTGGGTGTCGTACCCCGACATCGTGCTTCTGGGCGGCGGCAAGCCGGTGATCGTGGAATGTGCGCTGGAAGACGGCTTCCGCCTGACGCCGCAGGCGTTGGAAAAGGCGATCACGCCAAGGACCAAGTGGCTGGTGTTCAACCAGCCCTCCAACCCGACGGGCGCGTGCTACACCCGCGAGCAGCTCAAGGCGCTGACCGATGTCTTGATGAAGCATCCCCATGTGTGGGTGCTGACCGACGACATGTACGAGCATCTGGTCTATGGCGGCTTCAGGTTCACGACGATCCTGGAAGTCGAGCCCGGTCTTTACGACCGCACGCTCACCATGAACGGCGTCTCCAAGGCTTACGCCATGACCGGCTGGCGCATCGGCTATTGCGGCGGGCCCGAAGACCTGATCAAGGCGATGGCCAAGCTGCAGAGCCAGTCGGCCACCAACGCCACCTCCATCAGCCAGTGGGCGGCGGTCGAAGCGCTGAACGGCACCCAGGACTTCATCCCGAAATTCCAGAAGATTTTCGAGGAGCGGCGCGACCTGGTGGTGTCGATGCTGAACCAGTCCAATGGCATCCAGTGCCCCAAGCCGGAAGGAGCGTTCTACGTCTATCCGTCCATCAAGGGGCTGATCGGCAAGAAGACCCAAAAGGGCAAGGTGATCGATACCGACGAGGCGTTCGCCACCGCCCTCCTGGAAGACACCGGCGTGGCGGTGGTGCATGGCGCGGCCTTCGGCCTGTCGCCCTTTTTCCGCATCTCCTATGCGACCTCCAACAAGAACCTGGAGGAGGCGTGCCAGCGTATTCAGTCGTTCTGTGGGGCGCTGTCCTAGGCCGCGGCACGGCTTTAACCCGGCGTTTACCGGCGCGGTAAGGCGGTCTTAATCGGTGCGCGGCGACAATGCGCCATGCGCGCTGCCGCCTTTCTTGCGGGCCTGGTGTTCGTTGCCGCGTCCCCCGCGGCGGCTTTCGATCCTCTGGGCGATGTCGCCGTCAGCGGCTATGTCGATGTGCGCGCCGTCGCCCCCGCCGGCCCCACAAGCTGGCTGAAGGGGGGCCTGGGAAAATTCCGCTACGGCAGCGGTGACAGCCCCATCACTTTCGGCGAAGGCGTGATGCAGGCCAGCGCCCGGCTGGACGATGGTCTTTCCGCCGTCACCGTGCTGCGGCTGGAGCCGCGCACGCCCAGCCTGGTCGATGCGCTCGAGACTTACCTGCGCTATGCTCCCGCCGGCGGCGGCGATATAGGCTGGTCGGTGAAGGCGGGCGCCTTCTTTCCCACCCTGTCGCTGGAGAATGACGATCTGGGCTGGGCCTCGCCCTATACCCTGACGCCGTCGGCGATCAATTCCTGGGTAGGCGATGAACTGCGCACCATCGGCAGCGAAGCCACCCTGCGCTGGAAAAGCGGCGTGGGCACTTTTTCCGCGCTGGGCGCGCTGTTCTGCTGCAACGACGAAGCCGGCATCCTGATCGCCGATCGTGGCTGGTCGCTGGAAGACCGGCCCACCGGCCTGACCGAGCGCGTGCGCCTGCCCGACACCACGCTTCAGCTGTTCCACAAGCTGCCCGACCAGCGCACCGGCATGTTCGACGAGATAGACGGTGGCGTCGGCTGGTATGGCGGGCTGGCGTGGCAGATGCCGGGCATCGGCAAGCTGATGGCGATGCGCTACGATAACCGGGCCGATCCCGATGCGGTCTCCAGCCGGGATACCTCCTGGGAGACCAAGTACTGGAGCTTCGGCGCGCGCACCCAGGTTGGCCATCTGGTGCTGATCGCCCAGCAGCTTTCCGGCTATACCGCCGTGGCCGTCGCGAGCGGCGAGGCAGAGACCAAATTCCAGTCGGGCTTTCTGCTGGCCAGCTATGACCTGGATGACTGGCGCCTGAGCGTGCGCGAGGACCTGTTCCAGACCCGCCACCTGTCTGCCACCCCCCATCCTCTGTCGGAAGACGGTGATGCCTTCACCGCCTCCCTGTCCTGGAGCGGCCTGGACAGGGTGCGCCTGACCGGTGAGGTGATTGTTCTGCACAACCGCCGTCTGGAATATGTCCGTGCCGGGCTTGGCGGGCCGGACCGGACGGATACCCAGTTGCAATTGGATGCGCGCTTCTTCCTCTGATCGGCTGGTCCTTGCATTGTATGAATATTATCATACAATGCGGTCATGCTTGCGAAGCTGAAGCTTCAGGACAATGGCGTGCCGATCTACATCCAGCTGCGTGAGCAGATCGCGGCGGCGGTGGGACGGGGCGACCTGAAGCCGGGCGAGCGCCTGCCCACCATGCGCGAGGTGGCAGTTGAACTGCGCATCGACCTCAACACCGTGCACCGGGCCTATGGCGAACTGGCGCGCGCCGGGCTTATCAACATGGTGCAGGGGCGCGGCAGTTTTGTCGCCGAGGCGCCGCCGGCCCGGCGCTCCGCCGCGGCCGACGCGGCCGCGCTGGCCGCCTCTGTCGCGGCCCAGGCCCAGGCGATGGGCGTGCGGCTGGAAGATCTCTGCGTAGCGCTGACGGCCCTGGCAAGGCAAAGGCGCGAGCCATGATTGCCGCGCTGACGGGCACCTTCATTCCCCTGGTCATCATCCTCGCCGTGTTGGCCATCCTGCTGCGCGCCTCGCTGCGGCCCCGCCTGGCGCGGCGCGTTGTGCGTTCCGGCAATCCCTGGTCGGGTCCGGCCAGGACAAACCAGATTCCCAGCAACCAGAATGCAAGACAGGAGACGCACATGAATCCGATCAGTGCCCTGATATTCATCATCTTTGTCGGCGCCGCGGTGGCGGCCCGGCTCGCCGACCTGCCCATCTGGATCACCGTTGTGCTGGCACCGATCGGCATATTCCTGGGCTATTCCATCAAAATGGCCCAGCAATGGGAAAAGGCGGTGATCCTCAGGCTGGGCAGGCTGCACGCGATCAAGGGGCCGGGGCTGTTCATTCTGGTGCCGATCATCGATGTGGTGACGGTATGGATCGACCAGCGCATCCGCACGTCGGAATTCTCGGCCGAGCAGGCGCTGACCCGCGATACGGTGCCGGTCAATGTCGACGCCATCGTATTCTGGATGGTTCATGACGCCGAACGTGCCGCCCTGGAGATCGTCGATTACAACAGCGCGGTTCAGCGCGTCGCCCAGACCTCTCTGCGCGAGACGATCGGCTCTGCGTTGCTGTCGGAGCTTTTGTCGGAACGCAAGGAAGCCGACGCGACGCTGAAGGCGACCATTGGCGCCAAGACGGCGGAATGGGGCGTGACCGTCAATTCGGTGGAGATCCGCGACGTCGCCATCCCGCCCAACCTTCAGGATGCGATGAGCCGCCAGGCCCAGGCCGAACGCGAGAAGCAGGCGCGTGTCATCCTGGGCTCCGCGGAAGAGGAAGTGGCGCAGAGGTTCGTCAACGCCGCCCAGCTCTACGCCGCCAGTCCGGAGGCGCTTCAGTTGCGGGCGATGAACATCATCTATGAGACCACCAAGGAACGCGGCGCCACCATCCTGATGCCGACGTCGATGGTCGACGCGATGAATCCGGGGGCCGCCGCTTTTGCCCTCAACATGGCCAAGATCGACGCCGGTCCGGTGCCGTCCCCCGGACCCTCGGTCCCCTCCGTGCCGCGAAGCCAGACCTGATCCGCCGGCGGCTCGAACCCGGGCGTTTCGGCCATGGCGTCCGTCCCGCTGCGGCAGGGTTGCGTTGCGACCGCGGCGGCCGGACTGCCCTTCCCGGCGGCAATTCCGGCCTTGTTTCCGGCGGTGGCTGCGCTGGCCAGACGCGGCACCGGATTTGGCCCGCGCGTGCCGAAAATCTCCGGTATTTCATATTTGCAGACCGCCGCCCGGAAAAACCTTGCTTTCGCGGCGGCGGAGTCGGAGCATCGTTGCACTGGAGGGACGCGAAAGCGGCCCGCCCCATGTGCTAGTGCCGGGGACGGACCCTCGGGCGCCCCGAAAGCCGAAACGGTTTTCGCGCGAGGAGGCGCTCATGTCCCCCGACAATCAACGTGACAATCAGGCGAGTACAGCCAGAAAGATAAGATCCGGGCCGCGTGCCATCGCCCTTGTGGGCCCTTATGGCAGCGGCAAAACCTCCCTGCTTGAAAGCATCGCCGCCGTCACCGGCGCGATCCAGCGCAAGGGCACAGTTTCGGCCGGCAATACGCTGGGCGATGCCAGTCCCGAGGCGCGCGCCCGCCAGATGAGCGTAGAGGTGAATGTGCTCTGCACCACCTGGCTGGACGAGGAATTCACCTTCCTGGATTGCCCCGGATCGATCGAGTTCCTGGGCGAAATGTTGAACATCCTGCCGGGCATCGATGCGGCCGTCGTGGTCTGCGAGCCCGAGCCGGCCAAGGCCGTCCTGCTCCAGCCCTATCTCAAGCGGCTGTCGGATGCGGGTGTGCCCCACATGATTTTTTTCAACAAATTCGACAAGGCGCGCGACTCCCTTCTGGCGCTGCTGGCCGTGCTGAAGGATGTCAGCGAGCGGCCGGCCCTGCTGCGCCAGCTTCCCGTCTGGGAACAGGGCGTAGCAACCGGATTTGTCGACCTGGCGCTGGAGCGCGCCTTCGCCTATCGCCCCCATGCCGCCAGCGAAGTCGTCGACATCGCCGATGTGCGCCGGGAAAAGGAAGCCCGTTTCGAGATGCTCGAGAAGCTGGCCGACCATGACGAGCATCTGATGGAAGAGCTGCTGACCGAGGTCGAGCCCTCGCGCGAAGAGATTTTCGGTGACATCAGACGCGAACTGGCCGAAGGCCAGGTGATGCCGGTGCTGATCGGTTCGGCGGAAGGCGACAATGGCGTGCGCCGCCTTCTCAAGGCGCTGCGCCATGACGTGCCGGACGTGACGTCGCTGGCCGCGCGCGCCGGGGTCGAAGGGGAAACCACCGTCCAGGTCCTCAAGACCATGCACGGCGGCCATGGCGGCAAGCTCAGTCTGGTCCGCGTGCTCTGCGGCCATCTCAAGGACGGCGCGGTGCTGCATGGAGAAGGCGGGCGCGAATCCCGCATCGGCGGCATCTTCGCCCTGTGCGGGGACCACCAGGTCAAGCGCCACGCCGCCGAGGCCGGCGACACGGTTGCACTGGCGCGGCTGGAGGCTTTCGGCACGGGCGAAATCCTCTCCACCGCGAAGGACGGCGGCCGGCGTGCCCAGATCGAAACGCTGACGCCGGTTTTCCGACTTGCCGTCGCGGTCAAGGATCGCAAGGACGAGGTCAAGCTCACCGCGGCCATCGCCAAGCTGTGCGAGGAGGATCCCTCGCTGCGCTTCGAGCAGAATGGCGAGATGCAGGAGATGATCCTGGCCGGGCAGGGTGAAATCCACCTGAAGGTGGCGATGGCGCGGCTTGCCAGCCGCTATGGCCTGCACCTGGAGGCGCATCCGCCGCGCGTGCC
>DASTRG010000125.1:0-6183 GCA_035761325.1 Rhizomicrobium sp. | reverse complement strand
CTTGACCTGGTTGGCCTGCACCTGCTCGGTGAATTTGGAATAGGAGATGGCCGAGGCCGTGGTGTGGGTGCCCGTTCCCTGGAACAGGTTGAACAGCAGCACCAGCATGACCGCGATCACGATCCACAGCGCAAGATTTCTCAGATTGTTCAAAGGCCGTCCTTTCACGCGGGGCGCCCGCCCCTTTACCCATTGCCAGAGGGTACCCATTGCCGGAGCGTCCCCTCACCATGGGGGCGCCATCCGCCACATGCCCTTATAGATAAGAGACTTCTAGCGGATTGCCAGCCAGTAAAACGTTAAGAGTTTTGGGCGATTACCGCAACAGATGCCGCGTGCGGCCTCTAAGCGCCCGTTCGCGAACCGCTTTTGGAAGCGGAACTTCGCCGCGCCCCTTCGCGGCGCACCACAAGCACGCCGGCCGCGCCGCGCCTGGCCGGACCGATCTGGCAGCCCATCAGGGTGGCGCCGCCGCCCAGCCCGCCCGCCGCGATCCTGTCGAACAGCCGCTCCAGCGCCTCGAAACGGGGTTTGTAGGACGCACCCGAGACCTGCATCAGCACGGCGGCCAGCGCCCTGAGCCCCACTTCGCGCGGGGCCGCGGCCAACGCGGCGGCATCCAGCAGCAGCGCCCCTTCAACATCCGCCGCCCTGACCGCGCGCGCCAGCACCGCCTGGGTCACCTCCTCCAGTGCCGCGCGCGCGCGCCCCAGATGGGCGGCGGCGGCGGCGATCCTGGCCGGGGCAAGGCCGGCCTTTGCCAGCACGGCGGCCACGGACCGGATGCGGACCCGATCGAAGGCCGGATCCTCGTTCATGGGGTCTTCCAGCCATTCCTGGCCGATTTCGACCAGGTGCGCGCGCAGTCCGGCGCGGGTCAGCCCGAGCAGCGGGCGCACCAGCGAAAGACCGGCAAAACCCGGCACCGGCCAGGGCGCGCGCGCGCTCATGGCCGCAAGTCCGTCCACGCCGCTGCCTCGCGCAAGGCGCAGCAGGAAGGTTTCGGCCTGATCGTCCATGGTGTGGCCGACGCAAAGCTGCCTCAGGCCATGCGCCGTCATCCAGCCGCCCATCAGCCGGTAGCGGACCTGGCGCGCCGCGGCCTCGATACCGGCGGCGGGCTTGCCGCCTTTCCAGACCAGTATGTGGGCCTTCAGTCCCAGAGCCCGCGCCCAGGCCGCGACCTTTCTGGCTTCGGTGGCGGAGCCGCGCCGCAGGCCGTGATCCACGATAAGGACCACCGGCAACGGCAGGCGGTTGGCCATCGCATGGCGGACGGCCAGGTGCATCAGGGCCATCGAATCGCCGCCGCCGGAGACGGCCAGCGCGACCGGCGCGCAAATGCCGGCCATCGCCGCGGCGAAATCCTGCGCCGGCGCGCGGGCGGCAGCCTTACCGGCAGGCGGTGCGGCGAAGGTTCGTGGCGGTGGCGAGCGTCGTGTCGGGCGCCTTGGGGTATTTCGACTTGATGAGCCCAAGCGTGGTGCAGCCTTCCGATTTCTGGCCCAGCGCCAGGAAGGACTGGGCGAGTTTGAGCATAGCCTCGGGCGCGCGGTCAGACTTGGGGAATCGCTTGATCACCTCGGCGAAGCTGCGCTGGGCCGGTTCGTAATTGCGCTGGACGTAATTGATGTTGCCCACCCAGTAGATCGCCTGGGGCGTCAGGTCGGTGTCGTCGGGATTGGCGTCGGCATAGGCCTGGAAAGCGGCCGCGGCCTCGCTGTACTGCGCCTTGGAAAGAAGGTTCATCGCCGAGTCGAACTGGGCGGAGCCTGCCGGAGCGCTGCCCTGACCCGGCGGCTGCAGGCTGGAAAGCCGGGTGGGCGCGCCGCTGGAATAGCCGCCCCCATAAGGTGTGCCCGAAGGCTGCACGCGGCCATACTGGTCTGCCGGCAACGTGCCCAGGACGCCGGGGGGGCGGCCGCGGCCGGGGGTGTCGTCATAGGCGGTCTGGCCCGGGGCGCCCTGAGGGGCGAACTGGCTGGGGCCGGCGCCGCCCCCGCCGATGGGCGGCAGGCTGTCGCCCGGGCGCAAGCCCGTCTGGGGTACCGCACCACCCGAACCGGAAGCGGCGCAGTTCAGGGTGCCGGCGTCGGCGCCAAGCTGCTGCGCCGAAAGCGTGCAGATGCGGTAGGCGAAATCCTTCTGCATCTGGTCGATCTTCTGGTTTTGCAGCTGGATCTGATGGGAAAGCTGCTCGTTGGCGCCCGTGGCGCTGGCCAGGCTGCCCGTAAGGCTTTGCACCTTGTTTTCCAGCGCCTGGATGCGGGCGTCCATCTGGTCGGCGCGGTGCGTCAGATCGCCGATGCCCTGGTCCTGTGCCGCCTCGCGCGCCTTTTCCTCGTCGCTGGGACCGAACAGCTGGGCGTGGGCGGGCGTGCCGGCCACCGCCATGCCCAGCGCCATGCCAAGGGCCAGGCCGGAAATTGCGGGACGGAGCCTGATCATGATGATCCTTCCAGTGGTGATGAAACACGGCCGATAAAACAGAAGGGCGCGGGGAACCATGTCCCCGCGCCCCCGATTCTATCCGCAACCGGTGCCGGCACAAGCCGCACCGATGACGTGTGGGCCTTACGAATTGGCGCCGGCGGTGATGGTGGTCACGCCGCGGCGATTCTGTGCCCAGCAGCTCTCATTGGACTCGGTGCAGATCGGACGCTCCTTGCCGTAGGAGATGGTGTCGATGCGGCTGGCGCTGACGCCCTGGCCCACCAGATACTCCTTCACGGCGTTGGCGCGCCGCGCGCCAAGGGCCAGGTTGTACTCACGCGTGCCGCGCTCGTCGGCGTGGCCTTCGATGGTCACGCGCACGGCCGGATACCGGCTCAGCCACTGGGCCTGCCGGGTCAGAAGCGCCTGGTCCGCCGGCTCCACATTGTACTGGTCGAACGCGAAGTGGACCGTGTCACCGACATTGGTGCGGAAATCCTCCGCGCTGCCCGGCAGGATGCCGGAGGTCACGGGCGCGGGCGGCGGTGCTTCGGCCGGCGCGGCCGGCGGCGGCGCGGTGTTCACCGCTTCCTGCTTGTGCGTGCAGGCGGCCGCGAGGACCAGCACTGCCGACAGGCAGGCAAACTTCATGGCGTGGGAAAATCGTATCATGACTTGAATCTCCTGGCAGCGGAGGCAAGCCGGTGCGGACTGCACCCCCGCTTTAGAATTGGAAACGCACCACAAATCGACAAACGCATTAGGCGGCAATTTGAGCCAAAAAATGGCGCTTGGAACTCGGACTTTAGGAAAACACGCCTACTGGATCAAGGGCGACCAGGCCGGGTCGGACGCATTTCCGGGGGTCAGGACACGCCTTTCATTGCGACCGGTCACATCCACCGACCAGATCTGCGAACCCCGCTGGCCCGGCATCTCGCGGGTAAACATAAGGACACGTCCGTTGGGGGCCCAGGTGGGGCCTTCATCGTGGTAGCCGGAGGTGATCATCCGCTCGCCGCTGCCGTCGGGACGCATCACCCCGATGTCGAAATTGTTGCCGTGCTGCTTGGTAAAGGCCAGAAGATCGCCGCGCGGGCTCCACACCGGGGTGCCATTGTTGCCGCCGCCGAAGCTGATGCGGTGCTGATTGGAGCCGTCGACATTCATCACATAGATCTGCTGGCTGCCGCCGCGGTCCGATTCGAAGGCGATCTGGCGCCCGTCCGGCGAAAAGGAGGGCGCGGTGTCGATTCCGGGGTCGGTGGTGAGCCGCTGCATGGCCCGGTTGCGCAAATCCATGATGTAGACGTCGGAGTTGCCGTTCGTCTCAAGGCTCAGCGCCACCCTGTTGCCGTCGGGCGAGAAGCGCGGGGAAAACGTCATGTTGGGGAAATCGCCCAGCCGCTCCTGGCGGCCTGTCTCGATATCGAACAGATAGACCCTGGGCTTGCCGCCGATATAGGACATGTAAGCGATCATCTGGGCGGTCGGGTTGAAGCGCGGCGTCAGCACCATGTAGCTGCCGTTGGTCAGGAAGATGGGATTGGCGCCGTCCTCGTCCATGATGGCCAGGCGCTTGACCCGCTTGAGGGCCGGCCCCGATTCGGCGACGAAGACGATGCGGGTGTCGAAATAGCCCTTCTCGCCGGTGATGCGCTCGTAGATCGCATCCGAGACCATGTGGGCGACGCGGCGCCAGTTCTCGGCCTGCGTGAAATATTGCAGGCCCAGCATCTGGCTGGCGCCGTAAACGTCCCACAGGCGGAAATCCACGCGCAGCCGGCCGTCGGGCTGCATGGTGACCTGGCCGGTGACCAGGCCCTGGGCGGTAATGGTGCGCCAGCTCTGGAAATTGGGGACGGTGTTGATGTTGGTGATGTGCTCGACGAACCCCCTGGGATCGAGCGGCTTGAACAGGCCCGAACGCTCCAGGTCGGCGCGCACCACCGAGGCGATATTGGTCCCGACCTGGGCATCGGCGGGCGTGCCGGGCAGGAAGTCGGGGATGGCGATGGGCAGCGGCTGCGGATTGCCCTGGGTCACATCGACGCTGAGCGCCGCCCGCGCGGGACCGGCGGCGGAAAATCCCAGCAAAAGGATGGCGCAGAGGACCAGGAATTTCTTCATGCGATTCTCCAACGTGTGACCCCAGCCTATTGTTGCATCAGTTGGCGTGGGTCGAAATGCAGGGGATTGACGTCGCGCCAGAGACTGTAGCGGTCGGCGGGAAGACGATAGGGCGCGCATTGATAGACGGCGCGGCTGGCCGCTTCCGCCGCCGCGCGGGTGTAGGAATTGCCCGACGCGGCGCGGGCCGAACCGGGCAGCAGCGCCAGCGAGGCCACCGAGCCGTCGGGATTGAGCCGCAGGTCATAGTCCACGATCAGGTCGTCGGCATCGGGCGCGCCGACCGGCGGCGACCAGCAGCGGTAGATCTGGCTTTGCAACACATCGGCCAGGTCGGCGGTCATCGCCGTGCCCGCCCCGATGCCCTGGATGACGCGCGGACCCGCCTTGGCATTGGCGGGCCGCTTGGGCTGGGCCGTCAGCTTGTTGAGGAGCGCGGCGAAGTCCTGCTGCTGTTGCTGCTTCCTGGTGAGCTTGGGCTTCTCGGGCTCCGGCTTGGGCTCCGGCTTGGGTTCTGGCTTGGGCTTTTCCTTGGCCACATCGAATTCGGGCATCTTGGCGTCGGGCGCGGGCGCGACTTCGGCCAGCTGCGGCTCGGGCGGGGGCTCCAGCTGGGGCGTGGGAATGTCGATCTTCTCCGGCTCCGGCTTGGGCGGCGCGGGAGGCGCCTGGGCGGCGACATTGGTGGTGTCCGCCAGGGTCACCAGGTCGACCGGCACCATATGGGTTTCCTGCGGGGTGTGGAAATTGCGAAACGAGAACAGCGCCGCCGCGACGACCAGCGCATGAAAGACCAGCGAGCCCACGATGCCGAACCGCGGGCCATGGGCTGTGGTGGGCTCTGCGCGCCGCCACGGGACCGCCCTAGCGCTGGTCTGGCTTGGGTTTGACGACATCGGTCACGAGCCCGATATGGGTAAAGCCGGCGGCGGCAAGAAGGCCCATCACTTCCATCACCTTGCCATAGATCACCTTGTCGTCGCCGCGCACGAAGATTCGCTGGTCATAGCCGTTGGCGGCGATGGCTTTCAGCTTGTCGACCAGGGCGGCTTCCGCGATCGGCTCCTTCTGCAGGAAGATGGTGCCGTCCCTGCGCACGGTAATGGAAAGCGGTTCGCGGTCCTGGCCCAGCGCCGGCGCGCGCGTCTTGGGCAGGTCCACCGGCACGCCCACCGTCAGCAGCGGGGCGGTGACCATGAAAACGATCAGGAGCACCAGCATGACGTCGACAAAGGGCGTGACGTTGATCTCGGCCATGGCGTGGCGCCGCAGGCGCCCGCGGCCACGAGAGGATGTATGTTGGATGCCGCCCGCCACCGCTCAACGCACCTTTTCGTCGAGCTGGCGCGACAGGATGGCGGAAAATTCATCCGAGAAGGCGTCCAGCAGGTTCACATAGCGCCCGATCTCGGCGACGAAGCGGTTGTAGAAGATGACCGCGGGGATCGCGGCCAAAAGGCCCATGGCGGTGGCGAACAGCGCCTCGGCGATGCCGGGGGCGACCACCGCCAGCGTGGTGTCGTGGCGCGCGGCGATGGCGGTGAAGCTGTTCATGATGCCCCACACCGTGCCGAACAGGCCGACGAAGGGCGACACCGAGCCGATCGTGGCCAGTATGCC
>DASTRG010000124.1:0-3522 GCA_035761325.1 Rhizomicrobium sp. | reverse complement strand
TGCCGCCCGGCGTGCCGCACCTGTTCACCGGTACGCCCGGCCACACGCTTACCTACCTGATCTTCAAGCAGCGGCGGTAACCCGCTGATGGATCGCGGGCGCTGGCTAATCTGGCTGGTCGCGGCTCTGATCGTGTTGATGACTGCATTCCGGGCGATAGCTGCCCCCTGGACATGGACATCCGATCAAACGCTGCTGGCAATATTGGCGTTGGGATTGCTTGTTTCTGCAGGGCTGTGGCTGCGCGTCTGGCTTCAGGGCGGCAATGCGCTGGTCAAGGAACGCTGGCAAGCCCGGCAAAGATTCCAGCCGCCTTCAAAAAATTTCTATGGTTGGAGTTTGATGCTTTGGATTGCCGTGGCATTGGCGCTGATCGTGCTTATGAACCTATATCAACACTGAGGTCAGCAGGGTTCCCCGCTGACGGTGTCATTTTCTGAACCCCCCCGCCGCTCGCCCGGCCTCGCGGCGTTCGTCGCTCGAAACGGTCCGCAGGACCGTTCCGTCAGCCTTCGGCACACGCGGACGCCAGAGCAGGTTCACCGCCAGTCCGGCCATGATCAGCGCCGTGGCGCCCAGCTTCCAACCGGGCAGCGGCTCGCCCAGCAGCAGCGCGCTGGCGCCGAAGCCGAACACCGGCACCAGCAGCGACAGGGGCGCCACCGTGGCGGCGGGATAGCGCGCCAGAAGGATCGCCCACACGCCATAGCCGAACATGGTGTTGCCGGCGCTCTGCCAGATCACCGCCGCCCAGGTCAGCGGCCCGGCATGGCGCAGGCCCGCCAGTATGGCGGCGGGGCCTTCCAGCAGCAGCGAGAGCAGCAGCAGCGGCGGCGCCGCGAACAGCGCCGACCACACGACATAGGCCAGCATGTTGATCTTCTGGCCGCCTAACGTCGCCTCGCGCCCGGCCTGGTTGCCCAGCGCCCAGCCCAGCGCCGCGCCCAGCACCAGCAGCAGCCCGGCGATGGTGGTGCCTTCGCCATTGTGGGCTGCGATGACGCCCATGCCGGCCAGCGCCAGCACCAGGGCCGCGATGTGATGCGGCTTCAGCCGCTCGCCGGTGCGCCACATCGACAAGCCTATCGTGAAGAAGACCTGCAACTGCACCACCAATGAGGCCAGGCCCGGCGAGATGTAGCCGTGCATGGCGATGAACAGCAGGCCGAACTGCATCAGCCCGATCGCCAGCCCATAGAAAGCCAGGTTGCCCCAGCTGGCCGCCGGGCGCGGCAGGATGAAGACCAGCGGCAACAGCACGAAGGTGAAGCGAAGGGTGGCGAAGAACAGCGGCGGCAGCACGTTCAGTCCCAGCCGGATGACCACGAAATTGGTGCCCCAGACGAACACCACCGCCAACGCCAGAAGCGCGTCGCGCAGGGAAAGCTGATGGGACGTCACGGCGGGAACCCCGATTTGATGCGCCGCACTATACAGGCGTGGCCGCACGGGAGCGGCGTGCAAAGCGCGCAGGGCAGGGGCCGGCGCGGCGGGGGCCTGTAACCCGCGGCGCGGGCGGGCGAAAGTCCTTCAGTCCATGCTACACAGCCTGCCGGAGGAAATGTCTTGATCCTGTTCCTGCTCGCCTATCTGGGGGGCGTGCTGACCATTCTCAGCCCCTGCATCCTGCCGGTGCTGCCCTTCGTCTTTGCCCGCGCCGACCGGCCGTTCCTGAAAAGCGGCCTGCCGCTGCTGGCGGGCATGGCCGTCAGCTTCGCCGCCATCGCCACCCTGGCGACGGTGGGTGGAAGCTGGGCGGTGCATGCCAATGCTTACGGGCGCGCCGCGGCGCTGGTGCTCCTGGCTCTGTTCGGCCTGACGCTGCTGTTGCCGGCGCTGGCCGACCGGATGATGCGGCCGCTGGTGGCGCTGGGCGACAGGCTGTCGGCGCGCGCGGGCACTGAGGCGGGCGTGGGCTCGTCGCTGTTGCTGGGCGTGGCGACGGGACTTCTGTGGGCGCCCTGCGCCGGGCCGATCCTGGGCCTGATCCTGACGGGCGCGGCGATACGGGGCGCCAGCGCCTCGACCACGCTATTGCTGCTGGCCTATGCGCTGGGCGCGGCCACCTCGCTGGCGGCGGCGCTGCTGATCGGCGGGCGCGTCTTTGCCGCGATGAAACAGTCGCTGGGCGCGGGCGAATGGATTCGCCGTTTGCTGGGGGCGTTGGTACTGGCGGGCGTCGCCGCCATCGCACTGGGGCTGGACACCGGGTTTCTTACCCGCATCTCCACCGCCCAGACCGCGTCGCTGGAGCAGGGGTTGCTGAACCGCACCGGCATGGGCCACGCCGTCCGGACCACCGCCGTGGCGGGCAGCGATCTGCCGGTCGAAGGCACCATGCCGCCGCTGAGCGGGGCGACGCTGTGGCTGAATTCGCCGCCGCTGACGCGCGAGCAATTGCGCGGCAAGGTCGTGCTGGTCGATTTCTGGACCTATTCCTGCATCAACTGTCTGCGGGCGCTGCCCTATGTGAAGGCGTGGGCGGCGAAATACGGCCCGCACGGGCTGGTGGTTATCGGGGTGCATGCGCCTGAATTCGCCTTCGAGAAGAATGAGGCCAATGTCCGCCGGGCCGTGAAGGATCTGGGCATCACCTATCCGGTGGCGCTGGATAACGACTATGCCATTTGGCAGGCGTTCCAGAACCAGTACTGGCCGGCCCATTACTTCATCGATGCCCAGGGCCGCATCCGCCACCATCATTTCGGCGAGGGCGATTATGCCGGCTCCGAAAAGGTGATCCAGCAGTTGCTGAAAGAAGCGGGGCAGGCGGGGGTGCCCGGCGGTATCGCCGCGCCGCAGGGCACAGGCGCCGAAGCGGCGCCCGACATGGATGCCATGCAATCGCCGGAGACTTATGTCGGCTATGCCCGGGCGCAGAATTTCGCCTCCGGTCCTGCCAGGCAGGACACCGCCGCCACCTATGAAACACCCTATCCGCTGGCGGTGAACCAGTGGGGCCTGTCGGGCGACTGGACCGTCGGCCGGGAAAAGGCGGTGCTGGCCAGGCCGGGCGGCGCGATCACGTTCCGCTTCCATGCCCGCGACCTTCATCTGGTGATGGGCGCGGATCATCCCGTGCGCTTCCGCGTCAGCGTCGATGGCCACAAGCCCGGCGCCGATCACGGCGTCGATACCGACGCGGATGGCAACGGCGTGGTCCAGGGCCAGCGGCTCTATCAACTGGTCCGCCAGCGGGGCGACATCCAGGACCGCACCTTCCGGATCGAGTTTCTCGATCCGGGCGTGGAGGCCTTCGCTTTTACTTTTGGGTGACCCCCTTCGGTTTCAGCTTGCTCTCGCTCGCTTCGCTCCGCTCGATCGCTGAAACCACCTCCCCCTTGTCATGCTTCGCATGAAGGGGGAGGCGGGGCTGAGCTCGTAACCCCCTCCGGCTTCGGCTTGCTCTTGACCGCTTCGCAGCGGAGGGGAGGGCGTCGCCGCCACTTGCCGGGTCCGACAGGCCGTGCGAAGGGAGATTATGACGGGGCTGGTTGTGCTTTTCCTGGTGGCGGTCTGGGC
>DASTRG010000123.1:0-5351 GCA_035761325.1 Rhizomicrobium sp. | reverse complement strand
GGGATTTTTCCGCGCACTTCATCGGAATAGGCGTTCATCAGCGTTTCCGTGAGCGCGCCCGGCCTGAAAGTATAGGGTCCGATCTGCGACACCGGCGTGACTTCCGCCGCGGAGCCGGTGAGAAAACACTCGGTGAAACCGGCCATCTCTTCCGGCTGGATGTGGCGCTCCACCACCTTGATGCCGCGTGCCCCTGCAATGGCGATAACGGTCTGGCGCGTGATGCCATTAAGAAAACAGTCCGGCGTAGGGGTATGCAGCACACCGTCGTGCACGAAGAAAACGTTCGCGCCGGTCGCTTCCGCGACATAGCCGCGATAATCGAACATCAGCGCATCGGCATAACCCTTCGCCTCGGCCTCATGCTTGGAGAGCGTGCAAATCATGTAGAGGCCGGCAGCCTTGGCGTGCACCGGCTCTGTCTCGGGCGAGGGACGCTTCCAGCGCGAGATGTCCAGCCGGATGCCTTTCAGCTTGTCGGCCGGGCTGAAATAGGACGGCCAGGACCAGCACGCGACAGCGACATGGATTTTAGTGTTCTGCGCCGACACCGCCATCATCTCGCTGCCGCGGAACACGACCGGACGCAGATAGCCGTCGGTGACGCCCTGGACCGCGGCAGCATCGACGCAGGCCTTGTTAATCTCCTCCTTGGTGAAGGGGATCTTCATGCCCAGTGTCTCGGCCGAGAAGAACAGGCGGTCGGTATGCTCCTTCAGCTTGAAAATGGTGCCGCCATAGATGCGCTGACCTTCGAAAACGCAGGAGCCGTAGTGCAGGCCGTGGGTCAGCACATGGGTCTTGGCGTCCTTCCAAGGTACCAGCCTGCCATCGTACCACAAAGAACCTTCACGCTGGTCGAAAGGGATCACATCCGCCATTGCACGCTTCCTTGAACCGAACGCCCCGTCATGGGGCCTTGCCCGGCTAGCGGCCAGGGCCTAGTTATGTGGCATGCATTGCAGCATGGCTTATGCGAAAATCGCAAGGGTCCGACCGGCAATTTCACTTGTCCGGCAGGCATGGCAGCCATGAACACGGGCGGCGAGCCTCATCTTCTCGTGGTCGACGACGACGAACGCCTGCGGGCGCTGTTGCAGCGTTATCTGTCTGCCAATGGCTACCGGGTCAGTGCCGCGCCCGGCGCGGCCGACGCCCGCGCCCTGATGAAAAGCATGGAATTCGATCTTCTGATCCTGGATGTGATGATGCCCGGGGAAACGGGTCTGGATCTGACCCGAACCGTGCGGGAAACCTCCCAGCTCCCAATCCTGATGCTGACCGCTCGGGGCGACCCGGCCGACCGCATCGCCGGGCTGGAGCAGGGGGCGGACGACTACCTTCCCAAGCCTTTCGAGCCGCGGGAGCTTTTGCTGCGGGTCAATTCCCTGCTGCGCCGTGCCACGCCGGCCGAGGTTGTGACTGCCGGCCCGGTGCGGATGGGGTCGGCGCTGTTCGATCCGGCAACCGCGCGGCTGACGCGCGCTGGCAAGCCCGTAAAGCTGACCGGCGCCGAGGCCGCGCTGTTGCAGCTTTTCGCCACCAATGCCGGGCGGCCTTTCTCGCGGGCCGATCTTTGCAAGCGGCTGAATGTGGCGCTGGAACGTTCGATCGATGTGCAGGTGACGCGCCTGCGCCGCAAGATAGAGGACGACCCCAAGCTGCCGCTCTATCTGCAGACTGTGCGGGGCGTGGGTTACATGCTGGTGCCGGATCGTGGGTAACATCGTCATGCCGCGCCTCCCCGGTGCCCGGTCGCGCGGGAACGCCAGGGACGGCCACACACCGGTTTCCGATCGTGGCTGACGCCGCCGCACCCTTCCGCATCAAGCGCTTCCTGCCGCGCGGGCTGTTTGGTCGCTCGCTGATCATCATTGTGGCGCCGGTCGTGCTGCTGATGGGCATCCTGTCTTATGTCTTTTTCGAAATTAACCTGGACACCACTACCCGGGCGCTGGCCACCGACGTCGCCGCCGATGTCGCGCTGCTGGTGGCGCTGGAGGATTCCACCCCGACGCTGGAGCGCGACGGCCTGCGCGCCCTGTCGGCCCGGCAGTTGCGCTACCGGTTGATCTATCACGACGGCGCCAAGGTGGCTGCGCCCTCGCGCAAGCCCGCGACCACCATCGATCAGGCCCTGGACGAAACCATCGCGCAGCAGATCGGCCAAGGTCGGCATTTTCTCACCGGGCGCACGGGCGTGGATTTCAACATCAAGGTCGATGTCAAGGACGGTGTGCTGGAGATCATCGTGCCGCGCGACCGGGTCACCGTCTCCCAGCCCGATCTCTACCTGCTGTGGCTTGTGGGCCCGGGATTGATCCTCCTGGCGATTGCCATCCTTTACCTTCGTGGCCAGGTGCGGCCCATCGAAAGGCTGGCGCGGGCCGCCGAGAGTTTCGGCAAGGGCCGCGCCGTGCCTGATTTCAAGCCCTATGGCGCCAGCGAGGTGCGCCGTGCGGCTTCCGCCTTCATTACCATGCGCGAGCGCATCGAACGCCACGTCAGCCAGCGCACGGAAATGCTGGCCGGCGTCAGCCACGACCTGAAAACCCCCCTGACCCGGCTGAAGCTGGCCCTGGCGATGATGCCCGACGATCTGGAGACGCGCTCCATGCGCGGCGACGTCGCCGAGATGGAACACATGCTGGATGACTATCTGGCCTTTGCCCGCGGCGAGGGAGGCGAGGATTCGACGATCACCGACCTGTCTGAGCTGGTGCGCGACACCGCCGCCGCCGCCGCCAGGGCCCGCCAGCGGGATGGTATTTCCGTCGTCGCCCCCGGCCCCGTGGACGTGAGCGTCAAGCGGGCCGCCCTGCGCCGCTGCCTGACAAATCTGATCGACAATGCCCTCAAACACGGCCGGCGCGTGGTGGTAACCCTGAAGCAGGGCGAAAGCCTGGTGGAAATCGAGGTGGAGGACGATGGACCTGGCATCGCCGCGGATCGCCGCGAGGAGGCCTTCCGCCCCTTCCACCGGCTGGACGAGGGCCGCAACCTGCAGGCGGGCGGCAGCGGCCTGGGCCTGGCCATCGCCCGTGATATCGCCCGCGCCCATGGCGGGGACATCGTGCTGGGTGACAGCGAATTGGGCGGCCTGAAAGCAACGATCCGCCTGCCTGTCTGAAGCCACGCGCGCAACCTGCGCCGCCGCGCTTGCCCGCCCGAGGCCCGGCGGCCGGCGAATCTGCTGTCCAGCATCCACGGGAGCGGAAATCGCGAAATACCGGGACGTTAGCGCACGGAAAATCGCGCCCCCTCCCCCCTTGTCAACATCCCGCTCCGCCCTCGCCACCATCGTCAGGCGCGAATCCTAACACCGTTCCAGAGGCAGGTGGACAAGCGGGAACCTAGCCCAATTCCTCGGCGCGTTTTCTTGCGGCGTGTACCGCCCGCTTCATAAGACCGGGCAGCTCGGGCATCAGGACGGCCAGCGCCGCCGCGGTGGTACCGCCGGGGCTGGTCACCGCCTCGCGAAGAGACGCGGCGGGTGTGCTGTCCGCCGCCAGCAGGGCGCCCGCTCCCGCCACGGTGGCGCGGGCGAACTGCTCGGCCAGCGCGCGCGGCAAGCCTTCGGCCACGCCGGCTTCGGTCAGCGCCTCGGCCATCAGGAAGAGATAGGCGGGACCGGAACCCGACACCGCCGTCACCGAGTCGATCAGTTCCTCCTTCGACACCCACAGGGTCCGGCCCAGCGGCGCCAGCAGCGATGCCGCCAGCCTGCGATCCGCCGCCGCCACCCTTGCGGGGGCGAAAAGCCCGGTAATTCCGGCGCCGATGGCACCGGGTGTGTTGGGCATGGCGCGTACGATCCGCGCCTTGCGGCCCCAGGATTTCGCCATGGCGGCAAGGCTTGTGCCGGCGGCAATGGAAATCATCAGCGCGCCGCCTCCGGCAATCTGCCGCAACGAGGCCGCGTCGGTCTTCAGCACCTGCGGCTTCATTGCCACCACGCAGGCGGCGACTTTTTTCGCCGTGACCTGCGCCGCGGACGCCACCAGCGTGACGGCCTTCTTCTTCGCCAGCGCCTTCAGCGAGGCGGAGGGGTTGGGTTCGACGACAATGACCGGGCCTATGCCGCCCGCCAGCCAGCCTTTCAGCAATGCCGATCCCATCCGGCCACAACCGGCAAGAACGATTGGCCGCCCTGACACTCTTGATCCACCGGTCATGATGTTACCAGCCAGATGCCTCATGCTACGACAAGCCCGGCATGAGGAAATCAATCGATCCTCACCCAGAATCGATCCTCACCCTGAGCCTGCCCGAGGGTGGGAACGCGGGACCCCTTTACGCCTGGCCGGCACACTCCAGTATCGCGGCGGCCATGGCGTCCTCCGCCGTCTTGCCGCCCCAAAGCACGAACTGGAAGGCGGGGTAGTAATGCTCGCACGCTTCCAAGGCGAGGTTGAGCAGCGCCTCGCATTGCGCGGCGCTGACCTCGGCATCGGGAAAGATCATCGCATGGCGGAAGATGATGGTTCCGTCCTGCGGCCACAGGTCAAAATGGCCGATCCACAGCTTTGCGTTCACGTACATCAGAAGGTCGGCAACGTTCTGCCGGCGCACGCCCGCGCCGACCCGCATGTCGAAGGCACTGGACAGATGCAGGGACTGCAGGTCCTCCCGCCAGGAGAAGCTGAAATGGTGGTCGCTCCAGCGTCCCGCCACCGAAAGGTTCAACTCGTCCCGCCCCGACCGCTCGAACGCCCAGCCATTGGCCTCGACCTGGCGTTCCAGAAGGTCCAGCGGGTGCAGCGTTCCGACCGGCTCGTCGTCCAGGTGCATGATGGTCATTGCAGACTCTCCTGGCCCGTATCTGGGAAAGGGCCACAAAACGAAGCAGTTGATGACCAAACTGGCACAAGATTTTGCGCCGGTACAAGAGTCCGGGCGTTACGAATTAACCGTCTGTAAAAGATTCCACAGCTTTGACCCGCGACAACGGATTCGCGGGGTCCGGCGGGCGAATATCGCCTAAGTGCCTGATTTGGATTCCGATTGGGACTCCAGGGCGGCGATACGGGCCGCAAGCGCCTCGTTCTCGGCGCGTGCCTTGGCCGCCATCGCCTTAACCGCCTCGAACTCTTCCCGCGGCACGAAATCCATGTCCGCCACCAGCCGCTCCAACCGCTGGCGCACGAAGGTGTCGATTTCCGCGCGCACGCTTTGGGCCATGCCGGCCGCATCGGTGAACGCCTTGGCCATGCCGTCGAGGAAGGGGTTGTCGGTCTGCGCCATGAGAAGCTCCATCTGCCGCCCCTATATGAACAGCGCCGTCATCGGGCACAAGTTGTCTTGACAAGAAGCCGCGAAGCGGCCCGTCTAGCAGCGATCATGATTCAGGC
>DASTRG010000122.1:0-2981 GCA_035761325.1 Rhizomicrobium sp. | reverse complement strand
ATCTTCTAGGGGGGAGGACCTTTAATGCCAACTCCGTCAATGCTCCGTAGCGTTCAATCGCGTTCGGCTCCGTCGCCGCCCTTTCCCAGGCTTTCCCTGTTCGGACGCATGGCGAATGCCGTCTCCCACCTTGCCGGAAAGCCGGTAACCTTCATCCTTTGCTGCGCAATCGTAGTCGGATGGGCTGTCAGTGGGCCGCTGTTTCACTATTCGGACACCTGGCAACTGGTGATCAACACCGGCACGACGATCATCACCTTCCTGATGGTTTTCCTGATCCAGAATACCCAAAACCGGGAAGGGGCCGCCGTGCAGGCCAAACTGGACGAATTGATCCGGGCGACCCGGCAGGCTCACAACACGCTCGTCGCACTCGAAAGGCGACCCGAGGAAGAGGTCGAAGAAATCCGGGAAGAGATCGTGAAGGAAACCCTGCATTTTCCAGAAGGGCAGGACATAGCCTCTTAGGTCATCCCAGGGATCGCGACGCTCGGCCTTACAACAAGCCGGCCGCCGGACAGCAAGTTGGCCGACAAGCCCGCTTCCAACGCCACTCAGATCCAGAAGTCGCTTGCGGCCAGAGAACCCGTGAAGTGCGCCAGGTCGATGACCGTGTGCGAGCCGAAGGATGAAAGATCGATCGACGTGGTCGTCCCGGAAACGGAGATGTGGCCGGCGAGCTGGGAGAATTGGGTAAGCCCCGCAAATGAATCCAGCTCTATATGATCTGCCTGCGCATGACTGAAGTCCGTGATGGTGACATGGCCCGAAGCGGGCGAGAAGACGAACTGGTCGGCGCCCGCTCCTCCTGTCAACTGGTCGGAGCCGGCACCACTTACCAGCCTGTCATTGCCGCCGCCGCCGTTCAGGATGTCCGACTGCCCGCTTCCGATCAGCAGATCATTGCCCTCGGTACCGATAACTGTGTTCGTACCCGCCGCGATGGCGTGGGAGGTACCGCCCGGTGTTCCCCCATTGTTGGGCTGCTGGGCCAGAATGGCGTTGTACCAGATCTGGGCCAGCTTGGCGTAGCCGTCCGCAGTGGGATGCGCGGCGTCGGAAATGTCGCTCAGGGTCATGGCCGACATGTCGACGAGGCTGACATTGTTGCCGGCCGCAATGGCCTGCGAGACAGCGGTTGCGATTGCGGAATTGACCGTCGCCACCATCGGCGCATCCCCACCCTGGTCTTCCTTGGCCGGATTGATGGGCATCAGGGTGGCGACATAGACATGGGTTGACGGACTCATTTCGCGAACCGTCTCAATCATGTCGGTGATGGATTGGGCGACATGCTGCGCGGGCTGGACCTCCTGGAAGATGTCGTTGGTTCCAGCCATGAGAAGAATGGCGTCGGGATGATTGGCCGCCAGCAGGCCCGGCAGCAGGGCGCTGATCTGGTCCGACCGGTAGTTGGGATAGCCCGCGTGATTCTGGTCCGGCAAGTACACATCGCCGGAAACGTTTGGCCCCACCATGTCGATCAGCATGGAATTGGATGCGAAATTCCACCACAGGGGGCCGCGATATCCGTCTTCGGTATTGGTCTGGCCCTGCTGATAATCGAGGTCGGTCCAGCCATAGGTGATCGAATCGCCCAGCGGCATCACCTGCAGCGCATGGGCCCATGTTCCGGCGCCCAGATTGACAACGACACCCTGTGTGCCGCCGGCAAAACTGAGCGTATTCGGCGCTACCGCCGCGGGATCGCCGCCCGACACGCTGACTATCAGGTCCGCCGTCGGCGGGGTCGAGGTTGTGACGTTCGTGAAGACGGCGTTGTAGTGACCCGCCGTGGCCGCATAGTCGCCCGGCGACGCGCCCGGGTTGATCTGTGCACCCCATATCTGGAAGGTGCCGTTTCCCGATTGTGAACCGTCATGCATGATGGCGACATTGGCGTACTGACTGCCAGTGCCGTTGAAGGTGAAACTGAAACGCTGCCATGTGCCTGTCGCCACACCGGCCTGGCTGTGGCTTGCCGAGCCGTCATAATAGTTCAGGTCGAAGTGGCCATCTCCGCTGACCAGCTTGACCCAGGCGCTGAAGGTATTCTGGCCTTTGACCGGGGTGACGTAATAAAGACCCTTGTTCACGCCGTTCAGAACGATCTGGTCCGCGGTGCTGGCGCCCCCCTGCGGGCCGGCGGCCACGTTGGCGGTCAACGACGGCGCCGCCCCCGAATAGGCGAACCGGACCCAACTGGGATCATTGAACGCCTCGGACTGCAAAATGAGGTTCTGGCCCGTCATGACGGAACTGGTCTGGGTGTGGGTCGCGCCGTCCGACAAGGTATAGTGGAATGTGTCGGTAACGGTCTGTCCCGGCGCCAGCGCATTCACATTGGCCTGGCCCGTTGCCAGGCTGTAGCTGTACTGGCCGTTCGCGCCCAGTGTCAGCGTGCCATAGGTGCCGGCAATCGTCGCACCAACGCCTGCCGCCTGACCGTTGACGGCGCTGACCGACAGGGGCGCGCCGCTGGGCGCGCTGTCGTTGGCAAGGACGTTTCCACTCGCCTGCGTCGGCCCGAGGACCGATACGGCTGTATGGTCGCCCACCGCGACGGGAGGAGCGTTCGCGGATGCCGCGGGGCCGTGAACGGCAATCGTGAGATCGGAACCGACCACCAGATCGGTGGTCACCGGCGTCGTAACCGTCCGCGGCGTGCCCGTGGTGGCGACGTAATCATTCGGAGACGCGCCCGGATTGAGCTGGGCTCCCCATAGTTGAAAGGTGCCGGCGGCCGACTGGCTGCCCGTGTGGATCAGCGCCACATTGGCATCGGCGTTGCCGGTGCCGTTGAACGTCCAGCTGAAGCGCTGCCATGTCCCAGTGGCGATGGCCGTCTTCGTATTCTCGCCGTCCGCGCCGTCATAATAGTTGAAAGCGAAATTGCCGTTGCCGCTGACCAGCCTTACCCAGACGCTGAAGGTGTACTGCCCCGACACGTTGGTGGTGTAAAAGATGCCGCGATCGGTGCC
>DASTRG010000121.1:0-2649 GCA_035761325.1 Rhizomicrobium sp. | reverse complement strand
CCCGGCACGCCACGGCGCCTGGGCCGGATAGTTCAGGGCAGACCGATATTCTTTCAGCCCGGCACCAAACCCGACGCCACGCCGGTCGCTCTTAAAGCAACCGCCCTCAAACTTGGCAAGAGGAGATTAGGCTTCTTTCATGCGACGACAGCATCATCCCACCTTGCGCGCAAGGCGCAAAGCATTTCCGGGTGATGTTCTGCAGCGCAGTCCCATTATTTATCTCGCAAGTGCAGCAAAGAACGAACATTTACTTAAGTGCTGGTGCGTGTGGGGAAAATCGTTCCTACTCCAAAACAATTGCTGTTATTGCGTAATAAAGACAGCGGGAAAATCAGGCAGGCCGGTCGAGGTTCCCATGCGGCAATATCGCTTTTGCGCCGCCCGGCGCCAGATAAAGGAATGAGCGCTAACATCTCTCGCCACGTTCTCAACCGATACAATTTGGGAAACAATCATATGCGATATCTGCACACGATGGTCCGAGTCTCCGATCTGGATTCGTCGCTCGACTTCTATTGCAACAAGCTCGGGTTGAAGGAGGTGCGGCGCATTGAGAACGAAAAAGGCCGATTTACATTGGTTTTCCTGGCCACTCCCGAGGATGCGGCGCGCATTGCCGCCGATTCCGGCGCCATCGAAAGCCCCGTGATCGAACTTACCTGGAACTGGGACGAGAAGGGTTATGCGGGCGGGCGGAATTTCGGGCATCTCGCCTATCGCGTGGACGATATCTATGCGCTTTGTGAAAGGCTGATGGCGGCGGGCGTTACCATCAACCGGCCGCCGCGCGACGGCCACATGGCGTTCATCCGCTCGCCCGACGGGATTTCCATCGAGTTGCTGCAGGATGGCGTCCTTCCACCCAAAGAACCCTGGGCATCGATGCCCAACACCGGCAGCTGGTAGCTCTCCGGAATGGATTTCGGCTCCGACAACGCCTATGGCGTCCTGCCCCAAGTGATGACAGCATTGGCACGGACCAATTACGGGGCGGCACGCCCCTATGGCGGCGACGCCTGCACCCAGGGGCTCGCGCCGCTTTTTTCCCGGCTGTTCGGGCGGGACGTCGCGGTCTATCCGGTTTTTACCGGAACGGCAGCGAACGCCCTGGCGCTGGCAACCCTGACCCCGCCGCACGGCGCGGTCTTCTGCCACGCCACCAGCCACATCATGGAGTCGGAGTGTGGGGCTCCCGAATTTTACAGCCACGGCGCCAAACTGATCGGCATCCCCGGGCCTGCCGAAGGTCCCCTGGCCGGCAAGCTGACGGCGGATGCCGTCGCCCACGCGATCGATGCCCTGCCGCGCGGTTTTGTGCACAGCGTTCAGCCCTTCGCCGTGTCCCTCTCCCAGCCCACGGAACTGGGCACGGTCTATGCTCTGGACGAGCTGGCGAACATCGCCCGGGTGGTGCACGCGCGCGGCCTGAAGATGCATCTGGACGGGGCGCGCTTCGCCAATGCCCTGGCGCATCTGGACGTGACGCCGGCCGAGGCCACCTGGCAGGCCGGTGTGGACGTCCTGTCCTTCGGCGCCAGCAAGGGCGGAACAATGGGGGCCGAAGCGGTGATCTATTTCCACCCGGCCGATGCCGCCGACTTCGAATACCGCCGCAAAAAGGGTGGCCACCTGGCCTCGAAAATGCGCTTCGTCTCGGCCCAGCTGGAAGCCTATGTAACCGACGGTTTATGGCTTGAAAGCGCGGCCCGCGCCAATGCACTGGCGCTGCGGCTGGCCGAGGGGCTGTCGCGGGTCAACAGCATCCACCTGCTGGTGCCGGTCCAGACCAACATGGTGTTCGCGCTGATGCCGGTCGCGCTGGCGGCGCGCCTGCGTGCGGCGGGCGCCTATTTCTATGACTGGCGCGCAGAGGCGGACGGCGAGCACGTTCTGGCGCGGCTGGCGACATCCTTCGCCACGCCCGAGGACGCGGTCACGCGCTTCGTGGAACTCGCAGCAGCCGGTTAGATACGCGCCAGAAGCGTGATAATGCCCACCTGGGTCGTCGAGCCATTGGAGCCGCGGACCCAGTCGTACTGACCGCCCAGCTGCCATGTATCCGTATTGGCGCCCAGCCCCAAGCCGAGGATGGTGTTGCCTTTGTCCGGGTCGGGTCCCACGAACTTGATGGTGTTGTTCACCGTGCCCAAGCCGCCCGTCGACACAAAGCCGGCATTCAGTTTCACCGGCGAGCCGATCAGGTCGTAGCGGTAGCCGACGCGCGCTTCGGGGGCCAGTTCGACGCCCCAGATATTGAGCGGCAGGCGGATGTCCGCGCCCAGCGCAGTGCGCAGAGAGTTGGCATAGTAAGGGGCAACCGCGAGATCCATGCCGCTGCCGCCACCGGTCTCGGTATAGCCTTCCTCGCGCAATACCAACCCGTCCAGGCTGATGTGCGGATCGACCTGGAAGCCCAGATACTTCAGCATCACGCCGCCCTTTGCGCCCAAGGCGCCCATCAGGCCCGCGCGCTTGCTGTCGGCCTTGCGGGTGAATGAACTGACGGAGAGGGAACGGCTTCCGATGAAATTGCCATAAGCCAGGCTGCCCTGGGTGTCGAAGAAGACATGCCGGCCGCTCCATTCGCTGTAGGCGGTGAGCATGTACCATTCCGACTGCGTCTTGGAGGCCCGCGGCAGCGATTCG
>DASTRG010000120.1:0-4124 GCA_035761325.1 Rhizomicrobium sp. | reverse complement strand
CGATCAGGGCACGGTTGCCCGGGACGGGCGTGTAATCATAGATGTTGATGATCCGCAGACAGTCCTGGGTCGGGGGCGCGGCGGCCGGCGCCTGGGCGCCGGCCGGCAGGACAGCGGCCAACAGGATCAAGGTGGCGATGGGTGTCTTCATGCGCAGCGTCCCTGCCTTTGTCATATATGCTTTGCCGGGAAAGGCACTCCGGCCCGAAATTCAGACACAATCCCGCCTTCCCGTGAAGGGCTGAACCGGTTCGGATAACGGCTATCTCCCATGTTCGATCCCCAGCCCCCCCATCGCCTGCGTAAACGGTTTCACGCCGCGACCCTGGGCAAACTGGGGCCGGGCCTGATCACAGGGGCGGCCGACGACGACCCCAGCGGCATCGCCACATACAGCCAGGGCGGCGCGCAGGCCGGCTATGGCCTGTTGTGGACCCTGCTGCTGACCTTGCCGCTGATGATCGCGATCCAGATGGTCAGCGCCCTGATCGGGCGGGTCACGGGCGGCGGGCTGGCCAAGAACATGGCCAGGGTACTGCCCCGCCCCCTGGTAATGGCGATGCTGGTCCTGCTGATGGCGGCCAACACCATCAATGTCGGCGCCGACCTGGCGGCGATGGCCGAAGCGGCGCAGATGGTGACCGGATACCGGGGTCACGGCCTGGCGGTCCTGTTCGCGCTGGCCTCGCTGGGGCTGCAATTCTTCATTCCCTACCGCAAATATGCCCGGTTTCTGACGGTCCTGACCTTCAGCCTGTTCGCCTATGTCGCGGTGATGTTCCTGGTTCCGCTGGACTGGGGCCGGATCGCAAGCGGCCTGATCGGATTTCATGCCGATCTGGGCGAACGGGCCGCCGTCACCATCGTCGCCATTTTCGGCACAACGATCAGCCCCTACCTGTTCTTCTGGCAGAGTGCCCAGGAAGTCGAGGAGGTGGACCAGGCCGCGGACGAAAAACCGCTGCTGGAGGACCCTTCCGAAGGCCCCAGCGCCATCGGGCGCATCCGGTTCGACACCATCGCCGGCATGGTGGCATCCAACGTGATCGCGCTGGCGATCATGGTCTCGACCGCCGCGACCCTTCACCAGCACGGCATCACCAATATCGGCACCGCGGCGGACGCCGCCCGCGCGCTGGAACCGCTGGCCGGCCATTTCGCCTTTGCGCTGTTCGCGCTGGGCATCATCGGCACGGGCCTTCTTGCCATCCCGGTGCTGGCAGGTTCGGTCGGATATGCGGTCGGCGAGACCATGGGCTGGAAGACGGGACTGGACAACAAGCCCTGGCAGGCGCGCGGCTTCTATGGCGTGATCGGCCTGGCCATGATCCTGGGCCTGATGATCGGATATTCGCCCATCGACCCCATCAAGGCGCTTTACTGGAGCGCGGTGATCAACGGCCTGGTCGCGGTGCCGTTGATGGCGGCGATGATGCATGTCGCCGGCCACAGCATGATGGGCGAATTTCGCGTTGGTCCGGTCCTGGGCACGCTGGGCTGGCTGTCGACGGCGATGATGGCCGCTGCGGCCGCAACCATGATATATGTCAGCTTCCACTAGGGGAGTGCGCGATGGTTATCCTGGGATGGATCGTCTTTGGGGCCTTCGCGGGCTGGATCGCCAGCGTCTTGATGGGCCGGCAGGGCGGCGGATGCCTGGTCAATATCGCCCTGGGTCTGGTCGGCGCGCTGGTGGGCGGATTTCTGTTCCGCGCCTTGTCGGGCGACTTCTCCTATGACCAGCACGGCATCGCGGTGTCGATGGCCGTGGCGGTGATCGGCGCCGTGATCGTGCTGGCCGGGTGGAGTGCCATTTCGCGCCGCCGTTAGTTCGCGGCCTTTCGCGCATGAGAATTGCTTTCAAACATCCCGCGTGAAACGGGATGCGATGCGGGCTACAGAATTCCGCTGGAAGAAGGGGCCCGGTTTCGATGCGTTGCGATCATCTTGCACTCGGCGTGCTGGTCTGGCTGGCAAGCTGCGGCGCGGCGCAGGCCGTGACCGATGAAATCCAGGTCTACACGGGCGACATCGTGGCGCCCGGGGTGGTGGGCCTGACCTTGCACAGCAACTACACCCCCGACGGATTGAAGACGCCCGACTTTCCCGGCGGGCTGATCGACAATCACGCCTACAGCAGCGTGGCGGAATGGGCCTATGGCGTGACGGACTGGTTCGAGGCGGGGCTTTACCTGCCGCTCTATTCCAACACCGCCGGTCACGGATGGACCTATAACGGTTTCAAGCTGCGCGCCCTGTTCGTCCAGCCGGACAACGCGGAAAAGGATTTCTATTACGGGGTGAATTTCGAATTCAGCTGGAATGAGAAACAGTGGGACAGCCAGGTCAACACCGGCGAGATCCGGCCGATCATCGGCTGGCGTTTCGCCGACCGCTTCAGCATCACCTTCAATCCCATCGTTGACAACAGCTACAAGGGATTTGGTGCGCTGGAATTCGTGCCCGCCACGCGGCTCGATTACGCGGTCAATTCCCGCTGGACCATCGCGGCCGAGGAATATGACGATTTCGGGTCGTTGCGCCGGTTCCTGCCGGCCGACCAGCAATGGCATCAATTGTGGGGAACGGTGGATTACACCGGCTCGCCCATTTCGGTCGAGGCCGGGGTCGGCTTCGGCCTGACACCCGCGACCGACGACCTGGCCTTCAAGCTGATGCTCATGAGCGACCTGACCGGCAAGGACGGACTGCTTGGCGGATGAGAGCCGCACCCGCCGGCGTACCGGCGGGTGCCAGGCCGGCGATCAGTAGTCGCGGCGGTCGCGGTAACGCTCGCGATAGGGATGACCGCAACGGCGCTCATAGGCGCCGCGGTCGTTCTTCCATACCGGATCGCCCAGATTGAGGTCGCACGGATCCGTCGCGGCGCCGATCACGGCGCCTCCCACCGCACCGGCGGCAGCACCCAGGGCCGCGTTGCCGGCGGCCGCACCGATCGCCGCGCCGCCCGCCGCGCCCAGAAGCGCACCGGATGCCGCGCGGTCGCCCGGATTTGTGCCGCAACCGGAAACGACCAGGGCGGCGACAAGCGCCGCAGCCGGCAAAACCGTTCTTATCAGCATGATGGCTCTCCTTGCTGCAATGAACCGGAAACGATTGGGCACCGCGGATCGTTCCGCAGACCCACCCCGCGCGGCCAGAATGCCCGTGAATCAGTAACCGCCGCATTGCGCGGTAATAGCGACCGGCCTATCGTGCCGCGGGGTTGTTTGGGGTGCATCATGGCCGATTGTTGGACGCGTCGCGGGGTTGCGGCGGCAGTTGGTGCAACTTTCGCTATGCCGCGCGCCTTCGCAGCGGATGACGACAACGCCTCTCCCATCGCGCATGGAGTCCTGGCCGGCAACAGCCTGGCGAAGGCATTTGAACCCTCACCGCACCAGCTGCCGGACATCTATGTGACCGGCCCCGATGGCGACCGCCGCCTGTCCGATTTCAAGGGGAAAACGATACTGATGCCGCTATGGGCGGAGTGGTGCGCGCCCTGCATCCAGGAGATTCCGGATTTCGCCCGCCTGCAGCAGAAATACGGCAACGACAAGTTCGCCATCGTGCCTGTTCTCACTGCGACACAGAAGAAGTTCACGCCGGAGCTTTTGAGCAGAATTCTGGGCATGATGCATGCGGGTGTTTTCACGCCATGGATCGAACAGCATCGCGGCGCTACGCTGATGCGCAGGATGGCCCGGCGCCGCGGCGGGGGCGCGGCCATGCCGTGCAACCTGCTGATCGCGCCTGACGGACGTGTAGTGGCCCGCGAGATCGGCGGCCTGTCCAATACCGACGATGCTGATCCCGCCAAAAGCTACAAGGATGCGGTTAACCGGACGGGCACGGGCAGCAGCCAAAGCCGGTGGGGCCAGCAAGACGGCGAGGATTTCGCCAAAGCCATGGCTGACGGATTTTTGGCCTAACCGGGCGGCAGTTCCAATCCGAAGGTGAACGGATTGAAGCGATGCTGCGCCATTGCCGCCCAGGCCAGCGCCCCCAGGTGCGGCATGCGGAAATACCGGCGTGCCTGGGTGGGATCGGTATCGAGGCGAAAGCCGGTATCGCTATCGCGAGAGCTGGCAAAATAGCCGCCGTCTGGGGTGCGGTTGCGC
>DASTRG010000119.1:0-2856 GCA_035761325.1 Rhizomicrobium sp. | reverse complement strand
GAAGGCCACGCCCGCCACCGAGGACAGGAAGGTCTTTGAGACCGAAAAGGTCATGTCCACGTCCCGGGTGCGGCCCCATTCGGCCACGATGTAGCCGTGGCGGATGATGATGCCGTTGGCGGGCGCGCGCGCTTTCAGGGGGCCGATGGGCGTGTTGAACGGCTCGCCGGCATATTTGACCGGCACGGTGATGCGCAGGTCGCGCAGGTCCGCCTTGCCCTTCAGGCCGGCGGGAGCCAGGGTTTCCGAGGCGATGGCGTAATCGATGGCGGCTTTCAGCCCGGCCGGGTCCAGCCCTTCCTGCGCCGGCGTATGGGTGGTCCAGCCGCCCTTGGGCGGAAAATAATCGGCCGCCTGCGCCGTCCCCGACAGCAGGATGGCTCCCAAAAGGATGCCGCAAAGTCCCGTCCGCATGGCATGGCCCCCCTTATCCCCTTTTGGCGGTGACAGTCGGCGGGGGTCCGGGCTTTGTCAAACGACGTTTAATGTGGGGAGGGTAGCGCTACCAATTTTCCGCGCTAATATCGGGCCGCGAACAAGTGGGGGTGGACGATGCGGCGGATTCTGCTGGCTTCTCTGGTTCTGGGTGCGGGCGTGCTGGGCGCGCAGGCGCAAAACACCCAACCCTGGTTTGACCCCAACCTGCCCATCGCCAGCCGGGTGGACGCCCTGATCGGACAGATGACGCTGGAGGAAAAGGCCTCGCAGCTGGTCAACCAGGCGCGCGCCATCCCGCGGCTGGGCATTCCTGCCTACAACTGGTGGAGCGAGGCGCTGCACGGCGTGGCCAATAACGGGTTGGCGACCGTCTTTCCCGAACCGGTCGGCCTGGCCGCCACCTTCGACGATGCGTCGGTCCACGAGATGGGTGTGGCGATCTCCACCGAGGCGCGGGTGAAATTCAACCAGTCGGGGGGCGCGCGTGCCGATCACGGCCTGATGCAGGGGCTGGATTTCTGGTCGCCCAACATCAACATCTTCCGCGATCCGCGCTGGGGGCGGGGGCAGGAGACCTATGGCGAGGATCCCTATCTGACGGGCCGCATGGGCAGCGCCTTCGTGCGCGGGATGCAGGGCGACGATCCCAGATATTTTCGCGTCATCGCCACCGCCAAGCATTATGCGGTGCATTCGGGGCCCGAGCCCACCCGCCATGAGGTGGACGTGAAAGTCTCCAAGCATGACCAGATGGACACCTACCTGCCGGCCTTCCGCGCCCTGGTGACGGGCGCCAAGGTGGATTCGGTGATGTGCGCCTATAACCGGGTCAACGGCCAGCCGGCCTGTGCCAGCGATTTCCTGCTGACCGACCAGCTCAAGAACAAATGGGGCTTTAACGGCTATGTGGTGTCGGACTGCGACGCCATCGCCGACATCCAGCGCGGCCATCATTATGTCGCCACCTATGCCGAAGCGGCGGCGGTATCGCTGAAGCACGGCGTGGACAGCGATTGCGCCGATTTCTTCATCCCCACGGTCGATGATTCCGACTATGGCCGCTATCGGGATGCGGTGAAGCAGGGGCTGGTGCCCGAGAGCGTGCTGGACGATTCGCTGCGGCGCCTGTTTACCGCGCGCATCAAGCTGGGCCTGTTCGATCCGCAGCAAATGGTGCCTTACGCGCAGATTCCCGATTCCGAGCTGATGTCGCCGGCGCACCGGGCGCTGGCCTTGAAGCTGGCGCGCGAATCCATGGTGCTTCTCAAGAACAACGGTGTGCTGCCGCTGAAGCCGTCGGTGAAGCGGATCCTGGTGGTGGGGCCGCTGGCCGACCAGGTGCCGGTGCTGCTGGGAAATTACAACGGCACGCCAAAGGACCCGGTGACGGCATTGGCCGGCATCCGCAAGGCGTTCCCGCAGGCCGAGGTGACCTACGAGCCGGGCATCAATTTCCTGCGCCTGCCCGAGACGGTGCCCGCGAGCGCTTTATCGACGGACGGCGCGCCGGGCCTGAAGGGCGAATATTACCGGGGCGCGGACTTTCACGGCGCCCCGGCCGTCACGCGAACCGATGCAACAGTCGATTTCAGTCCGCGCGGACCGCGCGTGCTGCCGGATGCGGATGCCATCTCGGTGCGCTGGACCGGCACGCTGACGGCGCCGGACAGCGGGCGCTATGACATCGGCCTGGCGGGCACGCATGCCAGGCTCTGGATCGACGGCAAGCTGGTGGTCGATGCGGGCGCGGACCAGCGCGGGCCGCTGACCAGGGAAATGACGCTGGAGAAGGGCCATGCCTATGCGATCCGCATCGAGCAGACCCCGGCGCGCGGGCCCTTCCTGCGCCTTGTCTGGACGCGGCTGATCGATGATCCCACCGGACGCGCCGTGGCGGCGGCGAAGAATGCCGATGTGGTGGTCGCGGTGGCGGGCATCACCTCGGCGCTGGAAGGCGAGGAGATGACGGTGAATGTGCCCGGCTTCTCGGGCGGCGACCGCACCAGCCTGGACATGCCCGCGCCCGAGAAGGAGATGCTGCAGGCCGTGAAAGCCACGGGCAAGCCGCTGGTGGTGGTGCTGATGAACGGCTCGGCCCTGTCGGTGAACTGGGCGGCCAAGAACGCCGATGCCATGGTGGATGCCTGGTATGCGGGCGAGGAGGCGGGCACCGCCATCGGCCAGACCCTGTCGGGGGCCAGCAATCCGTCGGGCCATCTGCCGGTGACCTTCTATACCGGCGTGGACCAGCTGCCGCCCTTCGACGATTACGCCATGGCGGGGCGTACCTATCGCTATTTCACCGGCAAGCCGCTTTATCCCTTCGGCTATGGCCTCAGTTACACGCGCTTCGCCTATGGCAGCCCGAAGCTGAGCACCGCCTCGCTCAAGGCCGGCGAGACGCTGGGCGTGGATGTG
>DASTRG010000118.1:0-15473 GCA_035761325.1 Rhizomicrobium sp. | reverse complement strand
CGCATTCTTCCGGAACAGTGGCTCGTCCGACAGCCGTCCTTCCGGCGTCATGCCATAGACGCACAGGGCATTTTCCCGCTCCAGCGAAACATAGGCAAAACGGCCGTCCGGTGAAAAATCCAGGTGGCGCGGGCCAAATCCGATGCCGTTGCCGCGCGGCGCCAGTTTTTGCAGGGCCGACAATCTTCCGTCCTGGACGCCGAAAACCTCGATGTAACCGGGATCCTCGGGTTTGCCTCGCCGGGGATCGTTGCCGCGGCTGCAGAGCGTGACAGTCTTGCCCGACGGCGTCGCGCGCACCTGGTGGGCATAGACTCCGAAATCCAGAGATGGGTCTTGGGCGACCTCCGCGCCAATGGTGCCGTCGCCATTCAGGCGGAATACGTGAATCATGCTTGGGATGTTGAAGGCAACCAGCAGGTAACGGCCGCTCACATCCGTGGAGCAGTGGATGGGCCGCACCGGCAGCAGTTTGCGCGGGCCGTGCTCAGTCAGGGCGCCATCCGCGCCGATCCTGAACGCAAGGGCATAATGTCTTTTGTCCGCGCCGGCGGCACCCGCCGGTCCGCTGGGCGGCTGGCCGTTGCTGGCCACGACGTAAAGCAAGCGCCCTGCCGGATGCGGCCAAGCATACTGCAGGTTGGCGGGCAGAGTGATGCCGGCCTTCTGGCGGAGCGAGCCGGCCGCCACATCGAGGTCGTAGTGGATCAGGGTCGGGCCCAGGCTGGCGTAGAAGGGCTGGGTAGACTGCGCGCGCGCTGAATGCGGCCAAAGAGTTCCCGTCAAGGCGGCGGCAATTCCCCCATTCAATCCGCGACGATTCAGCATCCCCGTCCCCTCCATTTTTCGTTCAACATAGCGGTTCGTGCGTCCCTTGCGCTACGGCACGTGGAAAAATGCATGTTCCCCACCGATTCCGGCGGAGAATCAGGGGGCTCACTGCCGCTTGGGGGGCGGCCCGGCTTGAAACCAACCTTTAGGGGGCCCACGTTACCGTATCCGGAGCCGGCTCGGTTAAGCGGCTCTTTAGCATCGCCGCAAAGGCGGCAATTAGTCAGGCCCCTTGCCCATCTGGGAAGGGACCGGTTTTCAAAGGCCGGCGGTTTGGCCGGCAGGAGCAAAGCCATGGCGGATGACGCCAACGACAAGGTTCAGTCAGTTTCGAGCACGGCGCCGGTGCTGCCGCTGCGTGACATCGTGGTATTCCCTCACATGATCGTCCCGCTTTTCGTGGGGCGTGAAAAGTCCGTGCGCGCTCTCGAAGAGGTCATGAACGACGAAAAGCAGATTCTGCTTTTGACCCAGAAGAACGCCGCCGATGACGATCCGACGGCAGACGGCCTGCACGCCATTGGCACCATGGCTACCGTGCTGCAGCTGCTGAAGCTGCCCGACCAGACCGTGCGGGTTCTGGTGGAGGGCAAGGGACGCGCGCGCGTCACCGGATTTTCGCCGCGCAGCGATTTTTTCCAGGCGACGGTCGAACCGATTGCCGAGGAAACTGCCGGCGCCCAGGAATCCGAAGCGCTGATGCGCACGGTGAAGGCCAATTTCGAGCAGTACATAAAGCTGAACAAGAAGGTTCCGTCCGAAACCTTGGCCGCGGTGGCGCAAATCGACGATCCGGCGCGCTTGGCCGATACCGTCGCTTCGCACCTGTCGGTGAAGATCGGCGACCGGCAGGCGTTGCTCGAAACATTCAAGACGACCGAGCGGCTGGAAAAGATCCTGTCCCTGATCGAGGCCGAAATCGGCGTTCTGCAGGTTGAGCGGAAGATCCGCAGCCGCGTGAAGCGCCAGATGGAGAAGACCCAGCGGGAATATTACCTGAACGAACAGCTCAAGGCGATCCAGAAGGAGCTCGGCGAAGGCGATGAAGGCCGCGACGAGATGAACGAGCTGGAAGATCGCATTCGCAAGACCAAGCTGTCCAAGGAAGCTCGCGAAAAGGCGATGGCCGAGGTCAAGAAGCTGCGTTCTATGTCGCCGATGAGCGCGGAAGCCACGGTCGTGCGCAACTATCTGGATTGGCTGCTCTCCCTGCCGTGGGGCAAGAAGAGCAAGATCAAGCGCGACATCGTTGCCGCCGAAAAGGTGTTGAACGACGATCATTATGGCCTGGAGAAGGTCAAGGAGCGCATTCTGGAATATCTGGCTGTCCAGCAGCGCGTCGGGGTGCTCAAGGGGCCGATCCTTTGCCTGGTTGGTCCCCCCGGTGTGGGCAAGACTTCGCTCGCCCGTTCGATCGCGAAGGCGACGGGCCGCGAGTATATCCGCATGAGTCTGGGCGGGATGCGTGATGAAGCCGAGATACGTGGCCATCGGCGTACCTATATCGGCTCCATGCCCGGCAAGATCATCCAGTCGATGAAGAAGGCGAAGGCTTCAAATCCGCTGTTCCTGCTTGACGAAATCGACAAGCTGGGCGCGGACTACCGCGGCGATCCTTCCAGCGCCCTGCTGGAAGTGCTCGACCCTGAGCAGAACGCCACCTTCAACGACCACTACCTGGAGGTCGATTTCGACCTGTCGGACGTGATGTTCGTTACCACGGCCAACAGCCTGCACATGCCGCAGCCGTTGATGGACCGCATGGAGATCATCCGCATCCCCGGCTACACCGAGGACGAGAAGGTCGAGATCGCCAAGCGCCACCTGCTGCCCAAGCAGATCAAGTCGCACGGGCTGAAGGAAGACGAGTGGAAGATCACCGATGATGGCCTGCGCGACCTGATCCGCTACTACACCCGCGAAGCGGGTGTGCGCAGCCTGGAACGCGAGATTGCCAACCTTGCCCGCAAGGCCGTCAAGGAGATCATCTCGAAAAAAACTGGGTCGGTCGTGGTCACACCGGAGAATCTAGGCGACTACGCCGGTGTCCGGCGGTTCCGCTTCGGCGAGATCGAAGGCGAGGATCAGGTTGGCGTGGTCACGGGCCTGGCCTGGACGGAGGTGGGTGGCGAGACGCTGACCATCGAGTCGGTGATGCTGCCCGGCAAGGGCCGCTTCCAGGCCACCGGCAAGCTGGGCGACGTGATGAAGGAGTCGATCGACGCGGCACGGTCCTATGTGCGGTCCAAGGCGACGAGCTTCGGTATCAAGCCTACGCTGTTCGACAAGATCGACATCCATGTGCACGTCCCCGAAGGCGCCACGCCCAAGGATGGCCCCTCGGCGGGCCTGGCCATGGCGACTTCGATCATCTCGGTGGTCACCGGGATACCGGTGCGCCGCGACGTGGCAATGACTGGAGAGGTCACGTTGCGGGGCCGGGCGCTGCCGATCGGCGGGCTGAAGGAAAAGCTGCTCGCGGCTCTGAGGGCGGGGATCACGACGGTGATCATCCCCAAGGAGAATGAGAAGGACCTGGCCGAGGTGCCCGACAATGTGAAGACGGGCCTTAAGATCATTCCCGTCTCTACCGTGGGCGAGGTGCTGAAGGTGGCGTTGACACGCCAGCCGGAGGCCATCGACTGGGTGGAACCGGAGGTTGTAGCCCCGGTTCCGCTGACCGACGGTGACTCCGACCAGATGGTCACACACTAGAATCGCCCGATCCTGGCCGGGTTTACCGGAAGGTCCCGGAAATACTGCGAAAATGGGGTCCGGACGCATGGTCCGGGCCCCTTTTCTTTTTTCCGTAAAGCCGGTTTTTCCGCAGATTCCGTGCCCTTTTGCCTTTACGGGGTGCGCACCCGGCACCTAGAGTCGGGGTTGCGGGCTAGAATCGCGAGAAAAGGAGCGCCTCCGTGAACAAGAACGATCTCATCCAGAAGCTGGCCGATACAACCGGTCTGGCCAAGAATGATGCGGCCAAGGCCGTGGACGGGGTGTTTGACCTCATCGCTGCCACGCTGAAGGCGGGGGAGGAAGTGCGCCTGACCGGTTTCGGTGTTTTCGTCGTGGCGACCCGCGCCGGCGGCAAGGGCCGCAATCCTCAGACGGGCGAAGAAATCACGATCAAACCGTCCAAGACGCCGCGCTTCCGTCCCGGCAAGCAACTCAAGGATTCCCTGAACTGATGGCGGAAAGCCTACACGCGCGTGCCGTCGGGATAGCCGGCCTGGCCGGGCCCTTTGTTGCCGCCTGGCTGGCGCTGCACCTCGCGGCGCTTGGCCTTCTGGCTCTGGTCTGGGGATTGGTCGTTGCGGCGAAAGTGATATTGGGCTGGCTGGCCCACTCGCTTGTTTTCCTGATCCTGCTTGTCAGCGGTGCGCTGCTGGTCCTGTGGCTGTGGAAGGCGGCGCAGCCGCGCCGCCTTCCGCGCCCCGCCTGATCACAATTTCCGGTCCGGAGCTGCCGTTGCACGCCCGGCTATTCTGCTGTCGTGGACTTTCATGGCGTCAGCCGCCGCACGGCGATCAATAGCGCCGCCGCGGCGGGTCTTTCGAGTGGTGGGCGGTGACGGACTCGAACCGCCGACCCTATCGGTGTAAACGACATGCTCTACCAGCTGAGCTAACCGCCCCTGCGGCCTTATATCTGTCTTTGGCGTCATTCGCCAAACGGCACGGGTCCCGCTAGTGTCGCAGCAATTCAACGGAAATTGTGTCCTTGCGCGCCAAGCACCTCGCCCTTTTGCCGCTTATCCTGGCGCTGGCTGCCTGTGGGGGCTCCCGTAGGGACGTCCCCCCCTGGATGCGGCCGGCGGAGAAACCGCGGGACGAGAATTATCACGGCGGCCCTGTCGCCATGCTCCTGCGTTACGACACGAGCCGTGACGGCGTGCTGGAGCGCAAGGAGCTGGTGGCGGCATTGCGATCGGAGTTCGATGCCGCCGATACGCGTCATACCGGCTGCCTGGATGAGGACCAAGCCGCCGCTATCAATCAGAAGCGCCAGGAAGCCGACCAGTCGACGGCCACGCCGCTGATCGACTGGAACCGCGATGATTGCATCGATTTCCGGGAATTCTCAGCCGCCCCGCTTTCCCTGTTCGATCAGCTGGACCGAAACGGTGACGGCAAGCTGACCAAGGAGGAAATGGGTCCGACTCCCGGGGTGCAGCCCGGCGAACAGCGCAACACCGAACCGGCTGGCGACAGCCGGCCGGGCCCGGAAGGACGCCGGCGCGGTCCGCGCGAGGATGCTTCGCCTGGTGGCCGGCCCGCTGCCCCGCAGCCGGCCGTCCCGAATTAACCCGGAGTGCTTGACAGGTGAGGGCACCACCCGTACATGGGCCGCCTTCGCGCGCTTCCCGGAAGGGATAACCGCTCGCGGGGGGCGTAGCTCAGTTGGTTAGAGTGTCGGCCTGTCACGCCGAAGGTCGCGGGTTCGAGCCCCGTCGCTCCCGCCATTTCCGTCCGGAAATGGCATCGTTGGTGTTCCGCGGGATCGCGCGCGCCGTGGTATTTTCGTGTCTTAGTTAAGAATATCTCGCAACTGGAACGGCGAAACCGCGATCTTTTCTGCACACGTCCAGTTGCGCGAATTTTCCTGTTTTTTCAGCGCGAATCTTCCTTTACACCCGCGTTGCGCGCGGGGTGTGCCTGCTTATACTGCGCCCGCGAAATAACACAGCGGTCTGTCCAGAAGGGGGCGCTATCGGCGTCGGACGGGCTTTGGGGTTTTGGTTATGGAAAAGCTGCTGCTGGAATATCTTCCGATCCTGATCTTCATCGGGCTTGCGGGGGTGCTGGGTGCGGTGCTGGTCGCGGTTCCACTGCTCATCGCGCCGTCCAAACCGGATCCGGAAAAGCTCTCTGCCTATGAGTGCGGCTTTCCCGCTTTTGGCGACGCGCGCATGAAGTTCGATGTTCGGTTCTATCTCGTGTCGCTGCTCTTCATTATCTTCGACCTCGAGGTGGCGTTCCTGTTCCCATGGGCCATCACACTCGGCGACACCGGCGTCTTCGCCTTCTGGTCGATGATGGTATTTCTAGGCGTGCTGACGGTCGGCTTCATATATGAATGGAAGAAGGGGGCGCTGGAATGGGAGTGACCCCCGTGAATAACGCGGCATACGGCGCCGGGGGACGCGCCGGTGTGGATGGCGCCAGCCATGCCGTCACCGACAACGATCCCTATTTCAAGGCGCTGCAGGCCGAAATGGCCGACAAGGGATTTCTTGTCACCAGCGCGGAGTCATTGGTCAACTGGGCGCGCACGGGCTCGCTGATGTGGATGACCTTCGGCCTGGCCTGCTGCGCGGTCGAGATGATGCAGGCCTCGATGCCGCGCTACGATCTGGAGCGTTTTGGCATTGCCCCGCGCGCCAGCCCGCGTCAGTCCGACGTGATGATTGTCGCCGGCACCCTGACCAACAAGATGGCGCCCGCGCTGCGCAAGGTCTACGACCAGATGCCCGAGCCGCGCTACGTCATCTCCATGGGCAGCTGCGCCAATGGTGGCGGCTATTACCATTACAGCTATTCGGTGGTGCGTGGTTGTGACCGCATTGTGCCGGTGGACGTCTATGTTCCTGGTTGCCCCCCCACAGCCGAGGCGTTGGTCTATGGCATCCTGCTTCTCCAGCGGAAGATCCGCCGCACAGGAACTATCGAGCGCTGAATGACAGACCTGAACGCCATCGCAAAAAGCATGAACGAGGCGCTGGGCGGCAAGATCGCCGGCGCGGCTCTGGCGCGCGGCGAGCTGACCGTGGATGTGCAGGCCGCCGACGTCCTTGAGGTGATGATCTGGCTGCAGGGTCCGGGGGATTTCAAGATACTGGTCGATGTCTGTGGCAACGACTGGCCCCAGCGCGAAAAGCGTTTCGACGTCGTCTATCACCTGCTGTCGCTCACAGGGAATGCGCGCATTCGAGTGAAGACCCAGGTGGGGGAGGGCGAGGTGATCGCCTCCATCACCACCGTCTATCCTGCCGCCGGCTGGTTCGAGCGCGAAGCCTTCGACATGTACGGCATCGCCTTCGGCAATCATCCGGACCTGCGCCGCATCCTGACCGATTACGGTTTTTCCGGATTTCCGTTGCGCAAGGACTTTCCGCTCACCGGCTATGTCGAGCTGCGCTATGACGACGAGCTGAAGCGCGTGGTCTATCAGCCGGTGCATCTGGTCCAGGAGTTCCGCGACTTCGACTTCATGAGCCCGTGGGAAGGGGCGCCGCATATCCTGCCCGGCGACGAGAAGGCCGCCATGGCGCCGGGCAGCACCTCGGGCGATCCGGGGAAGAAGCCATGACCCAGCAAGTCACGCTCGAAACGATCCCTGCCGAAACCAGCAACGGTCCGGCGGAGGAGCCGAACCTGACGATTAATTTCGGACCCCAGCATCCGGCCGCGCACGGCGTGCTGCGCTTGATCCTGGACCTCGACGGCGAGATCGTCACCCGTGTCGATCCCCATATCGGGCTTCTGCATCGGGGCACAGAAAAGCTGATCGAGCACAAGACCTACCTGCAGGCGATCCCGTATTTCGACCGGCTCGATTACGTCGCGCCGATGAACCAGGAACATGCCTTTGCCCTGGCGATCGAGAAACTGCTAGGCCTGGAAGTGCCCAAACGCGGCCAGTACATTCGTGTGCTCTATTGCGAGATCGGCCGCCTGCTGAACCACCTGCTGAACGTGACGACCCAGGCGATGGACGTGGGCGCCCTCACCCCTCCTCTGTGGGGCTTCGAGGAGCGCGAGAAGCTGATGGTCTTCTACGAGCGCATTTCGGGCAGCCGCATGCACGCGGCGTTCTTCCGCGCCGGCGGCGTCCATCAGGACATGCCGCCCGGCCTGGCCGAGGATATCCTGAAATTCTGCGATCATTTTCCCAAGGTTCTGGACGACATCGAGTGCCTGCTGACCGACAATCGCATCTTCAAGCAGCGAAACGTCGGTATCGGGGTGATCAACCGCGAGCAGGCCGAGATGTGGGGCATGTCGGGCGTGATGCTGCGCTCGACCGGGGCGAAGTGGGACCTGCGCCGGGCCCAGCCTTATGAGTGCTACAACGAACTCGACTTCCAGATTCCTGTCGGCAAGAACGGCGACTGCTACGACCGCTACATCATGCGCATGGAAGAGATGCGCGAATCCGCCAAGATCATGCGCCAGTGCATCGAGAAGATGCCGGCGGGTCCCGTTGTCTCGACAGACAACAAGATCGTGCCGCCTCGCCGCGGCGAGATGAAGACCTCGATGGAAGCGCTGATCCATCACTTCAAGCTCTATACCGAAGGCTATCGCGTGCCCGCCGGCGAGGTTTACGCAGCAGTGGAAGCGCCAAAGGGCGAGTTCGGCGTATATCTGGTGGCCGACGGCTCCAACAAGCCGTATCGCTGCAAGATTCGCGCGCCGTCCTACGTCCATCTACAGGCGATGGACTACATGTCCCGAGGGCATATGCTCGCTGACGTCTCGGCCATCCTGGGTTCGCTCGACATCGTGTTCGGGGAGGTGGACCGGTGACGGCACAGGCCAATCCCAATATCGCTATCGTCCAGAAGCAGCTGGATGCCTATAACGATCAGGACCTGGACGCGTATGTGACTTTCTTCGCGGAGGACTGTGTGGTGTCGGGCCTGAACGGCACTCCCAGCGAGACCAGCCGCGAAGCCATCAAGGCGCGCTATGCCAAGGCGTTTGCCCAGTTTCCCCAGAACAGGGCCGTCCTTAAGAACCGCATCGCCGTGGGTAACACGGTGGTGGATCACGAACGGGTGATCCGCGCTCCCGGCGGCGAGGAGTTCGAGATCATCGCCATCTACACCTTCCGCGACGGGCTGATTGCCCGCGTCGATTTCGCAAAGTAAGCCCATGTCGCTGCGCCGTCTCGCCCCACCCGAAATCCAGCCTGCCAGCTTCGCCTTCAGCCCGGCGAACGCGGAATGGGCCAAGGCGACCATCGCCAAATATCCGGCGGGCCGCCAGGCCAGTGCGGTGATCTCGCTTTTGTGGCGCGGCCAGGAACAGGAAGGCTGGGTCAGCCATCCCATGATCGAGTCTGTCGCCAGGATGCTCGACATGCCCTACATCCGGGTGCTGGAGGTGGCGACTTTCTACACCATGTTCAACCTGGAGCCGGTTGGCCGGTATCTGGTGCAGGTCTGCACTACCACGCCCTGCTGGCTGCGCGGCTCCGACGCGGTGGTGGCGGCATGCAAGAAGCACATCCACCCCCATCCCGGCACCGTTTCGGAAGACGGCAAATTCAGCTGGATGGAAGTTGAGTGCCTGGGCGCCTGCGTGAACGCGCCCATGCTGCAGATTGGCAGCGATTTCTATGAGGACCTGGACGGTCCCATCACCGAAAAGCTGATCACTGACCTGCGCGCCGGCAAGGAAATCAAGCCCGGCCCGCAGAACAGCCGCATCTCATCCGAACCGGAGGGTGGGGCCACCACGCTGAGGGACCCCGGGCTCTATGACGGCTCGGTGATCGGAAAATACACTGCCTATGCGCCCGCCGCCGACGGCACGACGGACGAGGAGGGCAAGAAGCCCACCCAGGCCGCATCCGACCGCGAGGCACCCACCCAGAAACCGCCGGGAGCAGCCACCTGATGCTTGCCGACAAGGATCGCATCTTCACCAACCTGTACGGCTTCGAGAACCCCGGTCTTGAGGCGGCGAAAAAGCGCGGCCAGTGGGACAACACCAAGGCGATCCTGGCTATGGGGCCCGAGGCCATTGTCGATGTGATGAAGAAAAGCGGCCTGCGCGGCCGTGGCGGCGCGGGTTTCCCCACCGGCCTGAAGTGGTCCTTCATGCCCAAGGAAGTAAAGGAGCGGCCGCACTATCTGGTCGTCAACGCCGACGAATCCGAGCCCGGCACCTGCAAGGACCGGGACATCATGCGCAACGATCCGCACACGCTGGTCGAAGGTTGCCTGGTCGCCAGCTTCGCGATGCGGGCGAATACCTGCTACATCTATGTGCGAGGCGAGTTCATCCGCGAGCGTGAGGCGCTGCAGCGCGCGGTCGACGAAGCCTACGCGGCCAGGCTGATCGGCAAGAACAACATCCATGGCTGGGACTTCGATCTCTATGTTCACCATGGCGCGGGCGCCTATATCTGCGGCGAGGAAACGGCGCTGCTGGAATCGCTGGAAGGTAAGAAGGGCCAGCCGCGCTTGAAGCCCCCGTTCCCTGCCAATGTCGGCCTTTATGGCTGCCCCACCACCGTCAACAACGTCGAATCCATCGCGGTCGCCCCGACTATCCTGCGCCGCGGCGCCGACTGGTTCGCGGGAATCGGCCGGCCGAACAACACCGGCACCAAGGTGTTCTGTATTTCCGGTCATGTGAACAGGCCGTGCAACGTCGAAGAAGAAATGGGCATTCCGCTGCGCGAGCTGATCGACCGGCACTGCGGCGGCGTGCGCGGCGGTTGGGACAATCTGCTGGCGGTGATTCCGGGCGGCGCGAGCGTGCCGCTGCTGCCCAAGTCGATCTGCGACGACGTGCTGATGGACTTCGACAGTCTGAAGGCCGTGCAGTCGGGCCTTGGCACCGCTGCCGTAATCGTGATGGACAAGTCCACCGATGTGATCAAGGCAATTCAGCGCCTGGCCTATTTCTACAAACATGAAAGCTGCGGCCAATGCACACCGTGCCGGGAAGGTACCGGCTGGATGTGGCGGGTGATGACCCGCATGGTCAGGGGTGACGCAAAGGTGGGCGAGATCGACCTCCTGCAGGAAGTCACCAAGCAGATCGAAGGGCACACCATCTGTGCCCTGGGCGATGCGGCGGCGTGGCCCATCCAGGGCCTGATCCGGCACTTCCGGCCCGAAATCGAAAAGCGTATCGCCGCATACGGCGCGAAGATCGCGGCGGAGTAACGACATGGCAACGCGCAAGCTGATCATCGACGGCAAGGAAATCGAGGCGGAAGAGACCATCACACTGCTGCAGGCGTGCGAGCAGGCCGGCGCGGAGATTCCGCGCTTCTGTTTCCATGAGCGCCTGTCGGTCGCCGGCAATTGCCGCATGTGCCTGGTCGAATGGGTGGGCGCGCCCAAGCCGCAGGCATCCTGCGCCCTGCAGGTGAAGGACATCTTTCCCAACAAGGACGGCACGCCGGCCAGGATCAACACCACCAGCCCCTATGCCCGCAAGGCGCGTGAGGGCGTGATGGAGTTCCTGCTGATCAATCATCCGCTGGACTGCCCGATTTGCGACCAGGGCGGTGAGTGCGACCTGCAGGACCAGGCGATGGGTTATGGCCGCGCCGCCTTCCACCGCTTTAACGAGAACAAGCGCGCCGTCGAAGACAAGTATATGGGTCCACTGATCAAGACGATCATGACCCGTTGCATCGCCTGCACCCGCTGCGTGCGCTTCGCCACCGAGGTAGCCGGTGTGCCTGACCTGGGCGCCACCGGCCGCGGCGAGGATGTCGAGATCACGACCTACCTGGAAAAGGCGTTCGCCAGCGAACTGTCGGGCAATGTCGTCGACCTGTGCCCGGTGGGGGCGCTGACCAGCAAGCCCTATGCCTTCAATGCCCGCCCCTGGGAGCTGAAAAAAACCGAGAGCGTCGATGTGATGGACGCACAGGGTTGCAACATCCGTGTGGATGCGCGCGGGTCTCAGGTGATGCGCGTGCTGCCGCGCCTGAATGAGGAAGTGAACGAGGAGTGGATCGGCGACAAGACGCGCCATGCCTGCGACGGGCTTTCACGCCAGCGTCTGGACCGGCCCTATGTGCGTGTAAATGGAAAGTTGAAGCCGGCCAGCTGGGCCGAGGCGTTCGCGACGATCGCGGCGCGGGCCAAGCAGACCAGTCCCGACCGCATGGCCGCCATCGTCGGCGATCTGGCTGCTGCCGAGGAGATCAAGGCGCTCAAGGATCTTATGGCGGCGCTGAAGGTGAAGAACCTGGACTGCCGCCAGGATGGGGCGAAGATCGGCCTGACCGGCGATGGCCGCAAGGCGCCGCGACAGACATACCTGTTCAACTCCACTATTGCGGGCGTCGATGCCGCGGACGCGATCCTGCTGGTTGGCGCAAATCCCCGCTGGGATGCGCCGGTCCTGAACGCCCGCATCCGCAAAGCCTGGCTGGCCAGCGGCGTGAAAGTGGCCAATATCGGCCCGGCGGTTGACCTGACATATCCCGTGGAACAGCTCGGCACCGGCATGGCGGTTCTGGCGCATATCGCTGATGGCAGCCACGACTTCGCCAAGGTACTGACAGAGGCCAGGCGCCCGATGATGGTGCTGGGCGCGGGCGCGATTTCCCGCAAAGACGGCGCCGCGGTCCTGAACCTGGCCGCGAAGATTGCGGCCGATACCGGGATGATCGGTCCCGCGGGCACGCATGCGGAGGGCGGCTGGAACGGTTTCAATATCCTGCATACCGCCGCTTCCCGCGTGGCCGCACTGGACCTGGACTTCCTGCCGCTGAATGGCGGACGTGACGTGGCTGCGATCGTGGACGGTGCACAGAAGGGTGAAATTGATTTCATCTATCTGTTGGGCGCGGACGAATTCGACGTGGCCCATCTTGGCCGCGCTTTCGTCATCTATCAGGGCAGCCACGGCGACGCGGGTGCCCATAACGCCGATGTGATCCTGCCCGGCGCCGCCTATACCGAAAAGGACGGCCTTTACACCAATTTCGAGGGCCGGGTGCAGCGCGGCCGGCGAGCAGTTTTTCCGCCCGGCGAAGCCAAGGAAGACTGGGCGATCCTGCGCGCGCTGTCGGAGGTGCTGGGTGCAAAGCTGCCTTATGATGACCGCGCCCAGCTGTTGATGGCACTTGAGAAGGACGTGACCCATTTTGCGGTGCTCAATGGCGCGCCGGTGCACGCCGACACGTCTTCGGCCACCTGGGCCGGAATCGGCCTCGCAGGGCCGCTGGACAATGCGCCTGTGCTTCATTCAATGACGGATTTCTATCTCACCAACCCGATCGCCCGGGCCAGTGAGACCATGGCCCGGTGCAGCCGTGAATTCGTGACGGGCGCCGGCAAGATGGCGGCGGAATAACAGATGGCTTTGATTCCGTTCTTCCAGACGATTTTGGGGTTGCCCCATGGCTGGGCCTGGTTCCTCAGCCAGTTCATCATGATCCTGATCTTCGATGTCGTCCTGCTGGTGATGATCGCCTATTTGTTGCTGGCCGACCGCAAGATTTGGGCGGCCGTGCAGATGCGGCGCGGCCCTAATGTGGTGGGCGCCTTCGGCCTGCTTCAGACATTTGCCGACCTGTTCAAGTTCCTCTTCAAGGAGATCGTGATCCCCGCGGGCTCCAATAAGGTGATCTTCATGATCGCCCCGTTGGTCACCGTCACGCTGGCTTTTGCCGGCTGGGCGGTAGTACCGCTGGATCAAGGCTGGGTGGTGGCCGACATCAATGTCGGGATTCTTTATCTGTTCGCCATGTCGTCGCTGGGCGTCTACGGCATCATCATGGCCGGCTGGGCGTCCAACTCCAAATATCCGTTTCTGTCGGCGCTGCGCGCGGCGGCACAAATGGTGTCGTATGAAGTCTCCATAGGTTTCGTCATCATCACCGTGCTGCTGTTTGCCGGCTCGCTGAACCTGTCGGACATCGTGCGCGCCCAGTCGAGCAAGGGAATTTTCACCTTCCTGCACTGGAACGTGTTTTCCATCCTCTTTCCCATGCTGCCGATCTTCTTCGTCTCGGCGCTGGCAGAGACCAACCGCCCTCCCTTCGACCTGGTGGAGGCCGAGAGCGAACTGGTGGCCGGGTTCTTCGTGGAATATTCCTCGACCCCTTTCCTGCTCTTCTTCCTGGGCGAATACCTGTCCATCGTGCTGATGTGCGCGATGTGCTCGATCCTTTTCCTGGGGGGCTGGCTGCCGCCGCTGAACATCGCCCCTTTTACCGCCATTCCGGGCGTGATCTGGTTCATCCTGAAGATATGTTTCTTCTTCTTCCTGTTCGCGATGGTGAAGGCAATGGTGCCGCGCTATCGCTATGACCAGCTCATGCGGCTGGGCTGGAAAGTGTTCCTGCCCACTTCGATGCTCTGGGTGGTGCTGACGGCCGGATGGGTGATGTTCATCCGTCCGCATCTGTAAGAGGTTCGCCATGGCCAGTCTGGATCGTACCGCACGGCAGATATTCTTCTGGGAATTCATCGAGAGTTTTGTGGTCTCGATGCGCTACTTCTTTGCGCCCAAGGCAACGCTGAACTATCCCTTCGAGAAGGGTCCGATCAGCCCGCGCTTCCGCGGCGAACATGCGCTGCGCCGTTATCCCAATGGCGAGGAACGCTGCATCGCCTGCAAATTGTGCGAGGCGATCTGCCCCGCCCAGGCAATCACCATCGAGGCTGAGCCGCGCGCCGACGGCAGTCGCCGCACGACCCGCTACGATATCGACATGGTGAAGTGCATCTATTGCGGGTTCTGCCAGGAAGCTTGTCCCGTCGACGCGATCGTGGAAGGCCCGAACTTCGAGTTCTCCACCGAGACGCGCGAGGAACTTTATTACGACAAGGACCGGCTGCTCGCGAATGGCGATCGCTGGGAGCGGGAGATCGCCCGCAATCTGGAACTGGACGCGCCCTACCGTTAGGGCAGGGTGCGGGCACGGGGAAACACATGTTCGAGGCTATAGCCTTTTATTTCTTCTCGGCGATCCTGATCGCCTGCGCGACGATGGTCATCGCTGCGCGCAACCCCGTGCATTCGGTGCTGTTCCTGATCCTGGCATTCCTCAATGCCGCGGGCCTGTTCGTCCTGCTCGGGGCCGAGTTCCTGGCGATGATCCTGATCGTGGTCTATGTCGGCGCCGTCGCCGTGCTGTTCCTGTTCGTCGTGATGATGCTCGACATCGATTTCGCCGAACTGAAGCGCGGAATGCTGCAATATCTTCCATTCGGGGCGCTGATCGGCCTGGTCCTGGTGGTCGAACTGGCCATGGCGGGCGGCGCCTGGGTTCTGAGCCCCGCCACATCGGCTGCAAGGACGCACGCCACGCCCGAAGGCCTGACCAACACCGCCGCGCTGGGGCACATTCTCTATACCGACTATGTTTACTACTTCCAGATCGCGGGCCTGGTGCTTTTGGTCGCCATGATAGGCGCCATCGTGCTGACCCTGCGGACCCGCCCGGGCGTACGCCGCCAGGTCATCGCGGTGCAGAACGCGCGTACCGCCGCCACGGCGGTCGAAATGATTGACATAAAGCCGGGGGAGGGCGCTTAAGGTGACCATCGGGCTGAGCCAATATCTGGTTGTCGCCGCCATCCTGTTCACGATCGGCGTGCTGGGCATTTTTCTGAATCGACGCAACATCATCATTATCCTGATGTCTGTGGAACTGATATTGCTGGCCGTGAACCTCAACTTCGTCGCCTTCAGTGCCTATCTGGGCGACATGGTGGGGCAGGTGTTCGCGCTGTTTGTGCTGACCGTTGCCGCCGCCGAGGCGGCCATCGGCCTGGCCATCCTGGTCGTTTATTTCCGCAACCGCGGCACCATCGCGGTTGAGGATGTCAATCTGATGAAGGGCTGACGCATGTACGCCGCCATCGTCTTCCTTCCGCTTCTGGGCTGCGTCATCGCCGGGCTGTTCGGCCGGCTGATCGGATCGCGCCA
>DASTRG010000117.1:0-2342 GCA_035761325.1 Rhizomicrobium sp. | reverse complement strand
GGCCACGACTTCGGCATGAAAGCCGGGCGGCAGCACCAGGCCATCGGGTTCGGCGGCCTGTCCGGCCGCGACGGAAGGCATTACCGCGACGGCCGCAATCGCGGCCAGCATAGGCATCCTGATCATCATTCCCCGCTCAGTAGCTGTTTTGCGGCGACGCTAGTATGGCGCGGCAAAGTTCGCAACGGCCGCTGTCAGGTCCGCCCGCGTGCCGAACCACCGCGCGGATGGGCCTTGCTGTATGTCTCAAGCAACTGGCGGGTGTCGATGGCGGTATAGATCTGCGTGGTGGAGAGCGAACTGTGCCCCAAAAGCTCCTGTACGCTGCGAAGGTCCGCCCCGCCCTGCAGCACATGCGTGGCAAAGGAATGGCGCAGCGCATGGGGCGTGGCCCGCTCGGGCAGGCCCAGCCGTCCGCGCAGTTTCTGCATCAGGGCCTGTGCCTCGCGCGGGCTCATCGGGCCGCCGCGCCGCGACAGGAACAGCGGCGAGGACGAGGTGCCGGTGAACGGGATTTTCGCGGCATAGGCAGCGAGCGCCTCGGCCACCACCGGCAGCACCGGCACGGCGCGCTCCTTGCGGCCCTTGCCGATCACGCTGAGCGTGCTGCCCAAGGGCACGTCGCCGCGCTTGAGCGCCAATGCTTCGGAAATGCGAAGACCCGCGCCGTAGAGCAAGGTTAAGAGCGCGGTGTCGCGGCCGCCCAGCCAGTCGATGTTATTTTCACCCGCATCGGCGATCGTGCGCGCTGCATCCTCCAGCGACAGCGGCCGCGGCAACGGTCGGCGGATGCGCGGCGTTCGAACCGACTTTGGCGCAGCGTTTTCCAGGACACCTTCGCGCGCCAGGAATTTGTAGAAACTGCGGACCGCGGCCAGCGCCCGCTGCACACCGCCAGGCCCCAGGCCTTCGGCGCGGCGATGGGTGATGAAGGCGCGGATATCGGCGGGTGTCAGTTTGGCCAGCGTCCTTTCGTTGACCGCGCCGCCGACATGTTGCGTCGTGAAACCCAGGAAGCGCGCCACATCATCGCCATAGGCGCGCAGCGTGTGCGGCGAGGCGCGTCGTTCATGCGCCAGGCTGTCGAGCCAGCGCCTGCGCAGCGCGTCGACCCTCCCGGACATCTAACCCTTGATGGTCACGTTCGCCTTCTTGGCGTCGGCGATGAAGGCGGCCAGGCCCTTGTCGGTCAGCGGATGGTTGAGCAGGGCCTTGAACACGCTGGAAGGGATGGTCGCGACATCGGCACCAAGCAGCGCTGCTTCGCGCACATGCATTACATGGCGCACCGAAGCCGCCAGAATCTCGGTCTTGAAGTTGTAATTGTCATAGATGGCGCGGATGTCGCGGATAAGGCCCAGGCCGTCCTCGCCGATATCGTCGACCCGCCCGATGAACGGCGATATGAAGCTGGCGCCCGCCTTGGCCGCCATCATCGCCTGGACCGGCGAGAAACAAAGCGTGACGTTGACCATGGTGCCCTCGCCTGAAAGCTTGGCGCAGGCCTTGAGCCCATCCCAGGTCAGCGGCACCTTGACCGCGATGTTCTTGGCGATCCGGGTAAAGACCGCCGCTTCCTTGAGCATCCCTTCATAGTCGGTGGCAAGCACCTCGGCGCTGACCGCGCCGGGCACGATGGCGCAGATCTCCTTGAGTGATTCGACATAGTCCTTGCCGGTCTTGGCGGCCAGGGAGGGGTTGGTCGTGACGCCGTCTACCAGACCGCTGGCGGCGTATTCGCGGATTTCCGCCACATCGGCGGTATCGAGGAAGATTTTCATGGCAGTTCCGTTGCGCTTCTGATTGAGGATTGGGCCGGGATTGACCTGGGAAAGGGAGCAGGCCGAAGTCTACCCCATGAGGCTCCATACACAATGACAAGGCTGAGACCCCGTCCGGCGAGCCTGCCCGAGCCGGTCAGCCTGCCCCCACGGCGGGTGATGGGCGTCCTCCTGCCACTGCCGTTGGGGGGGGCCTATGACTACAAGCTTCCCTCAGATTGCAACGCGATCCGGGGGCTGGTGGTTGCCGCCCCGCTGGGCAATCGCGAGGTCCTGGGGGTGGTGTGGCGCGCGGCCGAGGGGGCGGTGGGCGACAACCGCCTGAAAACCGCAACACCTCTCGAAGGAGGGCCGCTGGAAGGGGCGCCCGTCCTGCCGGAAAAGCTCTGCGACTTCATCGATTGGGTGGCTGACTACACGCTCAATCCCCCCGGCGCGATCCTGGCCATGGCGCTGAGGAGCCGAAGCGCCTTCGAACCCGAAGCCAGGCGTATCGCCTATGTGAGAGGCGAGGTGGTGCCAAACCGCCTGTCGGAGGCGCGAAAGCGGGTACTGGATGTG
>DASTRG010000116.1:0-7310 GCA_035761325.1 Rhizomicrobium sp. | reverse complement strand
GTCGATTTGGCGAATCAGACCCGCTCGCCGGGCTCGGCGCTTAAGCCCTTCATTTACGGCCTGGCCTTCGACGAACTGATCCTGCACCCCGCCAGCCGGATGGAGGACCAGCCCACCAGCTTCGGCGATTATGCGCCGCGCGATTTCGATGGCCGGTTCCAGGGTGCCGTGACGGCGCGCGACGCGCTGCAGATGTCGCTGAACATTCCCGCCGTGATGGTGCTGGATCGGGTCGGTCCGCTGGCCTTCACCCTGGCGCTGCGCAACGCCGGCGCGCACCTGTCCTTCCGCGATGCGCCCACCCTGCCGGTGGCGCTGGGAGGGCTGGGCATTCCGCTGCGCGACATGGCGATGCTCTATGCTGCAATCGCCGAAGGCGGCACGGCACAGGGCCTGCGCTACCTGAAAGGCGCGCCGCCAAAGCCGCGCCACCGCCTGTTCGGGCCGGCGGCGGCCTGGTATCTGCGCGACATTCTCGACGGCGTGGCGCTGCCCGACGGCTGGGCGATGGGACAGGGTCTGTCGCGGCCGCGCACCGTCGGCTTCAAGACCGGCACCTCCTATGGCTTCCGCGATGCCTGGTCGGTGGGCTTTTCCAACGACTACACCGTGGCGGTGTGGGTGGGCCGTGCCGATGGTACGCCGCGCCCCGATCATGTCGGGCGCGACAGCGCAGCGCCGATCCTGCTGAAGATGTTTGGCCTGCTTCCTCCCGACAGGCGCCCTGCGCCGCCGGTGCCGGCGGGTGCGATCGTCGCGCGCGCCACGTCCGACCTGCCGCCGTCGCTGCGTGTCTTCACGCGGCAGGAGACCGCGCCACCGCAGGCCGGGCAGGCCGCTGAGCTTGCGCCGCCATCCATCACCTGGCCGCCCAATGGCGCGGTGGTGCCGCTGCCTGATTCACATGCCGCGTATCGGACGCTGGAGTTGAGAGCCGATGGCGGCAAGGCGCCCCTGACCTGGCTGGTCAATGGCGCGCTCCTGGGCAGTTTCGACCGGTTCGTGCCGGCGCTTTACGCGCCGTCGGGCGAGGGGCTTGCCCGTGTCACGGTGGTCGATGCCGAAGGGCGCAGCGACACCAGCAATGTGCGTTTCAGGAAGTTGCGCTAGGGTTGCACCGCCTTGTCCATCATCGCCAGCAGGGCGGCGGTGGGAAACCCGTCGGCCGGCAGGCCATGCGCCTTCTGGTAGCGGCGCAGCGCCGCGCGCGTGGCCCGGCCCAGTATTCCGTCCGCCGGGCCCGGATCGAAGCCCTGCGCGGCCAGCGCCTGCTGGAAGCGGACGCGCTCCTCGCGCGACAGGGGCCGCTCCTTGCGCGGCCAGCTGTGCCGCACCGGCGCCGCGCCCGCCATGCGGTCGGCCAGAAGGCCCACAGCCAGGGCATAGCTGGTGGCATTGTTGTATTTCAGGATCACACGGAAATTGGGAAACAGCAGAAACGCCGGACCCTTCGCGCCGGCGGGCAGGTCGATCGCCGCATCCTCGGTCGATGACGGCAGCCAATCGCCCGTGGCGGTCGTCACGCCCAGCTCCTGCCATGTCGCAACCGGGCGGGCGGTTTCGCCGTCCGCCAGCTCGTAGGAGAAATTTTTCGGCAGCCGCACCTCGTAACCCCATGGTTCGCCCGTCTCCCAGCCGCGTTCGCACAGCAGCCGCCCTGCCGACGCCAGCGCGTCCGCCGGGCTGTTCCACAGATCGATCCGTCCATCGCCGTCGCCGTCGGCGGCGAATTTCAGGAAGGTGGTGGGCGTGAACTGGGTCTGGCCAAAGGCGCCCGCCCAGCTGCCGGTCATCTGGCTCAGGGCGTAGTTCTGCTGCTGATAGATTTTCAGCGCCGCAAGGAATTCCGGCCGCGCATAATCGGCGCGCGGTCCGCGATAGGCCAGCGTCGCCAGCGCCGCGAACAGGGGATAGCTGCCGGTGGCGGCGCCATAGTCCGTCTCTATTCCCCAGATGGCGACCAGGATCTCTTTGGGCACTCCGCTCTGGGCTTCTATCCGGTCCAGAACCGCGCCATAGCGGTCCAGCATCAGCCTGGCGTCCCTGACACGCCGGGCCGATACCGCCGTGTCCAGATAGGCCCAGACCGGGCGGGCGAATTCCGGCTGGTTGGCGTTCATGTTCACGATCTCGGGGATCGGCCTCAGTCCCGCCGTGGCGCGGTCAAAGGTTGCCGGTGCGATGCCTTCAGCCAGGGCCTCCTTGCGAGCCTCCATCAGGAATGCGTCAAAGCGGCTGTCACCGCTGTTGAACTGGGGCGGCGCGATGGGGATGGCCGCCGCGGGCGGGACCGGGGGCGCGGGCTTGGGTGCGACCGCGCAGGCCACCGCCAACAGGCATGCCGACAGGGCTGCCAATCGCGTCACGGGGGGCCAGGAGCGGAAGGAAAACATCATCCTTCTTACCTAACACGCGAAATGCCGGATTTCGGCGGAAATCGGCCCTTTTTTCCGTCCGGCCACCGGTTGACAGGAAAGAAAGCCCCGCATAGTTTCCGCGCCTTCCAAAACCAAGGCCCGGGCCTCGTCCGGGGTTCCCAAAGGCGCGTGTCATGAAAGTTCGCAACTCCCTCCGCTCGCTCAAGAAGCGTGACAAGGATTGCCGCGTGATCCGCCGCAAGGGTCGTGTTTACGTCATCAACAAGAAGAATCCGCGCTTCAAGGCCCGCCAGGGCTAAGCCGGCCCGGGAAAACCAGCCCGCTTTTCCGCTTCTTCTCTCTCGGACGGCGACAAGCCTCTGGTCCCGTCCGCGCCCTGTTGTATACAGGCGCCGATGCTTCTTCCGCCCACCGATCAAGCCCTTCTGGCCCGCCGCGCGGAGATCGCCGCGGCCCTCAAAGCCATCGTCCCCGATGGTGTGGTGTCCGATCCGTCCGGCCTTGCCACCTACGATGCCGACGCCCTTTCGGCCTATCACCAGATGCCGCTGGTCTGCGTGCTGCCTTCGACGCGCGAGCAGGTCAGCGAGATCCTGAAATACGCCCAGGCCCAGGCCATTCCCATCGTTCCGCGCGGCGCCGGAACCTCGCTGTCGGGCGGGGCGCTGCCGCGCGAGGACGGCATCCTCATCGGCATGGGGCGCATGAAGCGCATTCTCGAGGTCGATTACGAGAATGGCTGCGTGGTGGTCGAGCCGGGCGTCACCAACATGAACATCACCCGCGCGGTGGAAGCCAACGGCTTCTATTACGCGCCCGATCCCTCCAGCCAGATCGCCTGCACCATCGGCGGCAATGTGGCGGAGAATTCCGGCGGCCTGCATTGCCTGAAATACGGCCTGACCACCAACAACCTCCTGGGTGTGACCATGGTGCTGCCGGGCGGCGAGATCGTCACCCTGGGCGGCAAGTGCGGCGTCCAGGGCGGGCTGGACCTTCTGGGCCTGGTCACCGGCTCGGAAGGACTGCTGGGCGTGGTCGTGGAAGTGATCGTCAGGATTTTGCGCAAGGCGCCGGTCACGCGTACCCTGCTGGCTTCGTTCGACACCGTGCCCGCGGCCGGCAAATGCGTGGCCGAGGTCATCGCCGGCGGCGTGGTGCCCGCCGCCATGGAATTCATGGACAGGCGCGCTGCCGAAGCCATCGAGTCCTTCAACCAGCCGGGCTATCCCCTGGACGCCGAGGCGCTGCTGATCATCGACTGCGACGGGGTCGACGCCGACGTCACGCACGACATGGCCCGCGTCACCGAAATCGTGGCGGCTTGCGGCGGGCGCACCTTCGAGGCTACCGACGAGAAGCAGCGTGCGCGCATCTGGTCGGGGCGCAAGGCGGCCTTCGCCGCGATGGGCCGCATCGCCCCCGACATGATCTGCATGGACGGCACCATTCCCCGCCATGCCTTGCCGCAGGTGCTGGAGGAAATGGCAGGCCTGTCCGAGAAATACGGCCTGGGCTTCTGCAACGTCTTTCATGCCGGCGACGGCAATCTGCATCCCCTGATTCTGTTCGACGTGATGAAGGAAGGCGAGTTCGAGCGCGCCGAAGCCTTCGGCGCCGACATACTGCGCCTGTGCGTGAAGGTTGGCGGCGTTTTGACCGGCGAGCATGGCGTGGGCATCGAAAAGCGCGACCTGATGACCGACATGTTCTCGCAAGCCGAGCTGGAGCAGCAGCATCGCGTGAAGTGCGCCTTCGATTCCGGCGGCCTTTTCAACCCCGGCAAGGTGTTTCCCACCCTGTCGGCCTGTATCGAGCAGGGTCACCTGCATGTCCAAGGCGGCAAGCTGCCCCATTCCCATCTACCGCGTTATTGAGATGCAGGTCTGCAACGAATCCCAGGTGATCGAGGCCGTTCGCGCCGCCCGCGCGGACCGCACGCCGTTTGAGATCGTCGCAGGCGGCACCAGGCGCGGCGTCGGCCGTCCGCTCAAGGACCTGAATGGGAACGACCTGCCGCAGCTCGACGTATCGGGCCTGTCGGGCATCCGCAAATATGAGCCGGAAGAGTTGATCGTCACCGCCGGCCCGGCGACCCCGCTGACAGAGATCATCGAGACGCTGGCGGCAAAGAACCAGCGGCTGGGCTTCGATCCCGCCGACTGGTCGCGCCTGCTCGGCTCCAATGGCGTGGCCACGCTGGGCGGCGCGCTGTCGGCCGACGCCTCCGGCTCGGGGCGGCTTCGGCACGGCCCGGCGCGTGACTCCCTCCTGGGCTTTCGTGCCGTCAACGGCCTTGGCGAGGCGTTTCGCGGTGGTAGCCGGGTCGTCAAGAACGTCACCGGCTTCGACCTGCCCAAGCTGATGTGCGGCGCCTTCGGCACCTTGTCGGTACTCACCGAAGTGACGTTCCGCGTCTATCCACGCCCCACCCATTCGGTGACGCTGTGCCTGCCGGACCTGGCCGCCGAGGAAGGCATGGCGGCACTGCGCAAGATCGCGCACAGCGCGCTTGCGCCGGCGGGGCTGGCCTATCTGCCCGCGGGCTGGCCGCCCATCGGGCTCGATTCAATCGGCATGGGCGCGGCGCTGATCCGCCTGGAAGGTGCGCCCCGCCCGCTGGAAGAGAAAGTCGCCATCGCGCATGGCCTTCTGGGCCGCGCCCGCATCACCGTCATCGAAGATGGCCAGGCGCTGTTCGCCCGCATCGGTTGCGGCGAGATGTTCGCCGATGTCGCCGGCGATGTCTGGCGGGTGCATGTCGCGCCCGCCGACGCGCCGCGCCTGGCAAAGGAATTGGACGCCGCGCGCTGGCTTGGCGACTGGGCCGGCGCGGTGCTCTGGCTGGCCGCGCCGCCCGGCGAGGCCGCCCGTATCCGCGCCGTTGCCGCCGCCATGCGCGGCCAGGCCATGCTGTTGCGCGCCGCGCCGCAGCAGCGCGCCACATTGGGTCTGTACGCGCCCCAGCCGCGGGTGCTGGCCGAGCTGACGCAGCGTGTGAGGGCCGTGTTCGATCCGCTCTTTCTGTTCAATCCGGGGCGCCTGTAAAAGCGAAACAAGCGATGCGCTACAATTTCACGCCCGAACAGATCGCCGACCCGCAGATGGGCCCCGCCGCCCAGGCGGTGCGCTCCTGCGTGCATTGCGGCTTCTGCACGGCCACCTGTCCGACCTATGTCGAACTCGGCGACGAACGCGATTCGCCGCGCGGCCGCATCATCCTGATGAAGGACATGCTGGAGAAAGGCGGCCCCCCCACGCCCGAGCAGGTCTTTCATATCGATCGCTGCCTTTCGTGCCTCAACTGCAAGACGGCATGCCCCTCAAGCGTGAACTACCAGCGGCTGGTGGACCAGGCGCGCATTCACATCCAGGAACATTACCGCCGCCCGCCGGCCGACCAGTTGCTGCGCTGGATCATCGCGAAAGTGATGACCCGTCCGATCCTGGTGCGCATGGGACTTGTGCTGGCCTGGCTTGGCGCGCCCCTCGCGCGCCTCCTGCCGGGACGGCTGGGCGCGATGGCGAAGATGGGCCTTATCGCGCGGCCCTTCGGGTTCGCGCCAAAGCATTTTCCCAGCCCCGCCAGACCCGTCCAGCGCATTGCCATCATGCCCGGCTGCGTGCAGGGCGTGCTGGCGCCGCAGATCGACGCGGCGGTCGGCCGGGTGCTGGCGCGCCGGGGCATAGAGCTTGTCGCGCTGGAAGGCGCGGGCTGCTGCGGCGCGCTGCCCCATCACATGGGCCGCGAGAATGACAGCCGCGCCTGGGCGAGGAAGGCCATCATGGCATTCGAGCACGGCACCTATGACGGCGTGCTGATCACCGCCACCGGCTGCAGCGCGCAACTGAAAGACATCGCCCAGCAATTCGCCGGCGATCCCGTGTGGGAGCCGCGCGCCCGCAAATTCGCCGCAGCGGCGCGCGATTTCCTGGACCTGTGCACGCCCATGACGGTGACGCCGCCGCGCGCGCTGCGGGTCGTCTACCATCCCGCATGCTCGCTGCAGAACAGCCTAAAGCTGAACGGTGTCAGCGAAAAGCTGCTCGAGGCCGCCGGTTTCATGGTGCTGCCCTTCCAGGAAAGCCACCTGTGCTGCGGCTCGGCCGGAACCTATTCCATCCTCCAGCCCGAACTGTCGGGGCGGCTGCGGCGGCGCAAGCTGGGCAACATCATGGCGGCGAACCCGGAGGTTCTGGCGTCCGGCAACATCGGCTGCCTGCAACACCTGGCGGCGGCCCCCCGCAAGGAGGTCGGCGGCGAGTTGCCGCCCATCGTGCATCTCGCGGAACTTCTGGACTGGGCCGAGGGCGGGCCGGTTCCCCCCGGTCTGGGAAATCTGGCAAAGCCTGCTGGGGCACACTAGACTTGCAGCCATGCGCCCCGCGCCGTTCCTTGTCTTCCTGAGTCTTTTCGCGGCCGGCACGGCCATGGCCGCGCCGCAGGCAGCGCCCGCGCCCCGCCATCCCGCCCGGCCTGCCGACCCGGCCGCGCCCAGGCCCAGCGAAGTCGTCAGCGAGGACCAGCTCTTCGCCAGGCTGGCCAAGGCGGAAAGCCGGGAGGACGCCAAGCCGATCGAGGAAAAGCTGGAAGCCATGTTCCGGGCCTCGGGCAGTCCGTCGGTGGATCTTCTGATGAACCGCGCCGAGGTTGCCGCCGCCGCCGATGACAAGGCGATGGCCAGGAAGCTGCTGGAATCGGTCACCACCATCGCGCCCAAATTCGCCGAAGGCTGGCACGCCCGCGCCGCGCTGGAGACGGCTTCGGGCGACGACACCTCCGCGCTGATTTCGCTGCAGAAGGTGGTGCTGCTCAATCCGCGCCAGTTCAATGCCCTGAACGAACTGGCCGGCATGCTGGAGGATTACGGCGACAAGGCGGGCGCGCTCAAACTCTATCGCCGCGCGCTGGCGCTGGACCCGCAGCTCGAA
>DASTRG010000115.1:0-18482 GCA_035761325.1 Rhizomicrobium sp. | reverse complement strand
ATCGCGCCGGGCTTTGCCTTCAGCCTGGGCGATCCGCGCGACGACAGTTACCTGCGTATCTGCTTCGCGCAGGACCAGGCACGCCTGGCTGAAGGCCTGGGCCGACTGGAAAGCGCAATCAAGAACCTCTAGACGGCCTCGACCGCCAGAACACCCGGCAGCGCCGCCACGCGCGAGCGCAAGGTGGCGGTGACGGCGATGCGCTTTTTCAGTTCGATCTCGACCTCTTCGCCCGCCGCGCCGGGCACTACGATGTTCACCAGCCCTTTGCCTGACTGCGATAATTCCGCCGCCAGCGCGCCCAACGATGACGTGTCTGCCAGGCGCACCACCATCCCCTCGCCCGCGTCCGCGGCCGCCTTGTCCAGGTCGACAATCGACGCGGCGCGCAGCTTCAGCTCGTCGCCGTCCCAATCCACGCTGCAATTGATCAGGAGCGACTTGCCCGCTTCCAACAGCGGGCGGCTGGCCGCCAGCACTTCGGGGAACAGCATGATCTCGAACATGCCGGTGGGATCGGAGAAGGCGACGAAGGCATACATCTGGTCGTTGCGGCCCCGCCGCTCCGACTTCTTGATCACCGTGCCCGCCAGCTTGGCACGGAAGCCCGCGCGGCGGCGATCTTCCAGCATGGTGGCGAAGCTGGTCACCCCCAGCCGCTTCAGCGCCGGGCCATAGACGTCGAGCGGATGGCCGGACAGATAGAAGCCCATCGCGCCAAACTCCTCGCTCAACCGCTCATGCACCGGCCAGTCGGGAATGGATGTCAGGCGCAATTCCTCTTCCTGGCCGCCGCCGAACAGCGAAACCTGACCGCTGTCGCGCTCGCGCTGCGCCGCCTGGGCGCCGCCCAGGATGCGGTCGGAATTTTCCACCAGCTGGCGGCGGTTGGGGTTCAGGCTGTCGAATGCCCCCGCGCGCACCAGATTTTCAAAGGCGCGCTTGTTGACAAGCCTGGGATCGACGCGGCGGGCGAAATCACTGATGGAACGGAAGCGCCCGCCGGCGGAACGCACCTCCACCACATGATCCATCGCCTGGCGGCCGACACCCTTCACCGCCGCCAGGGCATAGAACACCGTGTTCGCCGCCGCATCGCAGGTGAATACCGCGCCCGAGACATTGATGTCGGGCGGCGCAACTTTCACATTCAACCGCTGAGCTTCCTGGCGGAAGATGTTGAGCCTGTCGGTGTTGGTGATATCCAGCGTCATCGACGCGGCCAGGAATTCCACTGGATAGTTCGCCTTCAGGAATGCCGTCTGATAGGCGACCTGGGCATAGGCGGCAGCATGACCCTTGTTGAAGCCATAGCCGGCGAACTTTTCCGCCTGCTCGAAGATGGTCTCTGCGACGTCCCGGGAGATGCCCCGCTCCGCCGCCCCCTTCATGAACTTCTCGCGCTGCGGGATCATCTCGGCGGGGATCTTCTTGCCCATGGCGCGGCGCAGGATGTCGGCTTCCCCGAGCGAATAGCCCGCCAGCTCGCGGGCGATGCGCATGACATCGTCCTGATAGGTCATCACGCCATAAGTCTCTTTAAGGATCGGCTCCATGGCGGGATGGAGGTATTCCACCGGCTCCTTGCCGTTCTTGCGCGCGATATAAGTAGGGATGGAGTCCATCGGACCCGGCCGGTAGAGCGCTACAAGCGCCACCAGGTCGTTGATGTGGTCCGGTTTCATCTTGCGCAGCAGGTCGCGCATGCCGGCGCCTTCCAGCTGGAATACCCCCACGCTGTCGCCCCGTGCCAACATCTCGAATGTGTTGGCGTCGTCGAAGTCGATGGTCTGAGTGTGCAGCGCGATACCGCGCTGCTTCAAGAGCTCCTCTGCCTTGGCGATCACAGTCAGGGTTTTCAGGCCCAGGAAGTCGAACTTCACCAGCCCGGCCTTTTCCGCATCCTCATAGTCGAACTGCGTCACCGGCATTTCCGAACGCGGGTCGCGATAGAGCGGCAGCAACTCGTCCAGCGGCCGGTCGCCGATCACGACCCCCGCCGGGTGGGTCGAAGCATGGCGGTAAAGCCCCTCGATTTTCCCGGTGATCTCGAACAGACGCCGCGCGATGGGTTCGGCCTCGGCGATCTGCTGCAGGCGGGTCTCCCGCTCCACCGCCTCGTCCAGCGAGATCGGCTTGCCCGGCAGATTGGGAATCAGCTTGGCGATGCGATCCACCAGGCCCAGCGGCATCTGCAAGACACGCCCGGCATCGCGCACCGCCGCACGTGCCTGCAGCGAGCCCAGCGCCATGATGTGAGCGACCCGGTCATAGCCGTATTTGCGCTGCACATAGCGCACCACCTCGTCGCGCCGTTCCTGGCAGAAGTCGATGTCGAAGTCCGGCATCGACAGACGTTCGGGATTGAGGAAACGCTCGAAGAACAGGCCGAAGCGCAGCGGATCCAGGTTGGTGATGTCCAGCGCCCATGCCACCAGCGAGGACGCGCCCGAGCCGCGCACGCCGACGGGAATTCCCTGGGCGCGCGTCCATTTCATGAAATCCGACACGATCAGAAAATAGCCTGGAAAGCCCATACGGTTGATGATGCCGAGCTCATAGTTCAGCCGCTCGTCATAGACGGCGCGTTCGGCGGCCAGCGGCGCGTCCTTGAGGCGACGGTCCAGTCCGGCCTCGGCCTGTGCCTTCAGCTCGGCTTCGGCGGAAAGGCCCGACTCCGGCTTGAACACCGGCAGGATGGGCTTGCGTTTGACAGGGCGATAGGCGCAGCGGCGCGCGATCTCCACCGTGTTCTCGATCGCCTCGGGCAGATCGGCGAATTTCAACACCATCTCGTCGGCCGACTTGAAACGGTGCTCGCGGGTCAGCCGGCGCCGGTCGTCCTGGCTCACGAAAGAGCCGTCGGCGATGCACAGAAGCGCGTCGTGGGCCTCATACATGTCGGCTTTGCCGAAATGTACGTCGTTGGTCGCCACCAGCGGCAGATCCATGGCATAGGCCATGTCGATCAGTGCGTCCTCGGTGGCGCGTTCCTCTGGCAGGTCGTGGCGCTGTATCTCGACGTAGAGCCGATTGGGAAACGCGGCCGCCAGCTTCTCCAGCATTGCGCGCGCGGCGTCCTGCTGGCCGTCGGCCAGAAGCTGGTTTATCGCCCCGCCTGGCCCGCCGGTCAGCGCAATCAGGCCGTCGGAATGCGCGAAAAGCCTGTCCGCCGTCACATGCGGCCAGTCGCCCGCCTCCACCTCCAGATAGGCCGCCGACAGAAGCTTGGTCAGGTTGCGATAGCCGCCTTCGTTCTGCACCAGCAGCGGCAGGTGCGGCGGCTTCCGGTGCGAGCCCTGATGATGCGGGCTGCGCCCCAGCAGTTCAACCGAAAGCAGCGTGCCCACGATGGGCTGGATGCCGCCCTTCACCAGGGCTTCGGAAATTTCGAAAACACCGAACAGGTTATTGGCGTCGGTCACCGCAACCGCGGGCGTTCCGGCGTCACGCGCCAGGCTCGGCAATTCCTTGGGCCGCACCGCCCCTTCCAGAAGGGAATAAGCGCTCTTGACGCGCAGATGGACGAAAGCGGCCATGATGGTTCGCTAATGGGGATTGCCGGCGCCAGTATCGCCCGCCCCCAACCCAGAAAGGGGCACGTCCTTGACCCCGTCCACAACTATGTGCCCATCAGCCCGTGAGTGCCGATGCCCCACTGGCCAGCACAAAGGCTGACACCATGAACAATACGATCCCCAAGCCCGCCGCCGCATCGTTCAGCCACATATCTGCCGCCTCCGCTCATTGCCTGTATGTTCTACTTCTGTTCCTCGTGGAATGCAAGAACAAAACGTGATCGTGGATGGCTGGACGGTTACGCGCCTTCTGGACCGGCGCTTCTGGCGGGCGGACTAGTGGACAAAGCAGCCGGCCCCGGTCCGGCAACGGGCGCGGCGCATGTGCGTCCGCCCACAGCGGGGTGGCGTCGGCCGAACCTGCCATCAAATAATCGCGGTGCTAACGGGGCAGCGCCGCGCCCACAACGAGTTTGCCCTGATCAAGGAGCAGGGCGCGGTCCATCCGCGCCGCGAGTTCGAAATTGTGCGTAGCGATCAAGGCCGCCAGTCCCTGGTCCCGCGTGATCCGGATCAGCGCATCGAACACCCCGCCCGCAGTGCGCGGGTCCAAATTTCCGGTGGGCTCATCCGCCAACAGGATGCGCGGGTGATTGGCCAGCGCGCGGGCGATGGCGACACGCTGCTGCTCGCCGCCCGAAAGCTGCGAGGGCCGGTGCGTCAGGCGCTGGCCCAGGCCCATCACCGTCAGGAGCCGCGTCGCCTCCTGCCTGGCCGCGGCCTTGGGCCTGCCCGCAATCATCTGGGGGATGAGCACATTCTCCAGCGCGTCAAACTCCGGCAACAGGTGATGCGCCTGATAGACAAAACCCAGCCTCTCGCGGCGGATGCGGGTGCGCTCCGCATCCGGCAGGCGCGAGGCGGCAACGCCCTCGATGAATATTTCCCCACTGGTGGGTGCTTCCAGCAACCCGGCGATATGCAGCAGGGACGACTTGCCCGCGCCCGACTGGCCCACCAGGGCCACGATCTCCCCCGGCTTCAGTGCCAGATCCAGCCCACTGAACACTTCCAGCTGTCCCTCGCCTTCCCGATAGCGGCGGGTAACATTCTCAAGCCGTAATACTTCACTCATAGCGCAGGGCCTCGACCGGATCGAGCTTGGCGGCGCGCCATGACGGATAGAGCGTGGCCAGGAAAGTCAGGGTCAACGCCATGATCACCACCGCGGTCACCTCACCAGGGTCCATCTGGGCAGGCATGCGGGAGAGGAAATAAATGGTGGGGTCGAACAGCGTGGTGCCCGTTATCTTCGACAGGAATTGGCGGATATTCTCGATATTGGCGCAGAACAACACGCCGATGCCAAAGCCTATCAGGGTGCCCACCACCCCAATGCTGGCTCCGGCGATGAAAAAGACGCGCATCACCGCGCCGCGCGTCGCCCCCATGGTGCGCAGGATGGCGATGTCGCCCGACTTGTCCTTCACCAGCATCGTCAGGCCCGAGACGATGTTCAGCGCCGCCACCAGGATGATAAGCGAGAGGATCAGGAACATCACATTGGCCTCGACCTTGATCGCCTCGAACAGCTGGACGTTCAGGTTCTGCCAGGGGATGGCGCGGGTGGTCGGCCCGGCCGCCTTCAGCAGCGCGGGGATCATCGCCAGGTCTTTCTCCGGCTCAGCCACCATCACTTCGATCCCGCTGACCGTGTCGCCATAGTCGAAATAGAGCTGCGCCTCGGCCAGCGGCATGAAGATGTAATGATCGTCATACAGCACGTTGCCGACCTTGAAGGTGCTGATGACATGATAGGTCTTTATCCGGGGCGTGGTGCCGAAGGGCGTGACATTACCCTTGGGTGCGATCAGGGTGATCTGCCCGCCCACCGGAATGCGCAACTGGCGGGCAAGCCCCGCACCAACGATCACCACATCGTCGCCGTCGAAATCCTTCAGCGCACCGGCACGCAAGCTGTCACTGACCGATGGCAGCTTGGGCAGGTCGGAGGCGCGCACACCGCGCACGACCACGCCGGCATTGGCGTTGATGGTGGTGTTGGATGCCATCACCTCTCCGTCCAGCACCGGCAACGCCTGGACCACGCCTGGTACCTTATAGATGCGGCTTGTGGCGGCGCCGTAATCGGCCATCGGCCCCGTTTGGGACTGGATGGTGACATGGCCGGTGAGGCCCAGGATGGAGCGCAGCAGCTCCACCCGAAAACCGTTCATCACGCTCATGACGATAATCAGGGTGGCCACGCCCAGCGCGATGCCGATCAGCGAGAACAGCGAGATGATGGAGATGAAGCTCTCCTTGCGCTTGGCGCGCAAATAGCGCGCCGCGATCATCCATTCGAAAGGCGCGAAAATGGCTGTCCGGCCTTTGCCCTGGGCGACAGGCGCCGGCACCCTGGAAATCGATTCGGTCATGGCCGGCAAAGGTAAGGGCAGGACCGGTCAGCGTCCATCACTTAGCGTTTTTGCCCGAGGCTGCCCCTGGCCGCCCCCCCCGCGCTGTTGCGCCGCTTGCATACCGGCCCTGCTGGCCCTATGCCCATGCGCCCGAACGGCCCGCCCGATGATTCCCGCCGCCCCCGCCGACTCCTTTACCCGCGCCCGGCGGATCGAGTTGATTGCGCTTTTCGGGCTCCTGACCTGCTTTACGCCTATCGGCATCGATCTCTATCTGCCCGCCCTTCCCACCGTCGCGCGGGAGTTTAATGCCCCGATCGCCGCCATCGAGCATTCACTGGCGACGTTTTTCCTGGGGCTGGCCGTGGGGCAGGCGGTAGTGGGCCCGCTTTCCGACCGCTTCGGCCGCCGCATCCCGATCATTGTGGGGTTGGCCCTCTATGTCGTCGGCTCGGCCGGCTGCGCGCTGGCGCAAGGGCCCCTGATGCTGGACGCCGCGCGCTTCGTGCAGGCCTGTGGCAGCTGTGCGGGTACCGTGCTGGCGCGAGCCTGCGTCCGCGACCTTTTCCGCCCCAGCGAAGCCGCCCGCATCTTCGCCCAGATGCTGCTGATCCTATCGGTCTCGCCCCTGTTTGCGCCCTTTGTGGGCGGATGGATGCTGGTAATCACGGGCTGGCGCAGTCTGTTCTGGCTGCAGGCGGCATCGGCGATTGTCACTTTGGCACTAGTATGGCTTCAGTTGCCGGAAAGTCATCCGGGCTCGGACCGGCGGCTGCACCCGCTGCATGTGCTGAAAGACTATTGGACAATCGCCCGCGACCGGGACTTCTTTGGCTATATCGTGCCCGCGGTCCTGTCGGGCGCCGGCCTCTATGTCTTCCTCACCGGCTGGCCCCATGTGGTGATAGATGTCTATCACATCGCGCCCCAATATTTCGGTTTCACTTTCGTGTTGAACGGGGTGGGCCTGATCGTGTTCAGCCAGGGCACTGCCCGCTGGCTGAAGTACCATCCCGGCCAACCCCTCCTGATGGCCGCGCTGGGCGCAAACGCCATGATCGGCGCGATGGGACTGCTGTTTGGAATGACCGACTGGGGTGGCATCCTGGGCCTGATCCCCTGGATGTTCCTCTATTGCTCGCTTATGGGCTCGATCAATCCGACGGCGTCGGGCCTGACCATGCAGCATTTCGGGAAATCCGCGGGAATGGCATCGGCCCTGATCGGCATTTTTCTGTATGGCGGCGGGACCATCGCCTCGATGGCGATGGGCAGCTTCACCGCCCGCACGCCCATCCCGATGACCGCCCTGATCGCCGGCTTCGGCATCACGGGCTTCGTGATGTACCTGTTGTTCCGGCCCACCGAGGCACGCTAAACACCCCTGACATCTGGAGCATCCCCCTATGCAGCGCGCCCTTTCCGTCGACCGCAGCCGCTTCGCCGACTGGTACCAGGCTGTCGTGCGCGACGCCGACATGGCGGAGACGAGCCCAGTGCGCGGCGCCATGGTCATCAAGCCCTGGGGTTGGGGCGTGTGGGAACAGATCCAGGGCGAACTCGACCGCCGCATCAAGGCGACCGGACACGAGAATTGCTACTTCCCGATGTTCATTCCCCTCTCCTTCATCGCCAAGGAGGCGGAACATGTCGAGGGCTTCGCCAAGGAGATGGCGGTCGTCACCCATCACCGGCTGAAGAACATCGATGGCAGGCTGCAGCCCGATCCGGCGGCGAAACTGGAAGAGCCGCTGATCGTGCGCCCGACATCCGAGACCATCATCGGCGACGCCTTCGCGCGCTGGATCAAGAGCCATCGCGATCTGCCGCTGCTTCTGAATCAGTGGGCCAATGTCGTCCGCTGGGAGATGCGCCCGCGCCTGTTCCTGCGCACCACCGAATTTCTCTGGCAGGAGGGTCACACCGCGCATGCGTCGGCGCAGGAAGCCATCGAAGAGACCCGTCGCATGCTCGAGATCTACCGCGCCTTCGCCGAGGAGGTGCTGGCGATGCCGGTAATCGCGGGTGAGAAGCCGGAAAGCGAGCGCTTTCCGGGGGCCGTTAACACCTACTCGATCGAAGCGATGATGCAGGACGGCAAGGCGCTGCAGGCCGGCACCAGCCACTTCCTGGGCACGCATTTCGCCCAAGCCCAGAACATCCGCTTCCAGAACGATGCCGGTGGCATGGAATTCTGCAATACTACCAGCTGGGGCGTGTCCACACGCCTGATCGGCGGCGTGATCATGACCCATGGCGACGACGACGGATTGCGCCTGCCGCCCGCCATTGCACCACGCCAGGTGGTCATAGTGCCCATGCTGCGCGACAAGCCGGAAGACGCCGAGGTACTGAAATACTGCGAGGCGCTGGTCGCCGACCTGTCGAAGGAACGCGCCTTCGGCCAGCCGCTCCGCGCCTTCCTGGACACCAAGAAGATCAAATCGGCGGAAAAGCGCTGGAACTGGGTGCGAAGGGGGGCGCCCATCATTGTCGAGATCGGGCCTCGCGACGCGGCGGGCGGCATGGTGACATATATGCGCCGCGATGAACTGCGCGAGGGTGACAAGATCAAGTCGATCGCCAAGCCCCGCCAGGATTTCCTGGAGAATATCGTCCAGCTTCTGACGGAAATCCAGGCAGGTCTCTATGCCGAGGCCAAGCACCGGCTGGACAGCAACATCAGGTCCGGCGTCACCGACTGGGCGAGCGTGGAAGACTATTTCGCCGGCGACGAGGATTCATTCAAAGGCTGGCTGCGCGTGTCCTGGTCAAGGCCGACGGGAGCGGAACTGGACGCCATCGACACCAAGCTCAAAGGACTGAAGCTAACCATTCGCAACGCGCCGCTCGAGCAGCCGCGTGATTTCCCTCCCTGCCTCTTCACCGGCCAACCGGGGGTGGAGGAAATTCTGATCGGCCGCGCCTACTAGAAGCGGCTCACCACCTCAAAGATCACGAAACCCGCCGCCAGCAGGCTGATCAGCGGTGGCATCAGCGACCGTTTGCGCGGGTGGAATATCCACCTCTTAGGATGGCGCGGCGCGGCGTAAAGTTCCCGGCTCTCCTGATACATGGGCGTCCCGGTTTCAATCACGCGCACGATAGAGGGCTACCGGTTACCGACCTGTTAAAATATGTGCGAAAACGTTACAGGCCCAAGCAGCCGGCCGGCGGCCGTCCCGGCTAGAAACCCGAGAAAGCCTCGTTCAACAGGCGGCCCGGCGCGGCGCCAGCCAGGCCGGCAAATGACCCTGCCCGAATCTGCCCCGCCGCGGCCAATGCCGATTGCCATGCCACGCGCGCCAATGCCCCGCCCACGCTGACGCGGCGCACGCCCAGTGCCGCGAGCTCCGCAAGTTCAAGGCCGGGTCCCGACATCAGAACATTCACCGGTCTTGGCGCGACCGCCCGCACCATGGCGGCGATGTCAGCCTTGGCTGTGACGCCCGGCGCATAGAGACAATCGGCGCCGGCATCGGCAAAGGCCACCAGCCTGTCGATGGCTGCCGTCACCTGCTCGGGACGGTGTAGCAGGATCTCGGTGCGGGCCACCAGTACGGCGCCGTGGCGGCGCGTGACGGCAAGGGCCGCGCGTATCCGCTCCACCGCGAACGGCAGATCGTAAAGACCCGGCCTCTCCAACCTGCTGTCTTCGATGGAAACGCCCGCCACACCCGCATCGATTGCCAATGCCACATTGGCGGCGACGTGTTCGGGTTCGGTGGCAAACCCGGACTGGTAATCGGCGTTAACGGGCAGATCGACCGCCGCACACAGGGCGGACAGATGTGCCAGCGTTTCGTCGCGGGAAGGACCATAATCAGGCCGCCCAATCGTCCAGGCGAAGCCCGAGCTCGTCGACGCCAGCGCCTCAAAGCCCAGATTCTGGAATATTCGGGCGCTACCCACGTCCCACGGGTTGGGCAGCACAAAACATCCCTGATCGTGCAACGCGCGAAACCGTGCGCGCTTCTGCTCGATATCCGCCATGGCATTCTCCCTTGGGCGGCCATGTTAACGTCCTGCCGGCGCCCGCGCTCGCGTCGGCCGCGCGCATCAGCCCCCGCCGTTCCTGCAACCCGGCGGGTTGACCAGCGGGTCCAGCCTGCGGCCGTCAATCGCGACATAGGGAACCCCGCCCGCCGCGTTCCGCCTGCCATGGCGAGCGCGCCCCTCTCCGGCATGAAGGGGAACCGCTATCTGGTCGGGGAGAGCCACGGCCGGAGCGCCCACATCCGGCGGGACGACGGGACGGCCTTGCGCGTCAGTCCCGGCGGCGTAGTCGGGGCCCTGCATCAAGCCCGCACAGGGGCCCTCAGGCGTGCCATCCAGCAGCGGATCGGGCCGCGCCTGGTGGGCTATTCCCGCCGCCGGAGCTGGCTGTGCCGTTCCCAGCAGAAGCGCAACAAGCGGTAGGACTACTGGAAAGACCGAAAATCGAATTTGCTGCATTGCAATATCGCCGGGATTTTCGTGACATTTGGGACCAAAACCAGTATCAACCACACCCATAAAGAAGACGATAAGCCGCCAGAACCGAGAACGGCCAAGTTCGGGGAGTTTGCCGCCAAAAGCGGATAAAGGCCGGAGCCAGTGCTCCGGTCTTTTGCTTTGAGCGAGGGCTGCGGGGCACCCATGCTGAAAAGATTATTCGATCTTCAGGCACGCGGCGCCACGCCAAGAACTGAGATCGTTGCCGGCGCCACGGTCTTCTTCACCATGGCCTACATCCTGTTCGTCAACCCCAGGATACTTGCCGCCGCAGGCATGAACGAAGGTGCGGTGTTCGTGGCTACCTGCCTGTCGGCGGCGCTGGCTACCCTGCTGATGGGCCTTTACGCCAACCTGCCTATCGCGCTTGCCCCAGGCATGGGCCAGAACGCCTATTTCGCCTTCACCGTCGTTCCGCTGCTGGCGGGCGACTGGCGGCTGGCGTTGGGCTGTGTTTTCATTTCAGGCGTCCTGTTCGTCGTCCTGTCGGCCAGCCCGGCGCGCGAATGGATCATCAATGCCATTCCCCTTAGCCAGAAGCGCGCCATCGGCGCCGGCATCGGTTTCTTCCTGGCGTTGATTGGTTTTCAGGGCGCGGGATGGGTAGTCGCCAGCCCATCCACATTGCTGCAGCCGGGCAACCTGGCCGATCCCAGATCGCTTATCGCCGCTGGCGGGCTTCTGCTGATCGCCACCCTGTGGGCGCGGCGCGTCACGGGCGCGGTGTTGATCGGCATCCTGGCCGCCACCGCGGCCAGCCTCGCGCTGGGACTGTCTCATCTGACCCGGATCGTGACCCCGCCGCCCTCCATCGCGCCAACCTTTCTGCAACTGCACTTCGCCGGCGGCGCCTCATCCAGTGCGCTGGCGGGCGTGGTGTTGGTATTCCTGCTGCTGAACCTGCTGGACACATCCGGTACACTGACGGCGGTGGGCCATCAGGCGGGGTTGATCGAAAATGGCCGCCTGAAGAATGCCCGCAAGGCGCTGCTCAGCGACTCGACGGGCATCATGCTGGGCGCGGTGCTGGGTACCTCGCCGGTAACCGCCTATATCGAAAGCGCCTCCGGCGTTGGCGGGCGAACGGGACTGGTCGCCGTGACGGTGGGCGTACTGTTCCTGTTGGCGCTATTCTTCGCGCCGCTGGCGGGCGCGGTTCCGGCCTATGCCACCGCCCCCGCCCTGATTTTCGTTGCCTGCCTTTTCGCCAGGGACATGAAGGACGTCGAGTGGGCGGACGTGACCGAGAGTCTGCCCGCCCTGGTTACGGCGCTCGCCATCCCCTTCACCTTCTCCATCGCCGAAGGCATCGGCATGGGCTTCATCGTCTATGTGGGCGTCAAGCTGCTTTCGGGACGCGGCAGGCAGATCGGCCCGGGGGTAGCGCTGATTGCCGGTGCTTTCGCAGTGATGATCGCCTTGGGCTAGAAGGCGAATTCACACTTCCAGCCAGCCGAAACCGACAATGACAAAGAACACCGCCCATAACAGGGCGGCAATGACACTCGCCCACAAGGCCTTCTTGCCCAATTGAGGATGAAGCGGAGCACCGGTCTCCGGATCGCGCTCCGAGCCCAGCCCAACCGGCAGCAGGCAGAAAAGACAGAGAAACCACAGCACCGCATAGGCGCTGAACAGCACCACATAATGCAGGCCTCCGGCGATCTTCATGTCCATGGCGGTCATGCCCGGATTGACCATCTACACCTCCGACACCAGCACGCGGGTTACCGGTTTCTTGCCCCAGGCGTCATGGGCGGCGCGGCGGGCCGCACGGCGCACGCTTTCGGCCAGTTCGTCCGGATCGTTGCGCCCGCCGCCGCGTGTTTCCTCCTCCACGGCTCGCTCGACCGCCTCGGCCACGGGTTTGGGCATGCCTTCCGCCAGCACCGAAGGCGGCGCCGCGACGCGGCCCTTTCCATCCAGCACCAGCGACACGACCAGCAGCCCGGCGTGTGCCATGGCCCGGCGATTCTTGGCCAGGCCTTCGCCTTCCGCCACCAGCACCCGGCCATCAAGATGAATGCGGCCCGATGGCACTTCATCGATCAATTGGGGCCGTCCCGGCGCCAGCCGGAACATATGGCCGTTCTGCGGGATCAGCGCCTGCGGCACCTGCATCTCGCGCGCCAGCCGGGCATGGGCGACCTGGTGGCGGACCTCTCCGTGTACCGGCACCGCCACTCTCGGCCGGATCCAGCGGTACATCTGGGCCAGCTCTTCGCGGCAAGGATGGCCGGAGACGTGAACGAAATGATCCTCCGCCGTCAGCAGCTCGATGCCTCGCGCTGCCAGTTGGTTTTGCAGCTCGAAGATCGCCAGCTCGTTGCCGGGAATGACGCGGCTGGAGAAGATCACCGCGTCACCCTGGGCCAGGTGGACGTTGGGATGGCTGTCGTCTGCGATGCGCGCCATGGCGGCCCGCCGCTCTCCCTGGCTGCCGGTACACAGCAACAGGACCTTGCGGGCGGGAAGCTCCATCGCTTCCACCTCGTCGAGAACAGGCGGAAAATCGTTCAGGTAGCCACACTCGCGCGCGGCTGCAACCATCTTCTGCATCGACCGCCCCACCAGCGCGATCTGACGGCCGTGGCGACGCGCGGCCCGCGCGATGCTGTCCAGCCGCGCGATGTTGGAGGCAAATCCCGTAACCGCAACTCGGCCCTTCAGCGTGCCGATCAGGTCGGCCAGACTTTCGCGCACCGTGCTTTCCGAGCCTGACGTGCCTGGTACCAATGCATTGGTGGAATCGCAGACCAGCGCCAGGACACCCTCATTGCCAAGCCGCTCCAGGGCGGCGCTGTCGGTCTGCTCGCCCAGCAGAGGGTTGGGATCTATCTTCCAGTCGCCGGTATGCGCCACCACGCCAAGAGGCGTCCTGATGGCCAGGAGATTTGGCTCCAGGATCGAATGAGTGATGGAGATGAAATCCATCATAAAAGGGCCCAGCGTCAGGCTGCCGCCAGCCGGCACCTCCTTGACGTGCACCTTTGCCGACATCCCGGCCTCTTCCAGCTTGCCGGAGATCAGCCGCGCGGTGAAAGGCGTGGCATGAACGGGACAGCGCAGCATCGGCCACAAATGGGCGATGGCACCGATATGATCCTCGTGGGCATGCGTGGCGATGATGCCCAAGACCTTCTCGCGATTCTCGGTCAGGGCGCGGATGTCGGGCATCAGTATGTCCACGCCGGGCTGGCTGGATTCGCGGCCGAACAGCACCCCACAATCGACGATGATCCATTGCCGGCTGTCCGGCGGGCCATAGCCATAAGCGTTGAAATTCATGCCGATCTCGCCCGACCCGCCCAAAGGCAGGAAGACAAGCTCGTCTTCTTGCGCGTTGCCCGCCATCACACCTTCTTGTTCCGGGCATGGATCAGCATCAACCCGCGCATGGTGAGATCGGGATCGACATGGTCGATCGACGGCAGATCGGGACGGAACAGGTGCGCCAATCCGCCAGTCGCCACCACCGTCATGGGCGCGCCGAATTCGACTTTGATGCGGTCAATCAATCCGCCGATCAACCCGACATAACCCCAGTAGACTCCAGATTGCATGGCAGAGACGGTATCGCGCCCGATCACTTTCTGGGCGCGGTGGATTGCCACGCGCGGCAACAGCGCGGCGGCCTGGTGAAGCGCCTCGATCGACAGATTTGCGCCCGGAGCGATCACGCTCCCGCAGAACGCCCCTTTGTCCGAGACAATGTCGAAATTCGTAGCGGTGCCGAAATCGACCACGATCACCGCGCCGTCGTAGCGGTCATGGGCAGCGACCGTGTTGCAAAGCCGGTCCGCGCCTACGGTTTCGGGTCTGTCGACTTGCGGTTGCGGCCCCAGGTCCAGCGCCGGGTCTCCCACCATCATCGGCTCGCAGTTCAGGTAGTTGCGACAGAGTGCGCGCAAGTCAAAGAGTACTGCCGGAACCACCGTGGCGATTATGGCAGCATCCATATCCGCAAAGGACCAGCCCTTCAGCGCCAGGAGCTGACTGAGCCAGACGGCGTATTCGTCAGCGGTGCGGGCCACCTGGGTAACCGTTCGCCACTGGGCACGCATTTCGCCCCCGTCATAAATGGCAAAGGCGATGTTCGTGTTGCCGGCGTCGATGGCGAGCAGCATCAGAAGAACACCTCACCCGCCGTGATTACCCGCACCCGGCCATGCTGGTTCAGCAGCAGTGCGCCTTGGCTGTCCAGCCCGGCGAACACGCCGTCATGCTCTTCGTGGGGAAGACGTGCCCGCATCGGCGTGCCCAGACCCCGGGCCCGTGCCAGCCACGCGGCCCTCAACAGCTCAAAACCTTCACTCATCCATCCATTGTACCAGTGAGCGAAGCGCGCCGCGAGGATAGCAAGCGCCTGATCCGGCGATGGCACCGCCACGCCCAGCGCCGCTAGCGAGGTGGCAGGAAATTCCGTGGTTTCAGGATGAGATACCAGATTGATGCCGACGCCCACCGCCAGCCAATCGCCAGTGGATTCCAACAGGATGCCGGCCATCTTGCGGTCGCCAGCCAGGACATCGTTCGGCCATTTCACAGTTACGGGCGCGGTCGGCGCGAAATGTTCGGCCACATCGGCCGCGGCCAGGGCCGCTGCGAAGGAAAGCTGACCGCAAGGCAGCCGCGCGGGGCGGATGAGCAGCGTGGCGGCCAGATTGCCGGGGGCGCTAAGCCAGGCGCGGCCACGCCGGCCACGGCCCGCAGTTTGCGAGCGGGCCATAATCCAGACAGGACCTGCCTCTCCCGCCTCGGCCAGACGACGCGCCTCACAGTTGGTGGAATCGATTTCCTCAAGCCTGATCAGCTGATAGCCGGCCGGCCAGCCGTTCAAGGCAGCAGCGCCCTGGCGGCGGCATCGGCGGCAGTGATCACCGGAGATGCGGCAACAATGAAGAACAGGGCCACGGCAACCGACAGCCATATAATGCCCCGTGTGGCGGGCGCGACCTGCCCGTCGAAAGCGGCCGCGGGCTCGTCAAAGAGCATCACTTTCACCAGGCCCAGATAGTAAACCAGGCCGACGACACTGGCCAACACGCCAAGCACGGCGGGCACAACCAGCCCTGCCTGGATGGCTGCAAGAAAGACGTAAAATTTGGCGAGGAATCCAGCCAATGGTGGTAGCCCCGCAAGGCTGAGAAACAGGATCGAGAACAGCACGGCGAACTTAAGGTCGGTGCGCGCCAAACCTGCCAGGTCGTAAATGTTCTCCACCGCCTTGCCGCCGCGCTTCATCGCCTGAATGCAGGCGAACACACCCAGATTGGTGAAGAGGTAGATGGCCAGGTAGATAAGCACGCCGCGCGTACCCGTCGCGGTGCCCGCTGCCAGACCCAGCAGCGCGTAGCCCATATGCCCGATCGAGGAATAAGCCATCAGGCGTTTGATGTTCGTCTGGCCGATGGCGGCAACGGCACCCAGTGCCATCGAAAGCACCGAGATGAAGACAATAATCTGACGCCACTGGGCCAGAAGGTCGGGGAACGGCATCAGGATGGCCCGCAAGAAGAGGCACAGTGCCGCCACTTTGGCAGCGGAGGCGAAATATGCGGTAACCGGCGTCGGCGCGCCCTCGTAAACGTCCGGCGTCCACATGTGAAACGGCACAGCCGACACCTTGAATGCCAGACCGGCGATCAGGAACACGATTCCGAAGATTACGCCCAGGCTGGCGCCGCTGGTCATGGTGACGTCGGCGACAGAGGTGAACAGGATCGTTCCTGTGAACCCATAGATCAGCGAAATGCCGTAGAGCAGCATGCCCGACGACAGCGCCCCCAGGACAAAATATTTCAACCCGGCTTCGCTGGAGCGCAGATTATCGCGGTTGAAGGCCGCCAGGACGTACAGCGCAAGCGATTGAAGCTCGAGCCCCAGATAGAGCGCAAGGAAGCTGGTGGCCGACACCATCAGCATCATGCCCAACGTGGCCAGCAGCATCAGCACCGGCATTTCAAAACGCGACACCTTCTCTTCGGTGAAGAATTCATCGGCCAGCAGGATCGACAACGCAGCGCCGGCGAGGATCAGGACCTTGGCGAACCGCGAAAACCCGTCGGCGGTGAAGGCGCCGTGGAAGGCAGTGCCCCCAGGACCCATCACCGTACCAATGCCCGCCAAAAGCAGTACACACACCGCACCCCATGTCACCGCGGGAGCCGCCCTTTCCCCGCCAATGGCACCGGCAAGCAGCATTGCCATGGCGCCGATGGCGACGACCAGTTCAGGCAGCAGAACCAGAAGATCAGTCTGAAGACTCACCGGCGTGCTCCATTCTGCATCTCCGGAACGCTGTTTTTTGCCAGCTTTGGCGCGCGGTCGAAGGCCAGGGCCATTTTGCTGTCGTTGATCAGCTTGGCCACGGCCGGCGTGGTCACGTCGAACACCGGTCTGGGATACACCCCCATCGCGACGGTTATTACAACCAGCGGCGCCAGGATCGCGACTTCACGGGGCGTCAGGTCCTGGATCGCCTGCAGTGACGGCTTGACCAGGGTTCCAAAGATCATGCGGCGATAAAGGAACAGCGCATACGACGCCGACAGGATTATGCCGGTCGTGGCGAATATGGCGATCCAGCTGTTGTGCAGGAAGGCGCCCAGCATGGTCAGAAACTCGCCAACGAATCCGCTGGTGCCCGGCAGGCCCACATTGGCCAGGGTAAACACCATGAAGAACGCCGCGTAGAGCGGCATGCGGTTGACAAGCCCGCCATAGGCTGAAATCTCGCGCGTGTGCATCCGGTCATAGACCACGCCCACGCACAGGAACAGCGCGCCGGACACCACGCCATGACTCAGCATCTGGAAGATGCCGCCCTCCACGCCTTGGTGAGTCAGGGTGAAGATGCCCATGGTGACAAAACCCATATGGGCGACCGACGAATAGGCGATCAGCTTCTTCATGTCTTCCTGCGCCAGCGCCACCAACGAGGTGTAGATGATCGCGACGACGGACAGGGTGAAGATCAGCGGGCCAAACATCTGCGACGCTGAGGGGAACATGGGCAGCGAAAAGCGCAGGAAACCGTAGCCGCCCATCTTCAGCAGGATGGCCGCCAGGATGACCGAGCCGGCAGTCGGCGCCTCCACATGCGCATCAGGTAACCAGGTGTGGACCGGCCACATCGGCATCTTGACGGCGAAGCTGGCGAAGAAGGCGAGCCACAACCAGGTTTGCATTGCCACCGGGAAATGCACCCCGTTCAAAAGCGTCACAATGTCGGTCGTGCCGGAGTACCAGTACATGCTCATGATCGCGAGCAGCATCAGGACCGAGCCGAGGAACGTATAGAGAAAGAATTTGAAACTTGCGTATACGCGCCGCTTGCCGCCCCAGATGCCGATGATCAGGAACATCGGGATCAGCCCGCCTTCGAACATCACATAGAACAGCACCAGATCGAGCGCGCAGAAGACGCCGATCATCATGGTCTCCAGCACCAGGAAGGCGACCATATATTCCGCGACGCGGCTTTGGATACTCTTCCAGGATGCGGCGATGCAGAAGGGCATCAGGCCTGCGGTCAGCACCACGAACAGCATCGAGATTCCGTCGACGCCCATGTGATAGGAGGTTCCGCCACCCAGCCAGCTGGCCTTTTCGACCAATTGGAAGCCGGGATTTGATGGATCGAACGCCGCCCATACCATCAGTGACAGAATGAAGGTGACGATGGTGGTAGCTAGCGCGATCCAGCGTGCGCTCTCGGGTCTGGGCAGCAATAGGATCGCGGCCGCGCCGACGAGCGGAAAAAAGGTACACAGGGACAACAGGGGAAGGCTCATGGCTTGCCTCCCAGCGTCAGCATGAACCAGGTGGCCAGCGCCACCACGCCCAACAGCATCGCCAGTGCATAGTGGTAGACATAACCGGTCTGCAGCTTCATTGCGCCGCGCGCGGCATCCAGCACACGCGCCGCGATACCGTCCGGGCCAAGCCCGTCAATGACGGTCCCGTCGCCGCGCTTCCACAGGAAGCGGCCAATTTTCATGGCAGGACGCACGAACAGGAAGTCATACAGCTCGTCGAAGTACCATTT
>DASTRG010000114.1:0-14883 GCA_035761325.1 Rhizomicrobium sp. | reverse complement strand
GCCAGGGGATTGGTGCTGATGTCGGGATGCTCGGAATCCCCACTGAGCGAATAGGTCACCCCAAAAATGCCCTCGCCCTTCTTTGAGGCAAGTATATCGCCGATCACCGGCACGTTGCTGATGAACGAGTTGAGCGCGAAGGCCGGAACCAGCGAGCCTTTCAGCGCGATCTGTCCCTTGGGCCGGTCGATATAGCCATCGGCGCTGGCGCCGATCGCGGGACCGGCCACGCGCGCGCCGTTCACGCTGATCACATTGTTCTTGGAACTGAAGGGCATTTCCAGGCTGTCCAGGGTCATGCCCTCGCCGCCCATCAGGTCGACCAATCCGGTCAACGAGCCCGCCGAGAACAGGCGGGCCAGGAACGACTGGTTGACCATGCGGAAGTCGGTCACCTTGAGGATGCCGGTAAAGTCCGGGACCTTGGGATCGGTAGTGTCGGTGGCGCGGCCGGGCAGGACCACGCTGGCGTCCAGTGTCCCGTCGCGCATGCTTTCGAAGGCGAAGAGGCCGCGCGCCAGAAGCCCGGCATTGGCCGCGGTCAGCGTCATGCGCCGCCCCTCCGGCACCGCCACGATATTGGCGCCGATGTGCGCGCCCGCCGCGCCGTTGGCCTTGTCCTGCGCCAGGGCGCCCGAAAGCGCCAGGGTTGCGGGCCGCTCGCCCACGCCGGTCAGGTCCATGCTGAAAGGCATGATTGAAACGCCGTCGCGCATGGCCAGGCGCTCCAGTTGCGCGCTGATGTGGAAACGGCCCTCGGGCGTGTCGTCAGGGCGAGAGCCGTGTGCGCCATTGGTGCCCTGCCCGGTGCCATTGCGCCCGATCCTCGATCCGTCCAGCGAGCGGCCGCGCAGCGTGTAGTCGTTGCCCCCCGGTCCACGCCGAAGCTGGAAGGCAAGATCGTTCAGCGGCCCCATCCGGATGGAGGGGAACACAAGGCTGGTCAGATCGCCGCCCCGGCCGAACGTCGCCGTCCCGGTCGCGTTCAGCACCGGCCCATCGATGCGGATTGTCTCGTCGGTCAGGACATTGCCGGGTGCGAAATTCACCAGAATGCGGCCCGTCGCCTGCTGTCCGGGGTTTTTCTCGAGATTGACGATAGGCACCGACAGCAGCGCCGGCGTGAAATCGACCGCGACATCAGCCTGGACCAGCGCGCCGCGATGGCCGGTGATCTGGGCCGTGACGGGAACGGTGCCGCGGAAAAAACGCTGCAGGTTCACGCCCAGTTGCGCGCGCACCGCCTCGGTCATGTCACCCTTCACCGTCAGCCGGGTGGTGATATTGTCCTGGGTCTTGAAGTCTTCGGTCCAGTCCACGGCCATGCGGGAATCGGCCATGCCGATGAACCCGGTCTGGTGCAGCCGATCGTTGTCGATGTCGAAATCGACCACGCCGTCATGGACCTTGATGCGTCCCAGCACCACCGCGAAACCTTCGACATGCGCCTTGACGCCGATGCCGACATCATCGACCGGCAGGTCGGCGAGCATCGGCACCTGGAACGACAGGTCGGCGGCTGCCCTGCCGCCGGTCTGGCGCGGATCGATGCCGAAGCGGCGGGCATAGTTCAGCGGCGCCATGTCGATCAGGCGCATGATGTCGGGCATGGCCCCGTCGACGTGCACCGTGAAATTGCCCACCGTTCCCACTTTGTGAAGTTCGGGGATCACGGCGCTGCCGCGGCTGGCGACGATCGGCCCGATGTGCCCGGCGGTAAAACTGGCCCTGAAACTGTCGCCGGTCAGCACGGCGTCGCCGTCGACACCGGTGGCGTGGGTCAGGCCCTTGATATAGGCGCCCTCCACGTCCTTGATGGCGAAGGTCATCTTCACGGAATCTTCGGGCAGGACCTCAAGGTCCATCTCGCCGGGCGCAAAATCGCAGTTCGCATCAAGCGGCCCGATGGTGCCGGCAAAGATGTTGCGGTCGATCCATTCGCGCGCGCCGCCGGCCATCGGCAACGGCCAGTAGCGCAGCAGCGTGCGCACCGGCAGCTCGGCGATCTGCGCATGGGCGGAAAGCCCCGGCGCACCGGTGTCGTTCAAGGTCAGCTTGCCCGAAGCCGTCAGGTTGAAGCCCGGCGCGGCGAGCCTGGCCTGGGACACCTCGAAGCGGCGCGCGCCCGGCAGCCATGCCCCGTCCACCACCAGCGACTGATAGCCGACCGGCTGCCGGAAAAGGCCGGGTGCATCCACGACGATGCGGTCGAAGGCCAGCCGCGCCTTGATCTGCTCCAGCGCCCCATGGGCATAGACGAACTCCCCGTCGCCACGGCCGCGCATGCGCGCCTCACGCGCATCCAGGTCGGCGGTCTCGAGCGTCAGTTTACGGCCGCTGCCATCGTAATGGCCGGTCAGCCGGAATTGGCGGACATGCAGGATCTTGTCCTTCAGCATGCGGGCGGGAATATCGCCGTGCGCGGTCACGTCGAAATCGGCATTCTCCAGCTTGCCGCCTGCCCGCATCGCGAAGCGGGCGGAGGCGCTGGCGATGAGCGGGACGTTCTTGAGCACGGCGTAGCGCGGGGCATTGGCGGCAAGCGCGCGCAGGTCCAAGCCGCTGACGGTCAGGTCGCCGCGAAAGGGCGCCTGTCCGGGCGGAAGCACCAGGTTGGCGGAGACATGGCTCTTGCGGCCGGAAATTTCGGTATCGGCGTTGAAGGCCAGCACGATGTCGCGCCCCCGCGAACGCATGACAAGCGAGGCCTTGGGCGCCACGACGAACAGGCCGCTGGGCTCATCCATGATGGCCAGCCGCGCATTGCGCACCGCAAAGCTTTCGAGGGACGAGCCGGTGCCGCCCCTGGCTTCGATCACGTCGCCCAGGCGCCGTATCAGGTCTTCGCTGTTGCGGTCGTGCTGAAGTCCCAGCCGGATGCCGCCATCCTTGGTGTGAACCAGGGTGAGCTGGACGCCCACCAGCGCGATGCGGCGCACCACAATCCGTCCGCTGAGGAACGGCGCCGCCGCAATATCGATGTCGGCTTTGGGCGCCTGCGCAACGATGCGTCCGCTGCTGTCGTACATGCGCGCGCCCAGCACGACCAGGTTCACCCGGCCTTCGTCGCGGCTCCATTCGATGGCGGCCTGGTCATAATCCAGCGCGATGCCCGGCAGCGCCTCGTGGATTGCGGCGGCCAGGGTGCCGTGCAGCGGCCCCAGCGACACCGGCCCAATCAGCAGCCGTACCCCGGCGCCCACGACGAAAAAGACGATCGCCGCCACGATCACGCCCGCCCCCAGCGCCGCTGCGCTGATGTGATGGGCCTTTATGAATCGGGACAGCGTCACGCGGGTCTTCTTCAAAGAGGATCGTGCCCCTGACGGGGACCCCGGCGCGGGACAGGGCTGTTCCTGAACTGGCGCCGGCTCACTAACACCTCTGTTAGGCCTAAAAAGGGCAAATGTTCCAGCCCCTTGTCTCACGAATGTCACTGGACCGGCCGGCTTCAGCGGATTGCCCGGGCCGCCGGGATAGGCTTAAATCCGCCCCACTCAAGGGGATCGGCGGAACCGGGGCATGGCCGGGACGAGAAGTGCTGGAACTTTGGCCGCTCGCAAGGCGGCTTCGCAAGCTGCGGCCGCCTCGCCGGCCGGCGGCGCGCTGGCCGTCGGGGACAAGGCTCCGGCGTTCAAGCTGGACCTGGATACCGGCGGCAGCGTTTCGCCGGCCAGCCTGAAGGGCCGGCCCTTTGTGCTGTATTTCTATCCCAAGGACGACACCTCGGGATGTACCCGCGAAGCCCTGGATTTCAGCGGCGCGCAGAAGAAGTTCGAGAAGCTGGGCGTAAGGGTTATCGGCGTCTCCAAGGACAGCCTGCAATCCCATGAGAAATTCCGGCGCAAGCACAAACTTACGGTGGCCCTGGGGTCCGATCCCGAGACCAGGGCGGCACAGGCGTGGGGCGTGTGGGGCGAAAAGACACTTTATGGCCGCAAATATATGGGCATGGAGCGTGCGACCTTCCTGGTGGATGGCCGGGGCAGGATTGCCGGAATCTGGCGGAAGGTAAAAGTTCCCGGACATGTGGAGGCCGTGCTGGACGCGGCAAGAGCGCTTTGAAGAGCTCAACGAAAATTCGCAGTTTGACGCGCCTGTTCCGCCCGCGGCTGACCTCGCGCTCCTTCTTCTGGCACAAGAGCCTGATCGGACAGGCGCGGGCGCATCGCGCGCCTTCTGAAGGCCGGCGGCCGGTCGTGGACCACGCGGCGGTGACCGCGGCGGTAAAGACGCCACTGCTTGAGCGCGTCTGGACATGGCTGCACGACACATTCCCCGAACGGCAGATCTATATCCGCAGCGACGGGCGGGTGCAGTTCTTCACCTTCGGGCCGTCTCTCCAGGCGACCCTGGCAGGCCTGACCCTGATCTTCCTGGGCTGGGTGGCGTTCGCCACCGTCAATGTGGTCTTCAAGGATCGCATCATTGCCGCCAAGGACCACCGCTACCAGCAGATGCAGCAGTCCTATGAGGGACGAGTGGCGGACCTGCAGATGTCCTACGACCAGTTGAACGGCGCGCTGGTCACGGCCGAGGATCGCTTCAAGGCCACCGCCGACACCCTTCAGGCCAAGCAGAATGCCATCGCCGGTTTTCTGAACAGGACCAGCCAGGCCGAACGGGCGGCGGGCCTCTCCGCCGGCCAGGCGGCCTTGCCCAATAGCCGCAATGGCGGCCAGTCCCAGAACCAGTCCCGCCTTGCCGCCCCCATGGCCGACAGCGTGGGGATCGAGGCCCCCGCCGCCTATTTCGACGACGATGCGGGCGGCGGCAGCTCGCAGCTGACCGTGATGCCCGGTCCGGCCGCGCCCCAGCCGCGCACGGCGGCCAGGTTACCGGCGCCCGGTTTTCTGCAGCGTGCCTGGAAGTCCGTCACGGGGTTCTTCCATTCCGCCGCCGTCGGCATGAGTCATGCCATCCACCCGCACGCCTCTTATGCTGGCGCCTATATCCAGCATCCCGCGCTTCGGGCGCTGGCAGAGCAGACCGAGCGGGTGGCCAGCATCGGCCGGACGGAGACGGCGCTGATGGCCAAGACCCAGGGCGCGCTGAATCGCGGCGTCGCCGGCCTGCGCGCGGTGATGCGCCGCACCGGGATCAATCCGGACCAGCTGACCCACCGCCTTGAATCGGAAGGCGTCGGCGGCCCCGAGATTCCGCTGGACCAGGTGCGCCTCGAAGGCATTTCCGATCCGAAATTCACCCAGGCCTATCTGGGCGCCGCCGCCGTGCTGGAGCAGCTGAACACCCTGTCGGCGGCGCTGTCCCACGTCCCGCTGGCGCGCCCGGTCCCAGCCTCGAACTTCGACCGTACCAGTGGCTTTGGCGTGCGGCTGGACCCCTTCAGCGGCCGCTATGCCTTCCATCCGGGTATCGACTTCGCCGGACCCTGGGGCTCGGCGGTGCATGCCACCGCGCCCGGCACGGTGGTGTTCGCCGGCAATCGCGGCGGCTACGGCAACATGGTCGAAATCGATCACGGCTTCGGCATCCACACGCGCTACGGCCACCTGTCGAAGATCACCGTCAGGGCGGGCATGAAGATCGCCAAGGGCGCCGCGATCGGGCGCGTGGGCTCCACCGGCCGCAGCACCGGGCCGCATGTGCATTACGAAGTCTGGTACGACAACGTCGTGAAGAACCCGAACAACTTCATAGAGGCTGGCCGCCATGTTCTCTAGCAAGACAAAGGACGCGTCCCCTGTTCCCCCGCCACAGCAGCCCCAGCCGGGCCCCAAGCGCAACCCGCGGGGAACGGCGGCGCCTTCCATCATCAGCGCCGACCTTGTGGTGAACGGCACCCTCTCCTCCGCCGGCGACATCCAGGTGGACGGACGGGTGGAAGGCGATGTGCGCAGCGCCGGGCTGGTCATCGGCGAGAAAGCCGAAATCCGCGGCGAAATCTACGCCGAAGACGTCACCGTGCGCGGCAAGGTGGTTGGCCGCATAAATGCCCGCAAGATTCTGCTGGCCTCCACCAGCCGCGTGGAAGGCGACATCCTGCATGAAGCCATCGCGGTGGAATCGGGCGCCTTCTTCGAGGGCAATTGCCGCCATTCGGACAATCCGCTGGACGAGCCGTCGCGCCATTCCTCCGAACCGGCCCGCCCGGCCGCATCCGTCAGCGCGCTGATGCCCGGCGCCAGCCTGTCGCCGCTGGGCCAGGCCGGCTGAGCTATTCCAGGTCTTCGATCTTTTCGCGCGGCTTGCCGCCGACCTCCTGGGCCAGCGCCGCGGCCATGAAGTCATCCAGCCCGCCATCCAGCACATCCTGCGGCACCCGGCTTTCGACGCCGGTGCGCAGGTCCTTCACCAGCTGGTAGGGCTGCAGGACGTAGGAGCGGATCTGGTGGCCCCAGCCGATGTCCGACTTCTCGCCGATGAAGGCGCCGGTCTCGGCCTTTTTCTTTTCCAGCTCGATCTCATAGAGCCTTGAGCGCAGCATGTCCCAGCAGATGGCGCGGTTCTGGTGCTGGCTGCGCTCGCTTTGCGAGGCAACCGTGATGCCGGTGGGCAGGTGCGTGATGCGCACCGCGCTTTCGGTCTTGTTGACGTGCTGGCCGCCCGCGCCGGAGGCGCGATAGACGTCAATGCGCACGTCCTTTTCCGGAATTTCGATGTCGATGGACTGGTCGATCACCGGATAGACCGTCACCGACGAGAACGAGGTGTGGCGCCGCGCATTGGCGTCGAAGGGCGAGATGCGGACCAGCCGGTGCACGCCCGCCTCGGTTTTCAGCCAGCCATAGGCATTTTCGCCCTTGACCAGCAGCGTGGCCGATTTCAGCCCGCCGCCCTCGCCTTCGCTCTCCTCGATCAGCTGCAGCTTGTAGCCGTGATTCTCGGCCCAGCGCATGTACATGCGAAACAGCATCTGGGCCCAGTCCTGGCTCTCGGTGCCGCCCGCGCCGGCATGGATTTCCAGGTATGCATCGTTGCCGTCCGCTTCGCCCGACAGCATGGACTGAAGGCGCATCTGCTCGGCGCGCCTGCCCAATTCCTTCAGCGAGGCTTCCGCGTCTGCCACCATGGCCGCGTCATTCTCCGCCTCGGCCATCTCGATCAGGCCCTTGGCGTCCGCCAGGTCGTTCTGAATCCTGGAGACCGACGAGATGGCGCTTTCCAGCTTCTGGCGTTCGCGCATCAGCTTCTGCGCGGCCTGCGGATCGTTCCACAGCGAAGGGTCTTCGGCCTTGGCGTTCAGTTCGTCCAGGCGGCGGTTGGCGGCATCCCAGTCAAAGATGCCTCCTCAGCAGGGCAATGGCCTGCTCGATGTCTGCGGCGGTACGTTCGATTTCGGGGCGCATGGGATGGGCTGGTTAATCGAAACCGCTAATAGAGTCCACCGGTTCCCTGATCCACCGTGACAGGCGGCGGCGTATTGGGATTGGGCTGGCCGGGGCTGGAGACCTGGGCCATGTCATCCATTGGGCCTGGCGCTCCGCCCTCGCCTGGCGCGCTCCCCGCCTTGAAGGCTTCCATGATCGACCCTGGAGTACCGGGCGGGACGGGGTTGCCGGTGTGATAGTCGATCGAGACTTCCTCGATGCCGGGGGCGACGCGGAAAGGAATGGCGGGCTGGTCGGCCAGCGCATCCTTCATGAAGTCGCGGAAGATGGGCGCGGCCACGGTGGCGCCCTGCTCGTCCGTGCCATTGATGTATTTTCCAAGAGTGCGCGGATTGTCGAAGCCGATATAGACGCCCGCCGCCAGGTCGGGCGAAAAGCCCACGAACCAGGTGTCCTTCGAATCCGACGAGGTCCCGGTCTTGCCGGCCACCGGCTTGCCCACCGCCTGCACCGTGCGGCCGGTGCCGCGCAACACCACGCCTTCCAGCATGGAGACAATCTGGTAGGCGGTCCTGGGATCGATGATCTGGGGCCGGGTGTCGGCGAGCAGCGGCTCCTCCTGGCCATGCCAGCTGGGGTCGTTGCAGCCTTCGCAGTTGCGCGTGTCATGGCGCCAGATGGTTTTGCCGTTCCGATCCTGGATGCGGTCGATCAGCGACGGCTCGATCTTCTTGCCGCCATTCACGAATTCGGAATAGCCGGTGACCATGCGCAGCAGCGTGGTTTCGGCCGCCCCCAGCGAGTTGGAGAGATAGGGCGACATCTTGTCATAGACACCGAAACGAACGGCCAGGGGCACGACCTTGTCCATGCCGATCTGGGCTGCCAGGCGCACGGTCATCACATTGCGCGACAGCTCAATGCCCCGGCGCAGCGTGGTCTGGCCCAGGAATTCATGCTCGAAATTCTCCGGCCGCCACACGCCCTGGCCCGGTCCCATGTCCATCACGAAAGGCGCATCCAGCACCTTGCTTGCGGGGGTGTAGCCATCGTCCAGCGCCGCGGCATAGACGAAGGGCTTGAAGGAGGAACCCGGCTGGCGCATCGCCTGCATGGCGCGGTCGAACTGGGACGAGGCATAGGAGAAGCCGCCCGACAGCGCCAGCACGCGACCGGTATGCGGGTCCATGGCCACGATGGCGCCGTTGATCTCCGGAATCTGGCGCAGGCCGTATTCGCCGGGCTTGGCGCCGTCCTTGGGATCGAGCGGCTCGACAAAGACGACGTCTCCCGGCTTGACCACCTGGTCCGGCCGCGTGGGCGTGGCGCCCCAGCGCTGGTTCGGCAGTTCGGGCTTGGCCCACTTGTAGCCGTCATAGCTGATCGACCCGGTGGTGCCGTCGGCAAAACCGATGCGCGCGCTCTTGCCGTCGTAGCCGAGCACCGCGGCCAGCCGCCATGTCTTGATGCCCGACTGATGATCGGGATCGCTGGCCAGCTTGGCCAGCGCGCTTTTCCAGTCGGCATTGATGTCGGTGTGCAGCTTGGCGCCGCGCCAGCCGTGACGGCGGTCATAGCGCACCAGACCGGCGCGCAGGGCGCTGACGGCAAAGTTCTGCAGACGCGTATCGAGAGAGGCGCGCACCTGCAGCCCGGAATCGTAGAGGCCGTCATAATGATATTTGTTGATCAGGAGCCGCCGCACCTCCTCGACATAATAGGCGACGTCGGCGGCCTGGCTGCCCAGGGGACGGGTCTGGGTGACCAGCGGCTCGGCCTTGGCCGCGTCGGCCTGCGCGTCGCTAATGTAGCCATTGTCCGCCATCTGGTCGATCACCCAGTTGCGGCGCGTGACGGCGGCGGCATGATAGCGGCGCGGATCATAGTTGGCCGGACCCTTGGGAAGCGCCGCCAGGAACGCGACCTCGGCGACGTCGAGCTCGTCCAGCGACTTGCCGAAATAGTTCAGTGATGCCGCGCCGATGCCGTAGCAGTTCTCCCCCAGATAGATTTCGTTCAGATAGAGTTCGAGGATCTTCTCCTTGGGATAGGTGGCGTCGATGCGCACCGCCAGGATCGCCTCGCGGATCTTGCGGCTGAACTTGACGTCGGAATTGAGCAGGAAATTGCGCGCCACCTGCTGGGTGATGGTGGAGGCACCCTGCGGCCGGCGGCCCTGCAGGACAAGCCCCACATCCTTTATCGCCGCGCGCAGAATGCCCGACGGGTCGATGCCCGGATGATTGTAGAAATTGCGGTCCTCGGCGCTGGTGAAGGCCTGCTTCACCAGCTTGGGAATGAATGCGGCGGGAATGAAGATGCGCCGCTGGCGGGCGTATTCGCCCAGCACCGTGCCATTGCCGGCGTAAACGCGGGTCGTGATGGGCGGGGCATAGTTCTTCAGCGTCTGTACGCTGGGCAGGTCGCGGGTGATCGTGACCAGATAGACAGCCAGCGCGCCGATCGCGACGACGGCGAGCGCGGCCATCGTAAGACCGAACCATTTCATAAGACGGGAGAGCATCACATCGCAATCTGCATCGGTACGTGCGACTTATAGTTGCCGCGCCTGTGGTTGGAAAGACGACGAAGGCGAAAAGGGCAACCGCGCCGCCGGTTTCCGCCCGAAGTTCCGCGCATGGCGCGGGGATTGCGGCATCATTGCGACTCCGCAGGTCATGGTTGGCGGGCGGCCTGGCGCGTCGGCACGGCGAAATGGTTGTCCACCGCGTCGGCGATCGCCCCCGCCACGCGGGCCCGCCAGGATTGTGTGTTCATCTGCGCCGCATCGCCCCGGTTGGACAGATAGCCCAGCTCTATGAGCACGGCCGGCACATCGGGCGCCACCAGCACCGCCAGGCTGGCCGAACGGTGCGGGCTTCGCGCCAGTATGTCGGTGACATTCCTCAGGCTGGCCAATGCGGTGGTGGCAAAGCGCGAGGATTTGTTGATGGTGTCGCGTTGTGCCAGGTCGATCAGGATGGGCGCGACGGGATTGTTCTCGCCGGACAGGTCGACGCCGGCGATGACGTCGGACTGGTTTTCGCGCTTGGCGAGCGCGGCGGCCTCGCGGTCAGACCGTCCGTCGCTGAGGGTATAGATGGAAAGACCGGTTACGTCCTGGTCGGGATTGGAATCGGCGTGCAGCGAGATCAGAAGGTCGGCACTGTCGGCCCGCGCGATCGCAACCCGCTGGCGCAGGGGAATAAAGGTGTCGTCGTCGCGTGTCATATAAACGCTGTAGCCGCGGGCCTTCAGGACCTTGGCCAGCCGCAGGCCCTCGGCCAGCACAAGGTCCTTTTCGAGAAGCCCGTTGACGCCGCTGGTGCCTGTATCCAGTCCGCCATGGCCGGGATCTATCACGATGACCTTGCCCTTGCCCGTACCCTTGCCGCTCTGCCGCGCCGCCTCGCGCTCGGGCGCCTGGGCCGCGGCGATCATCGCCGCCAGCTTTTCGGCGTCGCTTTCACGCTTCTTCAGGTCGGCCGGCCAGCCGGCCAGGGCGTCGAATTTGGCCCGGCTGGCGGGGAACAGGTCGATCACAACGCGATAGCCGAACCCGTTGGAGGGTGGAAGCACCAGCGTGTCGCCCACCGTGACGGGCTGGTTCAGGTCAACCACCATGCGCGAATTGCCGGCCCGGAACAGGCCATAGCGATAGCTCTTGATGGCGCCAAAGCCGCTCGGGCGCGGCGGGGCCCCCAGCTTCCACGCCACTTCCGGCATGTCGATCACCACGCGGTCGGGATTGGCCAGCGAAAATGCCCGCAGGTTCACCGGATCGGAAAGTTCCAGCACCAGCCTTGTACGGTCTTGATGTTCGCCGATGCGCGCACTCATCACGATGGGCAGCGGGCCTTTCGGCCTGGAGCCCACGGCGGGCGCGGAAACATTCTCGGCCGGCTTGCGGCTCACCGGGGCTTGCGGCAGCTTATCGGCGCTGTTCATCAGGCGGGAGATCGGGTCGTCGCCCAATGCCGCCGGCGCCGGCAGCACCAGGCCGAAGATCATGATGAAAGCCGCCAGAACGCGCACTTGCTCTCTTGCCCTGGTTCTCGAGGGTCCCCGAATCTGCTTGCCGCAGCCTAGCACAGCGGAAGTTTCACCCCCGGCTTCGCCGGCCCCGCAAGGCGCACGCATATATTATCCTACTGGAAATAAAAGCTTTTCAATGGCGGTCGGCTTGCGATCCTGCTGCGGGATGCTGAACGTCGCGAGCCCTTTGGGGATACCTTCAATGAAGCGGGCAATGACGGCAGCGCGTGGCGGCTGCCTGGCGGTCATGGTGGCGTTTCCGGCGAGCGGGGCCACCTCGGCGCCAGCCTTCGCACAGTCCCCGCTGAGCGCAGAGCTTGCATCGTGCCTGACCATCTTCGGCGCCGTGGAGCGGCTTGCCTGCTACGATCGCGTCGCGCGCGCCGCCGCCGGACAGGCCGGTGTGACGGCGCCGGGGCGCCCGGCGACCGCGCCGCCTCCCGCCGCGCCGGCGCCTGTCGCGACACCGGCGATCCAGGCGTTCGGGAGCGAACAGCTGCGCAGTCCCAGGGGCAGGACCACCCAGCCCAATCGCCTGGTCGCGGACATTGCCGGCATCAATTTCAATCCGTTCGGAAAATTCACCGTGACCCTGTCGAACGGACAGGTCTGGCGCCAGCTGGACAGCGACGACCACACGGTCGGGGCCCGCAAGAGCATGCACAGTGCCCGTATCGAGCGTGGACTGCTGGGAAGCTACAATCTCCAGTTCAACGACTCTTCGCTGGTCTACAAGGTGGCCCGCGTCCGCTAGGGCCACCCGCCGCCCGCGACGGCCAAAAAAAGAAGGGCCGCGATTTCTCGCGGCCCCAACCGTATCCCTGCCGGCCATTCCGGCTCAGAGGTTGACCGTGCCCTTCAGATAGAAGAAACGGCCGACAAAGTCGTACTGGTTGCTGAGAGTCTGCACATAGGGATCGATCGCCAGGGGCGGGTCCTTGTCGAACAGATTGTCGATGCCGAAGTTGAAGTCGTAATTCTCGATCGGCACATTGACATTGATGTCGGTGAACCACAGCTCCGGCACATTGTAGCCGGGCGTGTCCGGGGTCTCGCCATAGATGTCGTTGACAAAGGTCTGGCCGATGAAGCGCTCCACGACCTCGAAGCTCGGACCGCTCTGCGGCATCGTCAGCCTGGCGCTGATCAGGCCCTTCCACTTCGGCTGGCCATAGCTGATGGCGCCTTCCGAATAGGTGCCGGCATATTGCGTCACCGAACCATCCAGGTTCTGCTGCTTGAAGTTGTTGACATAGGCCCATTGGGTATTCAGGCCCAGGCCCCAACCCTCCAGCGCGTCCATGGGTGAACTGGTGTTCCAGGTCGCTCCCATGTCGATACCGTCGGTATGGATATAGCCCAGGTTGGTGTAGGGCTCGCGGTAGCTGGTCAACGCACCGTTGACCGCATTGCGCGCACCGATATTCGGGCAGTTGACGTCGGTGAATCCGACCGAGCCATAGCACAGCGAAACGGCCGAGCCGGGATCGATCAGCGTGATGTAGTTGTTGATGTGGATATTGTAGTAGTCCACCGTCGCCGACAGGCCCGGGACAAATTGGTCCAGGGTAAAGACGGTGCCCAGATTCCACTGGTTGGAGGTTTCGGGCTTCAGGTTCGGATTGCCGACACGCGCCGCCGACAGTTGCGGAACCGCCTGGGTGAATGTCGCCGGATCATAGGCCGGCCCGATCGCGGTTCGGCAGTTGGCGATGATGGTGGCGTCGGTCGGACCCACGCAGGGGTCGGAGAAGCCGTCCGCGCTCTGGTTGGCGCCCAGATACAGTTCGCCGCCGACCTGCGGCGCGCGCACGCCGGTGGCATAGCCGCCGCGCAGGCGGACCAGGTCGTTCACCTGCCAGTTGAAGCTGCCCTTGTAGACATTGGCGTTGCCGAAGTTCGAATATTCAGAGATGCGGGCCGCCAGGTCGATGCTGAGATCCTCGGCGAACGCAACATCGCGCAGAAGCGGGATCGAGAGCTCGCCATAGAACTCCGTGACGTCATAATGGCCCTGGGTCGGCAGCGACGTGCCTTCGGCGAAGTCGCCGGTCTGCTTGAGGGCGTCGGGGATGGCCTTCACCCCCTCGCGGCGCCAGTCGCCGCCGATCGCCATGCCGATATTGCCGGCGGGCAGGCCGAACGGCAGCGTGCCGGTGATGTCGAGATAGGCGATGTTCTGCCCATACCGCGAATTATCCATGCCGACATACTGGACGTAGCTGGCCTGGGCAGGCGTCAGCGAATTGGTGCCGGCCAGCATCACGCCGCCGCAACCGGCAGGCGCGTCGGGCTGGCACGGGATGGCGCCGACCAGTTCCTGAATGCGGGTCAGGTTGACCGCGCCGTGCGTGTAGTCGCTGGAATCGGACTGGCCGTACTGGTAGCCCAGATCGAACTTCCAGTCCGCCAGCTCGCCCTTGAGGCCGAAGCGCTCCTGGAAGGTATCGACATCGTCGTCGAAGCTGCGGTCGCCGGTCTCATACAGGCGCTTGCGCAGCGCCAGGTCATGGCCGGTCGGGTTGTTGGGATTGGTGGCCGGTATGATGATGCCGTTGAGCCATTTGGCGGACGGATAGACATCGCCAACCGGCTCCGGGTTCAGCCTCGCCGTGGATTTGCGGTTGGTGAAGAAGAAGCTGGAATAGAGGGTGAGGTTGTCGGCGAGCTCGTAATGGGCCTGGAGATTGGCATTCAGCAGCGAACGGCCCTGGATCAGCTGTGGGTCGTTGGAGGCATTGAACAGTCCGCATCCGTCCGGCGATGCCGTCAGCGTGTTCGAGGCGTTGCCGCAATAGATGTCGCCGGTGACCGTATCCTCGAACCGGCCCAGGGGCACCGCGGACGAAACGCCGTAGATGTTCTTGCTGCCGTCCCCGCCGCCGGCCCACAGGCGGGTACCCTGGCGCACCGGATCCTCGGTGACGTACTGCACGCCCGCGATCAGTCCGGCCTTGGGCGTCTGGGCTCCGAACAGCGCCGAGAGCTGCTTGGTGGCGTGGTCGCCATAGGTCGAAATGCCGGCGCCGCCGCTGAGCTGCAGCCCCTGGAAATCCTTCTTGGTGATGATGTTGATCACACCGGCGATCGCGTCCGCGCCATAGATCGGCGAGGCGCCATCGCGCAGGATTTCGACGCGATCGATCAGGCCGACCGGGATGTTCTGAAGATCCTGGCCCTGCGCCCCGGAGACAAAGGTGGAGACCATGCGCTGGCCGTCGATCAGGATCAGCGTTCGCTCCGTGCCCAGGCCGCGCAAGTCCGCGGTGGAAATGCCGCCGGGCGAGATCGAATTCTGGTCATTGGCGGAATTGGTCTGGGACATGGATGGCAGACGGTTGATCGTCTGTTCCAGTGTCGCCGCCTTGGTCTGGGTGATGTCGGCGGCCGACACAACGGTCAGCGGCGCGGCGGCGACCGCATCGGGCGATGCGATGCGCGTGCCGGTCACCACCACGGTTTCGGTGCTTTCCTGCGCCAACGCCGGGCCCGCAAAGGCCATCATGCCGAATGTGGCCGCGCCCAGAAGCAGGCTGCGCTTCAGTTCATGTCGTGA
>DASTRG010000113.1:0-4508 GCA_035761325.1 Rhizomicrobium sp. | reverse complement strand
TTCTCCTTTCCCCCAAGGCTAAAACCCTCTCCCTGCTCGACGTAATCCGCATGACGGATGCCCAGGCCGAGGAAGCCTTCCGCAAGATGCGTTGGGTGGAAACTGCTGGCGCGCCGGTCTGCCCGGACTGTGGCTGCCTGGACGCCTATGAGTGCCGCCGCCCGAATGGCGCGCTGCGCTTCCGTTGCAAGGGCTGCAAGACCGACTTCACCATCACCAGCGGCACCATGTTTGCCAGCCACAAGCTGCCCCTGCGGGCCTATCTGGCCGCTATCGCCATCTTCTGCAACGAAGTGAAGGGCAAGAGTATGTTGGCCATGAGCCGCGACCTGGGCCTGTCTTACAAGACCGCCTTTGTCCTCTGCCACAAGATGCGCGAAGCGATGGCCCAGGAAATGAAGGGCCGAGTGATCGGTGATGACTGCCCGGAAGCGTCGGTAGATGGCGGCTATTTCGGCGGCTATGTGAAGCCCGCCAATCTGCGTGAGGACCGCAAGGACCGTCGCCTTTGGAAGAACAAGAGCGGCAAACGTCAATGCGTTGTGATCGTCCGCGAGCATGGCGGTCAGTCGCTTCCCGCCGTGTTCAAGACGGAAGGCGCGGCCCTGTCATGGATCAAGTCCCGCGTCCAGGCTGGCACCGTCCTGCACGCCGATGAAGCCCCTAGCTGGAATGATCTGCACAGCAAGTTTGAAATGCGCCGCATCAACCACGAACAGGCGTACAGCCTAGACGGCGCTTGCACGAATTGGGCGGAAAGCTATTTCTCCCGGCTGCGCCGCGCCGAACAGGGCCACCATCATCACATCGCTGGGGCCTATCTGCTGCGCTATGCCCAGGAAGCCTCCTGGCGCGAGGACAACCGCCGCATGAGCAATGGCGATCAGGTCCATGCCGTCGCCGCGCACGCCATGAAGGCCAAGCCGTCAGTGGATTTCAGCGGCTATTGGCAGCGGCATTTGCAAACCGCAACTCGCTAAGTAGATTAGCTGTTCGATTTCCTTAGCGGTAAGGATGATAATCTCCGGGCAGAACTGGCAAGCGCATTCATACCGCACAGATTCGTCCTCTCGCCCCGGCAGTGTGGGGGATTCCTGGACCACGACAATTAGCTTATGGGAGCAATGTTCGGCCATTTTGCTTTCTCCTGGGCTTACAACTGCATTAACGACCGTGGCCCTATCGGCGTTACCTATCGAACAAAATATTCCACAGAACGGCCTTTCCGCTCCCGGCCTTGGTGACGGCCTCCCGGCTTTCCAGATAGGCCAGATTACCCCGCACTCTGGGGGCCAGGGATGGCCTAGCAGACTCGCCGTAGCCGCCAGCCTCCAACAGCGCCGTGGTGATTTCGTGGGTGCCCAGCGGCTTCCCGGCCCGCCTGAGGGCGTCCAGGATCAGGCGGCCTAGCTCGCCCTGCTTGAACAGCTTGACCCTGCGCCGGGGTCTATGGGCCGGGATGGCAGCCGGGTCGCCCTGGTACTCGAAGATCGTCAGGCAGGCGTCGATATGGTCTAGCTGGGTGGTGGCGACCTGAAGGCGCTTCTTCAGGTCCGCAATCTCACCGGCCAGGGTGGCGCGGCGGTCTTTTAGCGCCGCCAGGGCGTATCGGTTTCCAAGCTCGTTCATCCCCAAGACTTAGGCGACGGCGGGGATTCTTTCTTGTGGCGTTTGCGCCATAATACCGCGGGTAAGCCAGTTGTGGCCCACGTTGTAGAAGTTCAGCCGCGCCTGGAGGCACGCAACGGCACGCGGACTGGCGCGGAAGGTGGCGACGGCGCGCTTGAGCTGATCCGGCTCGGGTCGGTCTTCGGCGTCATAGATCACCAGATATTCGCCGCGCGCGAAAGCGAGCGCGTAATTTATTGCCTTGGGCTTGGTGCGCGGACCGCCCCCGGGCACCAGCACCAGCTCGAATGCAGCGGCACCGCTGTCGCGCAACTGGCGCGCTGCGGCGATGGTTTCGTGATCGTCCGCCTCCAACACCAGCTTGATGTCCAGCCGGTCGGGCGGATAGTCCAGCGCGCGCAGGGACGACACCAGTCCCGGCAGCACCGCAACTTCGCGGTAAAGCGGCACCATGATCGTATAGAGTGGCAGCCCCGTGGTGGCGGGAGCGATGTCGCGCCGGTGGCCACTGCCTAGAATCGCCAGGCTGGCCCGGAACAATCCGCTGGCCATACAGGCCAGGGACAGCATCAGCGTCGACGCGCGCCAAGCAGCGACAGGATGAAAAATGGATGCCAGGATCAGCAACATCGCCAGAAGCGCGAAGGTCGTGACCTGCCCGCTGGTAATAACGGTCTGCGCCGAGAGTTCGGGCCAGCGCCGCGCCAAGCAGAAGATGGCATCATCCAGCAGAACCTGATCGAACCGGGCGCCGAGCGTCGCCAGCAATTCCGTGCGCGAAACCACCTTAATTGGCGCGTGGCCGGCATAGGCCCTTAACCAGGCCTGATTTTCGGCGGTCGGGTCGGCGCAGAGGACCACCCGGCCCCCATCCGCGTCGCGAGCCGGAAGAAAAAGGCGCGCGAGATAAAAGGACAGATCGGCCCGCTGGCCGTCCCATGACGTGGTCTCGCTTTCCACCCAGCCCCCCGGCCAAAGGCATCGCGCACACGCAAATCCAGGCTTGCGCGGATCGTTTCCTCGAAGAACGCAGAACACCAACCGACGGGCAGCCGCGGGTTGTAGGGCTAACTATGGCTCATCTTTCGCGCGCGTCAATCCAGTCAGGAACATGATGTTGCCAAATTGGTGAATGTTGGCGGCGTCAGTTGCGCACCCTCTGCACCGCCCGCTGCCAGCCGGCATACAGCCGGTCGCGCTCTGCCGGCTTCAGCGCCGGCCGGAAACGCCGATCCAACGCCCAATGGGCGGCGATGTCTTTTTCGCTGCGGAACAGCCCCGCCTCCAGTCCCGCCAGATAGGCCGCACCCAGGGCCGTTGTCTCGGTCACGCGCGGCCGGTCGACCGGCAGGCCCGTCAGGTCCGCCAGCCGCTGGCAGAACCAGTCATTGGCCACCATGCCGCCATCAACCTTCAGGCGAGTCAAACGCTTGAGCCCCGCCGCCGCGACATCCAGGCGCATCGCCTCCAAAAGATCGCGGGTCTGATAGCAAACCGCGTCCAGCGCAGCGCGCACGATTTCGGCGCGCCCGATATCGCGGGTCAGTCCCACTATCGCGCCGCGTGCGTCGGGGTCCCAATAGGGCGCGCCCAGGCCCGTAAAGGCGGGCACAAGATAGAGCCCCTCGGCGGGCCGGGCCTGTTTGGCCATGACCTCGCTGTCCGCGGCGCCATGCAGGATTTTCAGTCCATCGCTCAGCCACTGCACAACCGCGCCCGCGATAAAGATACTGCCCTCGATGGCGTATTGCTTTCGGGCCAGCGCCGTGGCCAGCAGCCGGTTTTTCGAGCGCGGTACCGATCGACCTGTATTGACCAGCGCAAAACAGCCGGTGCCATAGGTTGATTTCACGTCTCCGGGCGTAAAACAGGCCTGCCCCACACAGGCGGCCTGTTGGTCGCCCGCCACGCCCAGTATCGGAATGGACGCTCCCAGCAACAGAGGATCGGTGCTGCCGAAATCGCCCCGGCTCTCGCGCACCTGGGGCAATACTGCCGCAGGCACGCCGAACAGCTTGAGCAGGTCTCTGTCCCAGTCGCGCGTTTTCAGGTTCCACAGCATTGTGCGTGACGCGTTGGTGACGTCGGTGGCATGCACGGCCCTGCGCGTCAGGTTCCAGATCAGCCAACAATCGATGGTGCCGAACGCGACGTCTTTTTTTCGCAGGCCCTTCACATTCTTCAACAGCCATTCCAGCTTGGTTGCCGAAAAATAGGGATCGGGCAGCAACCCGGTCTTGCGTGTTATCATTGCCGCCTTGCCGGCCCGACGTAACGCTGCGCAGCGGGCAGCGGTGCGCCGGTCCTGCCAGACGATGGCATTGTGGAGCGGGGCGCCGGTCTTCCTGTCCCAGATAACGCTGGTCTCCCGCTGGTTGGTGATGCCGATCGCCGCGACCTGACGGGCCGCACGGCCTTGGAGCACCGCCCGGCAGCACTGCAGGACCGCCTGCCAGATTTCACCCGCATCGTGCTCGACCCAGCCGTCGGCGGGAAATATCTGCCTGAGCGGGATGGCATGGCTGGCCAGGGGCCTTGCGGCGGCGTCGAAAAGCATGGCCCGGGTCGAGGTCGTGCCCTGGTCGATCGCCAGGAGGTATTTTCCGTCACTGGGCATGTAACGGCAAACGCACACGCTTTGTCCGTGTCCGTCAAGACACTTAATCGGCTGTTAACACCTGGCTGCTAGTAAACCGGCATCCGGCCGTAACTGGCCGGTTCTGGGACGTTTGTCTTTTGGGGGGGACCTGTACCGTGGGGCTGACCGCACACGATATGAGCGACATGAGCCGCCTGGCCCAGCTGGCGATGAACCCCAGGGACGGCGCCAGCCGCGAGGAAATCTATCTGGCCGTCGCCTCTCTCTATCGCATCGAAGG
>DASTRG010000112.1:0-5745 GCA_035761325.1 Rhizomicrobium sp. | reverse complement strand
CTGATCGCCAAAAAGCAGATCGAGATCGCCGAAAAGGTGGGCGCCGATGCCGTCTGTCACGGCGCCACCGGCAAGGGCAACGACCAGGTGCGCTTCGAGCTGGGCTATTACGCGCTCAAACCCGACATCAAGGTGATCGCGCCGTGGCGCGAATGGGACCTGACAAGCCGCACGCGCCTGCTGCAATTCGCCGAGGCCCATCAGATCCCCATCGCCAAGGACAAGCGCGGCGAGGCCCCGTTCAGCGTCGACGCCAACCTCCTGCACTCCTCGTCGGAAGGAAAAGTGCTGGAAGACCCCGCCAAGGAAGCCGAGAGCATCGTCTTTATGCGGACGATCAGCCCGGAAGAAGCGCCCGACAGGCCGACCTATATCGAGATCGGTTTCGAGAAGGGCGATGCGGTGTCGATCGACGGCGAAAAGCTGTCGCCCGCCGCCCTGCTGGCGAAGCTGAACGCGCTCGGCAAGGCCAACGGCATCGGCCGCCTGGACCTGGTGGAAAACCGCTTCGTGGGCATGAAGTCGCGCGGCATCTATGAGACGCCGGGCGGCACGATCCTTCTGGCCGCCCATCGCGGCATTGAATCGATCACCCTCGACCGCGGCGCGGCCCACCTGAAGGACGAGCTGATGCCGCGCTATGCTGAGCTGATCTATAACGGCTTCTGGTTCGCGCCCGAGCGCGAGATGCTGCAGGCCGCCATCGACAGCAGCCAGGAATTCGTCACCGGCAGCGTGCGCGTCAAGCTCTACAAGGGCAACGCCACGGTGGTGGGCCGCTCCTCGCCCTACAGCCTTTACAGCGAGAAGCTGGTGACCTTCGAGGACGATCAGGGCGCCTACGACCAGAAGGATGCCCAGGGCTTCATCAAGCTGAATGCGCTCAGGCTGCGGACCCTGGCGATGCGCAAGCGGAAGTCTTAAGGGTAGGGCGCTTCGGTGCCCAGTACCGAGGCGCGCATCCATCCGGTGATGCCGCCGTCCTTGACCTTGGCCCAGCCGTCGCCCGTTTTTTCCAGCAAGGTGACAGCCGCGCCCTTGGCCTCGCGCTTGAGCACCGTGGCCGATGACTTGGCCGCATCGCGCACCACCGAGCCGCCACGGCGCACATAGACGGTGCCGGGCTGTAGCGCGGCGATGCGTTCGCTCGGGCTCGCATGCGGGGTCCGGGCCGTCGTGTGGCGTGCTGGCGCCATGGCGGTCTGGGAAGCGGCGGAAGGCTTAGACGCCGTCCACCCGTCCATGTGGCGCCCCGCCCAGAAGGCCAGTGCCGCCAGCAGCAGCGCCACGCCCAGCCAGCTTCCATGCGTGCCCAACCTGGAACGGTAGGATATGCCGGTGCCGGGAATGCCGGCATTGGTGGTCACGCCATGCGAGCCGATATTGACGTCCGCGCCCTTGGGCCCGATGCTGGCCGACGCGCCCGACTTGGACAGGTTGATGCGCACCCCCGGCAGGATGGAAATGCGCTTCTGAAAGCGGAACCCCATCGCCGCGCCCTAGATGTCGACCGCCGCGTAAAGCGCGTTGTCCTGGATGAACTCCCGGCGCGGCTCCACCACATCCCCCATCAGCTTGGCGAACAGTTCGTCGGCCTCGTCCGCATGCTGCACCTTCACCGCCAGCAGGGAGCGGGCATTCTCGTCCAAGGTGGTCTCCCACAATTGTTCGGGATTCATCTCGCCCAGGCCCTTGTAACGCTGCAGCACCAGGCCCTTGCGGCCCCATTCCAGGATAGTGTCCATCAACGCGGACGGGGCGCGTATATCCCGCGTCTCATCTTTGCGACGCAAGGTGCCGGCGTGCAGGTAATTGCCCTGGAGTTCGCTGGCCATGCGATCCAGCCGCCGTGCATCGGCGGATGCGATCAGCGCACCATCGATGGCCACAGCTTCCCGCACGCCGCGCAACTCGCGCCAGAATTTCAGACCGCCATCACCCGACGGTTCGCCGTGCCAGCCGCGCTCATATTCCTCACTCAGCGTGTCCAGCCGCTGGGCGATATAGCGCGCCGCATCCGCTGCCTTGCCGGCGTCGTTCAGGATGTCGGGATTGAGTGCGCCGGCAATCGCCGCCTGCTCCAGCACGAAACGCGGATAGTGGCGAGGAAAGCCGTTCAGCGCCGCCACTGCCTGCCGGGCATGGGTGATGAGTTCGCGCAGATGTGCGCCGCTGACTTCCGTGCCATTGTGCAGCGTCAGCACCGCGCCGGATACACCTTCGTCGATCAGATAGTCCTGGAGTTCGGCCTCGTCCTTCAGATAACGCTCGGATTTTCCGCGCGTGGCCTTATAGAGGGGCGGCTGGGCGATGAAGATGTGGCCGCGCTCGATCAGCTCGGGCATCTGCCGGTAGAAGAAGGTCAAAAGCAGTGTGCGGATATGGGCGCCGTCGACGTCCGCGTCGGTCATGATGATGATCTTGTGATAGCGCAGCTTGTCGGCATTGAACTCCTCGCGACCGATCCCCGTGCCCAGTGCGGTGATCAAGGACACGATACTGTCCGACGACAGCATCTTGTCGAAGCGGGCGCGCTCGATGTTCAGTATTTTGCCGCGCAGGGGCAGGACGGCCTGGTTAGCGCGGTTGCGGCCCTGTTTGGCGCTGCCGCCGGCGCTGTCGCCCTCGACGATGAACAGTTCGCTCTTGGCGGGATCGCGTTCCTGGCAGTCGGCCAGCTTGCCGGGCAGGGAAGCACCGTCAAGTGCGCCCTTGCGACGGGTCAGCTCCCGCGCCTTGCGGGCAGCTTCGCGAGCGGTGGCGGCTTCCACCACCTTGCCGACGACAGCCTTGGCTTCGCCGGGATGTTGCTCGAACCAGGCGGTCAATTGGTCGATGATTGCACCCTCGACGATGGGGCGCACCTCGCTGGAGACCAGCTTATCCTTGGTCTGGGACGAGAATTTCGGATCCGGTACCTTGACTGACAAGACGCAAGTCAGCCCTTCGCGGCAGTCATCACCGGTAAGTGCCACCCTGTCCTTTCTGCCGGACGGCATCTCCTCGGCGAATTTGGTCACCACGCGGGTCAGGCCGGCACGAAAGCCGGCGAGATGGGTCCCGCCGTCGCGCTGAGGAATGTTGTTTGTGAAGGCCAGCGTCGACTCGTGATAGCTGTCGTTCCAGGTCATGGCGATTTCCACCATGATGCCGTCACGCTCGGCCTCGATCATCACGGGCGCCGGGATAAGCGCCTGCTTGGCGCGGTCCAGATAGGCGACGAAAGCCTTCAGCCCCCCCTCATAGTGAAGCTGGGTCTCGCGGGCCTCAACGCCGCGGCGATCGGTCAGCACGATGGTGACGCCGGAATTCAAAAAAGCGAGCTCGCGCAGACGGTGTTCCAGAATGGCGAAGTCGAACTCCGTCCTGGTGAAGGTGCTGGTTGAGGGCAGGAAGGTGACCTCGGTGCCCTTTTTACCGTCCGCAACGCCCACAACGGCCAGCGGCGCTTCCGGCACGCCATGGCGGAAGCGCATGAAATGTTCCTTGCCGTTACGCCAGATGCGCAGATCCAGAAACTCGGACAGTGCATTGACCACCGACACGCCCACGCCATGCAGGCCGCCCGAAACCTTGTAGGCGTTCTCGTCGAACTTACCGCCTGCGTGTAGCTGCGTCATGATGACTTCTGCCGCGGACACGCCTTCATCCTTGTGAATGTCAGTGGGAATGCCGCGACCATTGTCGCGTACGGTACAGGACCCATCGGGGTTCAGTACGACATCGATGCGGCTGGCATGGCCGGCCAGCGCTTCGTCGACCGCGTTGTCCACGACTTCATAGACCATGTGGTGCAGGCCCGATCCGTCGTCGGTGTCGCCGATATACATGCCGGGGCGCTTGCGCACGGCATCCAGGCCCTTCAGCACCTTGATGCTGTCGGCGTTGTAGACGTTCATGTTGGGTTCGGACATCGTGCTCACCTAGCTCACTATGATCGGGACCGACGCGCCGGCCATCACGGCGCTTGCCCCCTTGTTGATGCACCGGCGTGCTTTCGCGCCGGCGACGAACTTTCCTGGTCGCGTGGCCAGCGCGGCGTAGCCCGGTACGATGGTGGGGATCACCACCAGTGTGGCGACGACAAGTTCAAGATAGCCTATCGCTGTCGACGTCCGGGGATCGGTTGCCGCCGGCAACGGGGCCAAGTTGTGCCAGGCGATCATGCGGCCTCCCGGCGGCAAAAATGGCCATCCCGCACTTCGAATATTTGCGCCCGCGCCCCGTCGAACAGCGACAGGTCGGTACCCGTCATCCACGCCTGGGCGGAAAGGGCGGTGATCTCCTCGAACAGGGCGGCGCGGCGCACCTCGTCCAGGTGCGCGGCGATCTCGTCCAGCAGCAGGATCGGCGCCATGCCTGCGCGGTCGCGCGCAAGCTCGCGCGCATCCGCCAGCAGGATTGATACCAGAAGTGCCTTTTGCTCGCCGGTGGAACAGTCGCGCGCCTCCATCCGCCTGGCCGTATGACGCACCAGAAGGTCGGTGGTGTGAGGACCCGCCAATGTGCGCCCGGCTTCCGCGTCGCGCATGCGGCTCGCGGCGAAGGCCGCGCGCAGGTCATCGGCGTCGTCTGCATGGATATCATCACTCAGCGCCAGAGCCGCTGCGGGAAAAGCGCCGGCGCGGCCGCGTTCGGCCAGCGCGCCCGACAGTTTCTCGACCACCCGCTTGCGGGCGCGGGCGATCGCTATTCCCGTTTCGGCCATCTCATTTTCCAGCCCATCCAGCCAGCCGGGATCGCGTGGGCCATATTTCAATAGCCGCGCCCGTTCGCGCATCGCCGTCTCATAGCGGGTGCTGGCGCGGGCATGGGACGGGTCGAAGCCCAGCACCAGCCGGTCCAGGAATCGCCGGCGTCCCGATGCGCTTTCGATAAACAGCCGGTCCATGGCGGGCGTCAGCCAGATCAGCTGGACGATTTCCCCCAGCTCGGCGGAGGAGGATGCCGCCGCACCGTTCAGCCGTACCTGCCTTGATGTGCCACCTTCAATCATGCCGGTGCCGATCTCATGGATGTCGGTCCCGCGCGTGACGGTGGCCGCCACGGCCCACAGAGTGCCTTCGGCTGCTGCCGGTCCCTTGCGCACATGCTCGGCAAGCTTCGCCCCCCGCAGGCCGCGGCCTGGCGACAGAAGCGAAATGGCGTCCAGCACATTGGTTTTGCCCGCGCCGTTGGGGCCGGCCAGAACCACCGAGGCGGCCTCCACCGCCATGCTGGCACCCGCATAGGAGCGGAAATTTGTCAGTTGCAGGCGCGTCACCGCCAGCGGTGCCGGCGCGATCATGGACCTTGTCACAAGGCCGGTATCGGACAGGCCTGCCAACCCTAGACCCTGAGCGGCATGAGGACATAAAGCGTGCGCGCGTCCTCAGCGTCCTCGATAATGGCAGGCGAACCCGCATCCGACAGCAGGAAGCGGACTTCCTTGCCCTCGATCTGGCTGGTGATGTCCAACAGGTAGCGGGCATTGAATCCGATCTCCAGCGCGCCCGCGCTGTAAGTGGCGCCCACATCCTCCGTGGCCGTGCCGCTTTCCGGATTGACCACCGACAGGGTGACCTTGTCCTTGGAAAGGTTCAGTTTCACCGCGCGGGTCTTGTCGGCGCTGATGGTGGAAACGCGGTCCACGGACTGGGCGAATTCTTTCGCTTCCAGCGACAGGGCCTTGTCGTTGCCAGATGGAATTACCCGCTCATAGGGTGGAAAATTGCCGTCGATCAGCTTGCTGGTCAGTTCCACGCC
>DASTRG010000111.1:0-5268 GCA_035761325.1 Rhizomicrobium sp. | reverse complement strand
CTCTGGGGCCGCCCCAAGAGCCCCGTCAACAAGCGTTCCTATGGTCCGGGCCAGCACGGCCAGCGCCGCGCCAAGAAGCTCTCCGACTATGGCACCCAGCTTCAGGCCAAGCAGAAGCTGAAGGGCTATTACGGCAACATCACCGAGCGCCAGTTCCGCAAATACTATCAGGACGCCGCCCGCCGCCCCGGCGACACCGGCGAGAACATGATCGGCCTGCTGGAGACCCGGCTCGACACAGTGGTCTATCGCGCCAAGTTCGTGCCGACCCCCTTTGCCGCGCGCCAGCTGGTCAGCCACGGCCATGTAAAGGTCAACGGCCGCCGCGTGACCATCGCCTCCTACCATGTGACCGACAAGGACTCGATCGAGCTGTCCGACAAGGCGCGCGAGATGGCGCTGGTGCTGGAAGCCTCCAAGTCGGCCGAGCGCGATACCCCCGACTATCTGGAAGTCTCCGAAGGTCGCTCGGCCAAGCTGCTGCGTACCCCCAAGCTGGCCGACGTGCCCTACGCCGTCCAGATGGAGCCGCATCTGATTGTCGAATTCTATTCGCGCTAAAACGCGAGAAGATTCCGGCATACCAGACAAGGCCCGCGGGCATGGCTCGCGGGCTTTTTCTTTTTCGCCGCCGCGCTAGGCTTTTGGGGCAATCGGACTTAAGGCGCGCGATGTACACGCTTTATGGAGATCTGGGATCGGGCGCCTTCAGCGCCGAGGCGGCGCTGGCCGAAGCCGGCGCGCCCTATGCCTTCGAACTGGTGTCGCTGGAGAAGAACGAGCAGAAGCAGCCCGCCTTCCTGGCCATCAACCCGTCGGGCAAGATGCCGGCGCTGCGCCTGGCCGAAGGCGTGGTGGTCACCGAATCCGCCGCCATCCTGCTGACCATCGCCGACCATTTCCCGCAGGCCCGCCTGATGCCGCCGCTGGGCAGCCCGGCGCGCGCCCAGGCCTATCGCTGGCTGGCCTTCATGGCGGGCGAGGTCTATCCCATCGTCGAGATCGTCGATTACCCCGAACGCTTCGCCCCGCCGGGCTGCGATGTGGAGGGTATCCGCCGCATCGCCCGCGACCGTATCCGCGAGCGCCTGCTGATCGTGGAAGCGATGATGGCGGGGGAGACCTTCCTGGCGCACGGCTTTTCCATCCTGGACATCTACGCCGCGATGTTCAGCCGCTGGAGCCTGGAGCCGGACTGGAAGCTGGCGCATCTGCCGCGCCTGACGGCGCTGGCCGACAGGGTGTCACGCCGCCCGGCGATTCGGGCGGTGTGGCAACGGCACTTCGTGCGGAGTTAGGCGATGGGTTCCAGCGCGATGCCGCGCTCCGCGAAGAAGGGCACCAGTTCATCCTGCTCGAACATCTCGCGCACGATGTCGGCACCGCCCACGAATTCGCCCTTCACATAGAGCTGGGGAATGGTCGGCCAGTTGGAGAAAGCCTTGATGCCCTCGCGCACATCCTGGTCCTCCAGCACGTTCACGGCTTTGAACTTGACGCCGATGTGGGACAGGATCTGCACTGTGACGGCGGAAAAGCCGCACTGCGGGAAGGCGGGTGTGCCCTTCATGTAGAGCAGCACATCGTTGCTCTTCACATCGTCGGCGATGCGGGCCTGGACGTCGGACATGGGACACCTTTCTCAAAACGTGGCCCTGATCTAAGCATGGGAGCCCAAAGGGTCAAGAAGCCCCAGAAACGTCATGGATTTCAGCCTCCCGCCCGCCCTCGTTGCCGCGCTGGACGCCGCGCTGGAAGGGGTTTCGCGCAACGACCTGGCCGCGCGCGCGGCGGCCCAGACCGCGACCTTTCGCGGCGGGGGAACCAGCCGCCCCATCACCTCGCAACTGGATGCGCTGGCCTATGGGCTGGCGCGCATGCCCGCCACTTTCGCGGCCAACGCCGCCGTTTTCGCACGGCTGGCCGAAGCGATGCCGGATTTCGCCCCCGCCAGTCTGCTGGACGTGGGGGCGGGGCCTGGAACCGCAAGCTGGGCGGCGGCGAGCCGATGGCCGTCCGTCAAAATGGTCACCATGGTCGATCACAATCCCGCGCTGCGTGCGCTGGCACGCCGGCTGGCCGACAGCGAGCCTATGCTGACCGCAGATATTGTCGCCGGTGATGCGGGCAAGGATGGCGCGCACGCCGACCTGGTTGTGGCCAGCTATGTCCTGGCCGAGATGGCAGAGGCGGACGCCGTTCGCACGGCGCGGGATCTATGGCCGCGGGCGGAACAGGCGCTGGTGCTGATCGAGCCCGGCACACCCGCCGGCTTTCGCCGCATTCGCGCCGCCCGCGCCGCGCTGATCGAAGCGGGTGCCCATGTCGCCGCGCCCTGCACGCATGACAATGCGTGTCCGATGGCGGGGAGCGTCGGCGCGAGCCGGAGCGACAATCAAATAAGCGTCGGCGCGAGCCGGAGCGACAATCAAATAAGCGACTGGTGCCATTTCTCGCAACGCCTGCCGCGCCGGCGCGACCACATGCAGCTGAAGGCCGCCACTGTGCCGTTCGAGGATGAGCGCTATTCCTATGTCGCGCTGACGCGCGACGTGCCACCGCCGCGCACCGCGCGTATCCTTTCTCCACCGCTGGAGGAGAAACCGGGACTTGCCTTCGAGCTGTGTGACAAGGGCGGGCGTTCCGGCCGCTTTGTGCCGGTCCGCGACCGGGACGAAATCCGCCGCGTCCGCCGCAAGGGCTGGGGCGATCTGTTCTAGTCTTTTGGGATGGTGGTGAGCTGCAGTGCGTGCAGCACCCCGCCCATATTGCCCTTGAGCGCGGCATAGACCATCTGGTGCTGGGCCACGCGCGTCTTGCCCTTGAAAGCAGAGGATTTCACGGTGGCGGCCCAATGATTGTCGTCGCCGGCCAGGTCGCGCATCTCGACCTCCGCGTCGGGAAATGCGGCCTTGATATAGGTTTCGATCTCGCTGCCCTTCATGCCCATGAAAACACCTGTCAATTTGTCATCGGGATTTCTTCGCCCGACATGAAGTTGGGGAACCATGCCTCATGCGCGGCGCGAAGGGTGGACACGGCGATGCTGTCGCTGTCTTCCAGAACCAGCCTGTCACCGCCGGTCTTGCCAAGCGCAGCGACCGGTATATAGGCGGCGCGGGCCTCCTCGATGATCCTGTCGGCTTCGGCGAACGGCGCGGCGATCACATAGCGGCCCTGGTCCTCGCCGTACCAGAAGGCAATGGCGCCGGCCAGGCCGGCCAGGCCGATGCTGGCACCGATACCGCCCGCCATGGCCATCTCCGCCACCGCCACCAGCAGGCCGCCATCCGATACGTCATGACAGGTATCGACACGGCCCTGCTCGATCAGGCCGCGCACAAAATCACCATGCTTCTTTTCCAGCGCCAGGTCGACCTTAGGTGCGGGGCCTTCCTCGCGGCCCTCGATCTCGCGCAGATAAATGGACTGGCCTAGATGGCCCTTCGTCTCGCCGATCACGATCACCACATCGCCTTCGCGCTTGAATGGGACGGTGGCCATCTTGGTGACATCCCGCAGCAAGCCTACGCCACCGATGGCAGGCGTGGGCAGGATGCCTTCGCCATTGGTCTCATTATAAAGCGAGCAGTTGCCGCCGATGACGGGATAGTCCAGCGCCCGGCACGCCGCGCCGATGCCGTCGATGCCGGCCACGATCTGCCACATGATATCGGGCTTCTGGGGATTGCCGTAATTGAGGTTGTCGGTGACCGCCAGCGGGGTGCCGCCCACCGCGGTGATGTTGCGGTACGATTCCACCACCGCCTGGGCACCGCCCTGAAACGGATCGGCCTTGGCATAGCGCGGCGTCACGTCGGTGGTGATCGCCAGCGCCTTCTTGGTGCCGTGCACGCGCACCACGGCGGCGTCGCCGCCCGGATGCTGAACCGTGTCGTTCATCACGCTGTTGTCGTATTGCTCCCAAATCCAGCGGCGCGAAGCCATGTCGGGCGCGGCCAGGATGGTCTTCAGAGACTTAAGAACCGGCCTGGACTTGTCAAAACCCACTTCGCCGCCGTCGGGCTCGCGTGGCTGATAGGGCCGCTCATAGATCGGGGCTTCGTCGGACAAGGCGGTGATCGGCATGTCGGCCACTATCTCGCCTCTGTGCCGGACCACCAGGCGCCTTGTGTCGGTGGTGATGCCGATGACGGCAAAATCCAGCTCCCACTTGCGGAAAATGGCTTCGGCCTCGGCCTCGCGGCCGGGCTTCAGTACCGCCAGCATGCGCTCCTGGCTTTCGGACAGCATCATCTCATAGGCCGTCATGTTCGCTTCGCGCTGCGGCACCTTGTCGAGATCAAGTTCGATGCCGCTGCCGCCCTTGTCGCCCATTTCGGCGGAGGAGGAGGTGAGGCCCGCCGCGCCCATGTCCTGGATGGCGATGATGGCGTCGGTGGCCATCAGCTCCAGGCAGGCTTCCAGCAGCAGCTTCTCGGTGAAAGGGTCGCCCACCTGAACCGTGGGGCGCTTTTCCTCGGACGCGTCGTCGAACTCGGCACTGGCCATGGTGGCGCCATGGATGCCGTCGCGCCCGGTCTTGGAGCCGATATAGACAACCGGATTGCCCGCGCCTTTCGCCGCCGAATAGAAGATGTTGTTCGCCTTGGCCAGCCCGACGCACATCGCATTGACCAGGATGTTGCCGTTGTAGCTTTTGTGGAAATTGACCTCGCCGCCCACGGTGGGCACGCCCATGCAGTTGCCATAGCCGCCGATGCCGCTGACCACACCCGACACCAGGTGCCGGGTCTTGGGGTGCGACGGCTCGCCGAAGCGCAGCGCGTTCATCATGGCGATGGGGCGCGCGCCCATGGTGAAGACATCGCGCATGATGCCGCCCACGCCGGTCGCTGCGCCCTGATAGGGCTCGATGAAGCTGGGATGGTTGTGGCTTTCCATCTTGAAGATGGCCGCATCGCCGTCGCCGATGTCGATCACGCCGGCATTCTCGCCCGGGCCCTGCAGCACCCAGGGCGCCTTGGTCGGCAGTTTTTTCAAGTGCGCGCGGGTGGACTTGTAGGAGCAATGCTCCGACCACATGACGGAAAAGATGCCCAGCTCCACCAGCGTGGGCTCGCGGCCCATCAGCGCCAGGATCTTCTGGTATTCGGCTTCGGACAAGCCATGGTCCTTGACCATCTGTGGGGTGATCGCGGTCATGACGGGTCTCAGGAAAGCGTTTCGATCAGGCTCTGGAACAGGGCGCGGCCGTCGGTGCCGCCGGTGATGGGGTCCACCACGCGTTCCGGATGGGGCATCATG
>DASTRG010000110.1:0-3968 GCA_035761325.1 Rhizomicrobium sp. | reverse complement strand
TCGCTGCAGAAGGTGGTGCTGCTCAATCCGCGCCAGTTCAATGCCCTGAACGAACTGGCCGGCATGCTGGAGGATTACGGCGACAAGGCGGGCGCGCTCAAACTCTATCGCCGCGCGCTGGCGCTGGACCCGCAGCTCGAAGGGGTCGAGCATCACCTGCGCGCGCTCACCCGCCAGGTCGAGGGCCAGGATATTTGATGCGGGCGGCACTGGCCCTTGTTGCAATGCTGGCGGCCCAGCCGGCGCACGGCCAGGCCGGCTACATGATTGGAACCTGGTTCGGCCGCGGCCAGCCCTATGATGCGCTGTCCATGTATATCGACCGCATGCGCGCCGACGGCAGCTGGCGCGGCGAATATCGCGCCTGCCGGCACGGCAAGCCCTTCGATCAGGTGCAGACCGGCCGCTGGACGCTGGATGGCGACCAGCTGCTGCTGCATGTCGAGACGGTGGACGGGGTCAAGGCGCCGCGCACCGACGCCTACCGCATGCTGGCCCATGACGAGCGCGGGCAGAAATATATCGCGCTGCCGTCCGGCTTTGCCTACACGCCCCGCCGCGTCGACGATGGCTACCAGCTGCCGCCCTGCGACCTGATCAGCTGATGGTCCCGTCCATTCCCTTTCTGCTGCTGCTGGCACTCGTCACGCCCGCGGCGGCCGCGCCTTTTCCGGTGGGCACCTGGTTCGGCCAGGGCCAGCCGCACGACCGGGGCGAGATGTGGGTGGCCCAGATGCTGGCGGACGGGCGCTTCCGGGTGCAGTTCCGAAGCTGCCGCAAGGGCAAGGCCACCGACCAGTTCGAGACCGGCCGCTGGGTGCTGAAAGACGACCTTGAGACGATCGACATCGCCACCGTCAACGGCCGGCCCATGCCGCGCACCGACCGGTACCGCATCCTCGGCCAGGACGGGCGCGTGCAGAGCTACCGCTACCTGCGAACCGGCTTCGTCTTTACCTCGCGCCGCGTGGCCGACGGCTACCGGATGCCGCGCTGCGATCTGGTGAGCTGATCCCCAAGGCGCGCGGCGCCTGAAGCGCCGCGTCAGGCAAGGCTGCGAAGGCCAGCGGGGACTAGTGCCCTTCCTCCACGAAGGCCACGCGCAGCATGTTGGTCGCGCCCGTCGTGCCCAGGGGCACGCCGGCGGTGATCACGATGCGCTCGCCGGGTTCGGCAAAGCCTTCCTGGCGGGCAATCTGGGCCGCACGCCGCACCATGTCGTCGAAATCGCGAATGTCCTCGGTGGCGACGCTGTGGGTGCCCCACACCAGGCACAGCCGCCGCGCCGTGGCGATGTCGGGGGTCGGCGCGATAATGGGTGCGCGCGAGCGTTCGCGCGCCGCGCGCATGGCGGTGATGCCCGACTTGGTCCAGGTGATGATCGCCTTGGCATCGATGGTCTCGGTTATCTCGTGCACCGCCGCCATGATGGCGTCGGGGGTGGTGCGCTCGGGCGTGCTGCGCTGCGCTTCGATGATGGAATGATAGAGCGGGTCGTTCTCCACGCTGCAGGCGATGCGGTCCATCATCTGCACCGCCTCGATGGGATAGGCGCCCGATGCCGATTCCGCCGACAGCATCACCGCGTCGGCGCCCTCGAACACGGCTTGCGCCACGTCCGAGACCTCGGCGCGGGTCGGCATGGGCGAGCCGATCATCGACTCCAGCATCTGGGTCGCCACCACCACGGGCTTTCCGGCCTTGCGCGCGGCGCGCGTGATGCGCTTCTGCAGCCCCGGCACCGCTTCCAGAGGCATTTCCACGCCCAGGTCGCCGCGCGCCACCATCAGCGCATCGGACAATTCCAGGATTGTTTCCAGGCTGGCCATCGCCTTGGGCTTTTCGATCTTGGCCAGCACACCGGCGCGTCCCGCCACGATCTTCTTCAGTTCGGCCACATCCTCGGGCCGCTGCACGAAGGAAAGCGCGATCCAGTCCACCCCCAGCGCCAGCGCCGCATCCAGGTCGGCACGGTCCTTGGGGGTCATCGCCGACAGCGGCAGCAGCGTGTCGGGCATGTTCACGCCCTTGCGGTCCTTGATCTCGCCGCCCACTTCGACGATCGCATCGGCGCTGGTGTCGGCCTTGCGCAGCAGCCTCAGGCGGATCTTGCCGTCGTCGATCAGAAGCGCGTGCTTCTGCTTGATGGCCTGGAAGATCTCGGGATGGGGAATGGGCACTTCCGTCAGCGTATCGCTGGTCTCGCCCAGCACCAGGCGCACGCGCTCGCCGTCTTTCAGCACGCGCTTTCCGCCCGGCAGCTTTCCCAGCCGGATCTTGGGGCCCTGCAGGTCGCACAGGATGCCGATGGGCCGCCCCGCCTCCTGCGACAGGTCGCGCAGGTGGCCATGCATCGCGGCCAGCATCTCATGGCTGGTGTGGCTCATATTGATACGGAATACGTCCACCCCGGCATCGAACAGGGCGCGCATCATCCCTGGCGTATTGGAAGACGGTCCAACGGTGGCGAGAATCTTGGTCTTGCGGAGGCGGCGCATTCTGGAGCCCGTCAGTTGGAGAGAGTCTGGGTCCAGTCCGGCTTTTTCCCGGTATCGACCTCGAAGAAACCGCGCCGGTCAAAGCCGCGCTCGGCACAATTGCCCCGCCCCGCCGCGCGGAAGCGCGTTTCGGGAGCGACACAGAAATGGGTCTTGCCCTCCCAGGTGCCCGCCGCGCCGTCGGTGGCATAAAGGTAATAATAACGGGCGTTCAGCGGCCCGCTCAGGATGCCGGCGCAGGTATTGGGCTGAACGGTCCACCAGCCCTCGCTGGTCCAGTTGGTGCCGTCAAACCGGCCCAGGGCGACCCGGGCGGGCAGGCTGGACTTGTTGCATACATTGAAGCCGGCCAGCGCGGGCGCGGCATGCCCGGCAAGACCCAGGGCCAGAGTCACGGCGAAAAGGAGGCCGGTGCGACGCATTGTGCCTCACGTTTGGCGCGAAACGTCTTGGCCGTCAACAAGCCGGTTCTATATTGCACCGCCATGACCGATACCGCCTTTGAGGCCGTGCCCGCCGGCACCGACACAGGCTTGCTGTTCCTGTGCGACCATGCCTCGAACGCCCTGCCGTCCGGCTATGGCAACCTGGGGCTGGATGAGAGCCTGTTTGCCACCCACATTGCCTGGGATATCGGCGCTGCCCAGGTGACGCGCCATCTGGCCGCCGCATATGGCGCCGCTGCCGTGCTGGGACGCTGGTCGCGGCTTCTGATCGATCTCAATCGCGGCGCCGACGATCCCACCCTGGTGATGAAACTGTCGGACGGCAGCATCATTCCCGGCAACAGGCATGCGCAAGCCGGCGAAATCGCCCGCCGCATCGAGCAATTCCACGCCCCGTATCATGGCGAGATCGCCCGCCAGGCCGCGCGCATCGAGAATTTCGCCATGCCGGTGCTGGTGTCGATGCACAGCTTCACGCCAAGCTGGAAGGGCCGGCCGCGCCAATGGGAGGTGGGCGTGCTTTACGACCGCGACACGCGGCTGGCCGCGCCGCTGATGGCGCGCCTGGCCCAGGCCGGCTTCACGGTGGGCGACAATGAACCCTATAGCGGCGCGCTGGAAGGCGATACGCTCCATACGCACGGCACGCGTTTTGGCCGCCCGCATGTGCTGATCGAGATCCGCCAGGACCTTATCGGCGATGCCGACAGGGCCGCAGCCTGTGCCGCAAGGCTCAAACCCATCCTGGATGCGGCCTTGCAGGATATGGAGGACGGCGATGGACGACAGGATTGAACTGGAAGCAGCGGTGTTTCGCCGCCTGGTGGCGCATCTGCAACAGCGCACGGACGTGCAGAATATCGACCTGATGATCGCGGGCGGTTTCTGCCGCAACTGCCTGGGCGACTGGTATCGCGAGGCGGCGGCCGAAAAGGGCATCACGCTGGACAAGGACGCGGCGCGCGCCCTTGTCTATGGCATGGCGCCCGCGGAATGGAAGCGGAAATACCAGAAGGAAGCGAGC
>DASTRG010000109.1:0-8305 GCA_035761325.1 Rhizomicrobium sp. | reverse complement strand
ACCTCGGCCTGGGTCACCGAGCGGCGCAGCGGCGAATTGTATTCGTTCCACTTGAGGATATAGCGGCTGTCGGCGATGCCGGCGAAGGCCAGGGTCTTGATCGGGCCGGCGGAAATGGAATTGACGCGGATCGCCTTTTTGCCGAGATCCTCGGCCATGTAGCGCACGCTGGCTTCCAGGGCCGCCTTGGCCACGCCCATAACGTTATAGTGCGGCATGACCCGCTCGGCGCCGTAATAGGTCAGCGTCACCATCGAGCCGCCGTTGGTCATCAACTTCTCGGCCCGCTGCGCCACCGCCGTGAACGAGTAGCAGGAGATGTCCATCGTCATGCGGAAATTCTCGGGGCTGGTGTCGAGATAACGGCCCTTGAGCTGCTCCTTGTCCGAGAAGGCGATGGCATGGACCAAAAAATCCATCCGGTCCCATACCTTGCCAAGCTCGGCAAAGGCGGCGTCGATCGAGGCGGGGTCCGACACGTCGCAGTCGAGCATCGCGGCGGGGTTCAGCGACTCCGTCAGCGGCACCACGCGCTTGCGGAACAGATCGCCCTGATAGGAGAAAGCCAGCTCCGCGCCCGCGCCATGCAGGGCCTGGGCAATGCCCCAGGCGATGGAGTGCTGGTTGGCAACACCCATGACAAGGCCTCGCTTGCCCTTCATGAGCCCTTCAAATGACATGGACCATCCCCTGTTTGCGCGCGCACAATAGTCATTTACCCTGAATTGGCCAGTTCCCGCGCGGAATTTTTATTTTGGATAAGTTCCAGGCAAAACAGCGGTTTAGCGGAGCTTGCCCCTGGGGTCATAGCTGGCCTGCCACTGGGCGGCGAACGTCTTGAGGGCCTCGTCCGGCTTGTCGGGCAGGCTCACCACCAGGCGCACATAGAAATCGCCGGCCGGCGCGCTGCCGCGGCCGGGCACGCCCTTGCCCTTGAGCCTGAGCACGGTGCCGGTGTTGGAGCCGGCGGGCACCGACAGGGCGACCGTGCCCGAAGGCGTGGGCACAGGCACCTTGCCGCCCAGCACCGCCTCTTTCAGGGTCACCGGCAGGTCCATGCGAATGTCGTCTCCGTCCCGCGTCATGAACGGATGGGGCGAGACATGGACCGTCAGCAGGATGTCGCCATTGGGGCCGCCGGCCCGGCCCGCGCCGCCGCGGCCCTTGACGCGCACCACCTGCCCGTCCTTCACGCCGACGGGAATCCGGACATCCAGCTGTTCGCCATTCTGCATCACGATGCGGCGGGTGCCGCCGCGGACCGCCTCATCGAAACTGATGGTGACGTCGGCGCTGAAGTCCTCGCCGCGCTGGGCCCGCGCCGCGCCACGGCCGCGCCGGCCGCCGCCCATAAGGTCGGCGAAGATATCCTCGAAGCTGGCGCCCTCGCCGCCGGCATTGTCCCAGGAAAACTTGAACTCGCGGGCGCCGCCCGTGCCGCTCCTGAAACCGGCGCCGAAGGGGCTGCCCTGCTGGAAGCCGTGGGCGCGCGGATCGAAGCCGCGCGGGTTGCCGGCGGCGTCGATCTCGCCGGCATCGAATTTCGCGCGCTTGTCCTTGTCGCCCAGGATGTCGTAGGCGCCCGAGATTTCCTGGAACTTCTTCTGCGCCCCCGCATCGCCGGCATGCTTGTCGGGATGATGCTTCTTGGCCAGCGAACGGAACGCCTTTTTTATTTCCGCCTCGCTCGCGGACTTGGAAACGCCCAGGACTTCGTATGGATCTCGCATTGCTTCTCCATGGCCCACCGCCGCCGGTTCGGACGATCTGGCCTTCGGCCCAATATAGGGAGGGTTTTCGGCAGCGCCACCGTGACGTTATGGCCCGGTGGAAGGCTTGAGTGTGGCCGCCGAGGCGGCGGGGGCGCCGGGCGCGGCCTTTGGCGCGCCCGGGGGCGGTTCGGGCAAAGGCCCGCCGAGCGCATCCAGGCGCGTGGCCGCTTCCTTCATGCCATGACCGGCGGCGGCGGCGTAAAGCCTGCGCGCCACGGTCAGGTCCTTGGGCACAAGACCGTCCTGGCCGGTCTCGAACATCTGCGCCAGCTCGTACTGCGCGATGGGATGGTTGGCGGCGGCCGCGGCCTCGAGCAGCGGCAGGGCCCGCTTGGGGTCGGGCTTTCCGGCTTCGCCTTTCAGCAGCATGTCGGCCAGGTCGGCCTGGGCGGTGGGAAGACCGGCCTCGGCGGCCACTTCATAAATCTCCTCGGCCTTCTCGGGATCTTTTGCCGTGCCCTGACCCTTGCGCAGCATCATCGCAACATTGCGCATCGCCGCCAGGTCCTGGTCCTGGATCGAGGACCAGATCTTGAAGGCCTTCTGGTAGTCGCCGGCGTCATAGGCGGCCACACCGGAGTCGAAGGTGGCGGCAAGCTCCTTGCCGGACTGGGCGCTCGCGCAGCCGGCCGTCGATACCATCAGGCAGAAGGCGACGGCGCAAAGAACCCGGCGATCGTGCAAGGGGCGAAGCAGGCAGCGGCTCGAAACCATATGCCACGTTAGCGCTTATCGCATGGGGCCGCCAACCCCGGCGGCGCGCGCCCGCGGCCCTGACGGTGCAGCGCGGCCGCCATGCAGCCATGCGCTTGCACCGGCCGGATGCTTTCCTGATAGTCTGCGGCGCAGAAGAGCGGACGGCGATGAACGACAGAATTGAGATGGGCGGCCCGCTGGATGACGGCGGCATCGACGGCGGGCCCGACCCGTTCGCGCTGTTCGCCGACTGGATGAAGCAGGCGGAAAAATCCGAACCCAACGATCCGAACGCCATGGCGCTGGCCACGGCGGACGCGGACGGGATTCCCAATGTCCGCATGGTGCTGCTCAAGGGCGTGGACGCGAAGGGCTTTGTCTTCTATTCGAACGCCGAAAGCACCAAGGGCGGCGAGCTGGCCGTCAATCCCCATGCCGCGCTCAATTTTCACTGGAAGTCGCTGCGCAAGGCGGTGCGGGTGCAGGGCAGCGTCCAGCAGGTGAGCGACGCCGAGGCCGATGCCTATTTCGCCACCCGCCCCAGGGACAGCCAGATCGGTGCCTGGGCCAGTCCGCAGTCGCGGCCGATGGAAGGCCGCTGGGCATTCGAGAAGGCCATCGCCCAATACGCGCTGAAGTTCGCCGTTGGTCCGGTGCCGCGCCCGGCCTACTGGACCGGATGGCGCCTCACCCCGCTCTCCATCGAGTTCTGGCGCGACAGGCCCTTTCGCCTGCACGACCGGCTGGTCTATCGCCGCGCCGACGCGGGGACGCCCTGGAGTACCGAAAGACTGTTTCCATGAGCGTGGACGCGCCCCGCCTGCGGCGCGCCGGAACGCTGATGCACCGCGCGGCCATCGCCTCGGTGTCGGTGGCGGTGCTGCTGGTTGTCATCAAGACGGTGGCCTATTTCGCGTCCAATTCGGTGGCGATGCTGGCCAGCCTTGCGGATTCGGCGCTGGACCTGTTCACCTCGTGCCTGAACCTGTTCGCCATCCGCCAGGCGCTGACTCCGGCCGACGCCGAGCACCGTTTCGGCCACGGCAAGGCCGAGCCGCTCGCAGGGCTGGCCCAGGGCGCTTTCATCATCGCCTCGGCCCTGTTCCTGGTGATCCAGGCCGCGGGCCGCATCGCCACGCCGGAGCCGATCGACAATTCCATTCTCGCGCTGGCGGTGATGTTCGTCTCCATCGCGGTGACGATCGTGCTGGTGCTTTACCAGCGCCATGTCGTCAACCGCACGGGAAGCCTGGCGGTGCATTCCGACAACACCCATTACGCCAGCGATCTGGCGACCAACCTGGGCGTGGTGGTGGCCATCGTGCTGTCGACCTGGCTTGACTGGAAACTGGCCGATCCGATCGTCACGCTGGCGGTGGCGGCGATCATGGTATGGGGTGCCTGGAGCGTGTGGCATGCCAGCTTCGACCAGCTGATGGATCGCGAGCTGCCCGATGCCGCGCGCGCCCGGATCCGCCAGATCGTCCTGGGCCATGGCGCGGTGCGCAGCCTGCACGACCTTCGGACCCGCGAGGCGGGGCTGTCCACCTTCATTCAGGTGCACATCGAGATGGACCCCGCCATGAGCCTGGCGGAGGCGCACGATGTCAGCGACGCGGTGGAGCAGGATCTGCTGGCGGCCTATCCGGGCGCGGAAGTGATCATTCATCAGGATCCCGCGGGGCTGGAACGGCCGCCGCCGGAATGACCGCCGCAAGGCCCGGACCGCGACAGGACGACAGGCAGATGGTAGGGTGGGGCCATGCCTCTAACCAATCCGACACTTTCCGCCTCCGGCGAAGAAAAACGCACCTTGATCCTGACCGGCGCGAGCCGCGGAATCGGCCATGCGACGGTGAAGCGCTTTTCCAGTGCCGGCTGGCGGGTCATTACCTGCTCGCGGCACGCCTTTCCCGAGGACTGCCCCTGGGCGGCCGGCCCGGAAGACCATATCCAGGTCGATCTCGCCGATCCGGACGACACGCTGCGGGCCGTGGCCGAAATGCGCGAGCGGCTGAACGGGAGTGGCGGCAAGCTGCATGCGCTGGTCAACAACGCGGCGATCTCGCCCAAGGGTGATGGCGGTACGCGCCTGGGCGTGCTGGAAACCCCGATGGCGGTATGGCGCCAGGTGTTCGAGGTCAACTTCTTCTCCACCATCTGGCTGGCCCAGGGTCTCAAGCCCGAACTGGCGGCCGCCCACGGCGCCATCGTCAACGTCACCTCGATCGCGGGCAGCCGGGTGCATCCTTTCGCGGGGTCGGCCTATGCCGCATCCAAGGCCGCTCTGGCGGCCCTGACGCGTGAAATGGCGGCCGATTTCGGTCCCTGGAACGTGCGCGTGAATGCCATCGCCCCCGGAGAGATCGACACCGCCATCCTGTCGCCGGGCACCGGGAAGATCGTGGAGCAGATTCCCCTGCGCCGGCTGGGCACGCCGGCGGAAGTCGCCAAGGCGATCTATTATCTTTGTACGGATCAATCGAGCTATGTCACCGGCGCCGAGCTGATGATCAACGGCGGCCAGCACGTCTGAACACCGCCGCGGTCCCGTGCCGTTCTTTACGTATTACTCCTTAGCCGCGCTTGCGGCCAATCAAGGACATGAAGCGTGCCGCGGGTCATACTGGGTGCATGCTATCGAATTTTGAATTCATACTGCTGGCCCGCAAGATGATCGACACGATGGGCGAGCGCGCCGCCGACAAGATGGATGCGGTCGTGGCCGCCCATGTCAGGGAGGGCGACGGCGAAGGCGCGCAATTCTGGGGCGCGGTCGCCGATGTGGTGCGCAGCCTGGAAAAAGATTCCCCTCGGGCCGGTCCGTCCAGGCGCTGATCGGCGCCGGCCGTCATTTTTCGCGGTCGGCGCGCACTTCCAGCCACATGGCGTTCAGTACCGCCAGCGTCACGGCGAAACCCAGACCCAGGACCCAGGAAAAATACCACATGGACGCCTCCTAATAGGCGGACTTGGAGTTGCCGCGTATGTCCTGGGCACGCACCGGACCGCGCAATACCCGATAGACGAAGGCGGTGTAGGCAAAGATCACCGGCAGCAGGATCGCCGTCGCGCCCAGCATGACCGCCAGGGTCAGCTTGCTGGATGAGGCATCCCATACGGTAAGGCTGGCCGCCGGATCGGACGAGGAAGGCATCAGGAAGGGAAACAGCGCCAGGCCCGCCGCGGCGATGGTGCCGATGGGGACAAGCGCAGTGGACAGGAAGGCGGCGAGCGGGCGCTCGCGCAGCACCGGCGCGACGGCGGCGGCCAGGATCGCGATCGCGCCTGCAACCCAGGGCCCGGTGCCGGCCAGCCACCCGCCCGAAACGCGGGCCACGCTCTTGAGCATGGGATTGGAGGGGCCGTCACGCATCGCGGCGCTGGTGACGGCATAGCCGTCGATGTGCAGAAGCCAAAGTCCGGCCAGCGCGAAGAGCAGCAGGAACGCCAGCGCCGCGGCCGGTATGACCTTGCGCGCCCGTGCCTGAACAATGCCGTCGGTCTTGAGATTGAGCCATGCCGCGCCATGCAGGACGATCATCGACAGGCTGGTCAGCCCGACCACCAGCGCGAAGGGATTGAGCAGCGACCACAGCGTGATGTCCGAATGAAACCGCAGGTCGCTGTCGTAACTGAAGGGCACGCCCTGGAACAGGTTGCCGAAGGCCACCCCGAATACCAGCGAGGGCACCACGCCTCCGGCGAACAGTGCCCAGTCCCAGGCGCTGCGCCAGGCCGGCCGGTGCATCTTGCTGCGGAACTTGAATGCGACGGGGCGCAGGATCAGCGTCGCCAGCACCAGGAACATCGCGATGTAGAAGCCGGAGAAGGCGGCGGCGTAGAGCGGCGGCCAGGCAGCGAAGATGGAGCCGCCGCCCACGATGAACCAGACCTGATTGGCTTCCCACACCGGCCCCACCGTGTTGATGGCGATGCGCCGTTCCTCGTCGGTGCGGGCGACGAAGGGAAGAAGCGCCGCCGTGCCAAGGTCGAAACCGTCCATCACGGCAAAGGCGGTCAGAAGCAGGCCCAGAAGGGCCCACCAGATCAGGCGAAGAATTTCATAATCCATGTCAGCCTACTCCGCTGCCACTTCGGCCATGCGCGGTGAGGGAGACAGCGCTTCCTCGGGACCAAGGCGGATGTATTTGAACAAAAGATACATGTCGACGACCAGGAGGACCGAATAGAACAGCACGAAGCCCAGAAGGCTGAAGGTGACATTGCCGGCGCTGGTGGACGACACGCCCAGCGCGGTCGGCAGCACGCCCACGATCACCCAGGGCTGGCGACCGTATTCGGCGACGACCCAGCCCAGCTCGGCCGCGATCCACGGCAGAGGCAGGCTGAGAAAGGCGATCCACAGATAGGGGCGGTAGTGGTCGAGCCTGCGCCGGGCCGAGAGCCAGAAGCTGGCGGCGAACAGGGCGATGAAGAAAAGCCCCAGCCCCACCATCAGGCGGAAGGACCAGAACAGCACCGGCACATCGGGAACGGTGCTGTTGGCGGCCGCCTGGATCTGGCCGTCGGTCGCATTTTCGATATCGGGCCGGAATTTCTTCAGCAGAAGGGCATAGCCCAGATTGTCCACATGCGCCTCCAGGGTGGCGCGCACCGAAGCATTTTTCGGGTCCTTTTTGGCCTGCTGCAGGGCGCGATAGGCGATCAACCCGTCCCTGATCCGCGTATTGGCTTGCCCAACCAGTTCGCTGATGCCCGGCACCGGACGGTCGGCGCTTCGTGTGGCGATCAGGCCCAGCATCCAGGGCACCTTGACCTCGAATTCCGTGCTGTGGGTGGCCAGGTTCGGCAGGCCGAAGACGGTAAAGGAGGCCGGCGCCGGCTCGGTGTTCCACATCGCCTCGATGGCGGCGATCTTCATCTTCTGGTTCTCGCCCGCCGTGTAGCCGGACTCGTCGCCCAGCACCACGACAGAAAGCGCGCTGGCCAGGCCAAAGCTGGCCGCCACGGTCATGGAGCGCCTGGCGAATTCCACATGGCGGCCCTTGAGCAGGTACCAGGCGCTGATCGCCAGAACAAAGACGCTGCCGGTGACATAGCCGGCGCTGACGGTGTGGACGAACTTGGCCTGAGCGACCGGATTGAACAGGACCTGCATGAAGTCCGCCACTTCCATGCGCATGGTGTCGGCATTGAAGCGGGCGCCCACCGGATACTGCATCCAGCCGTTCGCAATCAGGATCCACAGCGCGGACAGGTTCGAGCCGATGGCCAGGAGCCAGGTGGCGACCAGGTGCTGGACCTTGCTCAGCCTGTCCCAGGCGAAGAAGAACAGGCCGACGAATGTGGCCTCGAGGAAGAAGGCCATCAGCCCTTCCAGCGCCAGCGGCGCCCCGAACACGTCGCCCGCATATTGCGAATAGTAGGCCCAGTTGGTGCCGAACTGGAATTCCATGGTGATGCCGGTGGCCACGCCCATGGCGAAATTGATGCCGAAAAGGATGCCCCAGAATTTCGTGAGATCGCGCCAGATCTCGCGGCCGGTCATCACATAGACCGTCTCCATGATGCCCAGCAGCACGGACAGGCCCAGGGTGAGCGGCACGAAGATGAAATGGTAAAGCGCGGTGACCGCGAACTGCAGCCGGGATAATTCGACCAGATCCATGTCAGGAAATCCCCAGGATGTGGGTGTCGGCGGGAACGGGCGGCGCCCGGTGGGACGGCGAGAAGAACAGAAAATAGAGCAGGGTCAGCGCGGCGGCCTTGACCGCAAGGAGAATGATGATCTCCCGCCTCAGATGCGCCGGAAACATTCCCCGCCCTCCATTGCGCCGGCAAGCCGGAACGATTCAGCGGAAAATTTCGCCCGG
>DASTRG010000108.1:0-7110 GCA_035761325.1 Rhizomicrobium sp. | reverse complement strand
ATCCAGCGGACCCTTCACATCGTCAAGGCGGCGCGCCACCTCCGCCTGGCAGCAGGGCACCAGCGCCACGAACTTCGCCTCGTGGCGAAGCGCGAACAGAATGGCTTCGTCCGTCGCCGTGTCGCAGGCATGCAGCGCCGTCACGATATCGACCGGCCCAATCGAAGCCTCGGCGATCCGGCCTTCCACGAAGTCCATCCGGTCGAAGCCGCTCTGGTCGGCGATTGCCCGGGCCGCGGCGATCAGCTCGGCCCGGCTCTCCACCGCCAGCACCCGCCCGCGCCCCGCCGGGCCGAAATAGAGATCGTAGAGGATGAAGCCCAGATAGGACTTGCCCGCTCCCAGGTCGGCCAGTACCGGCTGCTCCCGCGCCTTCAGCGCCACGTCGATGGCCGGATGGATCAGCTGGGCCAGGTGCTGGACCTGTTTCAGCTTGCGGCGGCTGTCGGCGTTCAGGCCGCCTTCCCGCGTCAGGATATGCAGGGCCTTCAGCAATGGGATCGACTGACCGGGCCAAAGGTCCTTCAAGGGCTGGGACGGCGCGGGGGTTTTGCGGGAGCGGCTGTGCATGGCGCCTTATAGCCCGGAACCGGCCGGAATTCGCCTGTTGGACGCGGGGGCGCAAACTGCTAAAGCCCCGGTCCAAATGGCCGAACTCTCGAACATCCGCAACTTCTCCATCGTCGCCCATATCGACCATGGCAAATCCACCCTCGCCGACCGGCTGATCCAGCTGACCGGCGCCCTGTCGTCCCGCGAGATGACCAACCAGGTACTGGATTCCATGGACATCGAGCGCGAGCGCGGCATCACCATCAAGGCCCAGACCGTGCGCCTGGACTACAAGGCGGGCGACGGGAAAACCTATGTCCTGAACCTGATGGACACGCCGGGCCATGTCGATTTCGGCTATGAGGTGTCGCGCTGTCTTGCCGCCTGCGAAGGCGCGTTGCTGGTGGTGGACGCCAGCCAGGGCGTGGAAGCCCAGACGCTGGCGAACGTCTATCAGGCGATCGACGCGGGGCTTGAGATCGTGCCCGTCCTCAACAAGATCGATTTGCCCGCCGCCGATCCCGACCGGGTCAAGACCCAGATCGAGGATGTGATCGGCATCGACGCCAGCGAGGCGGTGCCGATTTCGGCAAAGACCGGCCTGAACATCGACCAGGTGCTGGAGGCGATTGTCACGCGGCTTCCCGCACCCAGGGGCGAACTGAACGCGCCACTGAAGGCGCTTTTGATCGATTCCTATTACGACGCCTATCTGGGCGTGGTCGTGCTGGTGCGCATCATCGACGGCGAACTCAAGAAGGGCCAGAAGATCCGCATGATGGCGACCGATGCCGTCTATCAGGTGGAACAGATCGGCGTCTTCACTCCCAAGAAGGTGGCGGTGGAAAAGCTGGGGCCCGGTGAGGTCGGCTATATCACCGCCCAGATAAAACAGGTGGCCGACACCAAGGTGGGCGACACCATCACCAATGAGCGCCACGGCACGCCCACGCCCCTGCCCGGTTTCAAGCCGGCGCAGCAGGTGGTGTTCTGCGGCCTGTTTCCGGTCGATGCCGCCCAGTTCGACGATCTGCGCGAGGCGCTGGGCAAGCTGCACCTGAACGACGCCAGCTTCACCTATGAGACGGAAAGCTCGGCGGCGCTGGGTTTCGGCTTCCGTTGCGGCTTCCTGGGACTGCTGCACCTTGAAATCGTGCGCGAGCGACTGGAGCGGGAATTCAACCTGGACCTGATCACCACCGCACCAAGCGTGATCTATCACATCTACATGAACAACGGCGAGATGAAGGAGCTGCACAATCCCGCCGACATGCCCGATCCCAACTATATCGCCCACATCGAGGAGCCGTGGATCAGGGCCACCATCCTGGTGCCCGACGAATATCTGGGCAGCGTGCTGAAGCTGTGCGAGGACCGGCGTGGCCGCCAGGTCGAACTGACTTATGCCGGCAACCGCGCCATGGTGATCTACCAGTTGCCGCTGAATGAAGTGGTGTTCGATTTCTATGACCGGCTGAAGTCTGTCAGCCGCGGTTATGCCAGCTTCGACTATCACATCGAGAAATATGAAGAAGGCGACCTGGTGAAGATGTCGATCCTGGTCAATGACGATCCGGTGGACGCCCTGTCCATGATCGTCAACCGCCAGCGCGCCGAAGGCCGTGGCCGCGCCATGTGCGAAAAGCTCAAAGAACTGATCCCGCGCCATATGTTCAAGATTCCGATCCAGGCCGCCATCGGCGGCAAGGTGATCGCGCGCGAAACGCTTTCCGCCCTGCGCAAGGACGTCACCGCCAAATGCTATGGCGGCGACATTTCCCGCAAGCGCAAGCTTCTGGACAAGCAGAAGGAGGGCAAGAAGAAGATGCGCCAGTTCGGCAAGGTGGACATTCCCCAGGAAGCGTTCATCGCCGCCCTGAAGATGAACGACAACTGACCGCGGTTTCTTGCCCGGCCGGGCACGATCGGCCCGCGCATGGCCGAACCTGAATCGGGACGCGGCCTTGGACAGTGGCGCCGCAAGCCGCTATAGAGCCGGCGCATTTCGGGATTTCCCATGCCACAGGTGGCCCTGATCGACTATGGCTCCGGCAACCTCGCCTCGGCGGCGAAGGCACTGGCGCGCGCGGCGGAGGGCACCGGCTACCAGATTGCCACCACCGCCGACCCCGATCTGGTGCGGCAGTCCGAGCGGGTCGTGCTGCCGGGGGTGGGGGCCTTCGCCGATTGCATGAAGGGCCTGTCCGCCGTGCCCGGCATGGTGGATGTGCTGCGCGAAAAGGTGCTGAAACAGGGCGCGCCTTTCCTGGGCATCTGCGTGGGCATGCAGCTTCTTGCCACCGAGGGCGTGGAGTTCGGCCGGCACGCCGGGCTGGGCTGGATCGCCGGACAGGTCGTCAAGATCACTCCCAACCGCTTTCCCGCCAACGCGCCGCCGCTGAAGATCCCGCATATGGGATGGAACGAATTGAACGCGGTGCAGGAACACCCGCTGCTGGAGGGTATCGGCGCGGGCGCCCATGCCTATTTCGTGCATTCGTTCGAACTGAAGCCCGTGCTGGAGGAAGACCTGATCGCCACCACCGATTATGGCGGGCCGCTGACCGCCATGGTGGGTAACGGCAATATCGTGGGCACCCAATTCCATCCCGAGAAGAGCCAGGCGGTGGGATTGAAACTCCTCTCCAATTTCCTGAACTGGCGCCCATGATCCTTTTTCCCGCCATCGACCTGAAGGACGGGGTCTGCGTGCGCCTGAAGAAAGGCGTGATGGAAGACGCCACCGTCTTCAACACCGATCCCGCCCGCCAGGCGCGCGCATTCCAAACCCAGGGCTTTGCGTGGCTGCACTGTGTCGATCTCAACGGGGCTTTCGCGGGCCGCAGCGCCAATGCGGATGCGATCAGGGCCATCCGCGCCGCCATCGATCTTCCGATCCAGCTTGGCGGCGGCATTCGTGACATGGCGGCGGTCGAAAGCTGGCTGGCGGCGGGCATCACCCGCGTCGTCCTGGGCACCGCCGCACTGACCGATCCCGATTTTGTGAAAGCCGCCGCCCGCGCCTTTCCCGGCCGCATCGTGGTCGGCGCTGACGCCAAGGGCGGCCGGATCGCCACCCAGGGCTGGGCCGAAGTCAGCGAACTGACGCCGGTGGAACTGGGCAGGCGCTTCGAGGATGCCGGAGTCGCCGCGATCCTGTTCACCGATATCGACGGAGACGGATTGCTGAAAGGCGTCAATGTGGCCGCCACCGCCGCACTGGCGGGGGCGCTTTCCATCCCCGTCATTGCCTCGGGCGGGGTCGGCTCCATTGCTGACATCGACGCCCTGGTGGCGGCGGGCGAGCCCAACATCGAGGGCGTGGTGATCGGCCGGGCGCTCTATGACGGCCGGCTGGACCCCGCACAGGCCCTGGCCAGGGTGCGGAAATGACCGGTCCGTTTCGGGATGACCGCGCCTCTAGTGGCCGCCCGTAAGCCGGCGTGTCAGCTCGTCCAGCTGCTCCAGCGTCTTGTAGCCGATGCGGACTTCCCCACCTTTATCCCCACTGTGGATAATCTGCACCTTCAACCCCAAACGATTGGAAATACTGGCTTCCAGATCCACGATGTTCGGATCGCGCGGCAGTTTTCCACCGGCCTTGCGCTTCTTGGGTGAACGCTGTTCGGCCTGACGCACCGTCAGTTCGCCCGCGATCAGTTCCATCGCGCGGGCATAAGGGTCGGCCTCTCCAATCAGGGTTCGGCCGTGGCCGGCCGTCAGCTTGCCCTCGCGCAGCAGCGCCTTTACCTCGGCCGGCAGGCGCAACAGCCGGATGGTATTGGCCACATGGCTTCGGCTCTTGCCCACTTCGCGGGCGACGTCTTCCTGGGTGCGGCCGAACTTTTCGATCAGCTCCTCATAGGCCGCGGCCTCTTCGATGACGTTCAGGTCGGCGCGCTGGACGTTCTCGATGATGGCGATTTCCAGCGCCTGGTCGTCGGGCAGCTCGCGCACCACCACGGGTACGTCGTGCAGCTTGGCCAACTGGGCGGCGCGCCAGCGTCGTTCGCCCGCCACGATCTCATACGCATCCGGCCCGACCGGGCGCACCAGAATGGGCGAGAGGACGCCCTTTTCCCTGATCGAGGCGGCAAGGTCGGCCAGCGGCTGCTCCTCAAAGCTCTTGCGAGGCTGGTATTTGCCGGGGCGCAGGAAGGCGACCGGCAGGGAGCGTACGTCCTTTGCGCGCGCGGGCTCGCCCTTCACCGCGGCAACTTCATCGCCGATCAGCGCGGAAAGGCCGCGGCCAAGACCGCGCGGCCGGTCGGCCGGAGGAGGAGGAGGGTTCATGCTGCGGCCCGTATGCGTTCGCGCTGGATCAGTTCGCCCGCCAGCTTGATATAGGCCTGGCTGCCCGGGCAGCGCAGGTCATAGACCAGCGCCGGCACCCCGTGGCTCGGTGCCTCGGAGATGCGCACATTGCGCGGGACGACGGTGGCATAGACTTTTTCGCCCAGCGTACCGCGCACATCGGCGGCCACCTGGTCCGACAATTTGTTGCGCTTGTCGAACATCGTCAGCACGACGCCCTGCATTTCCAGGGCCGGATTGAGTTTGTCCCTGACCAGTTCAATGGTTTTCATCAGTTGCGACAGGCCCTCCAGCGCGAAGAATTCGCACTGAAGCGGCACCAGCACGGCATCGGCGGCCACCATGGCGTTGAGCGTCAGGAGGGTGAGGGAGGGAGGGCAATCGATCAGCACATAGGAAAATGCTTCGTTGCCGGCTGTCGATTCTCCCGAGGACGGTTCATCCCCCGTCGCTCCCGCTCGCGCGGACGCTTCACTTATGGTCGCTCCCGCTCGCGCGGACGCTTCACCTATGGTCGCTCCCGCTCGCGCGGACGCTCCGTGTACGGAGTATTCCTCCAGCGCGTCGCGGAGGATGAAATTGCGGCGGGGAAAATCGATCAGTTCCAGCTCCGCGCCCGACAGGTCGACCGTGGCCGGCACCAGCGACAGACCGGGAATACGCGTCCGTACGATGGCGTCGGCCAGCTTGGCCTGGCCGGTCAGCACTTCATACGTGGTCACGCCGCGGTCCTGGCGGTGGACGCCCAGGCCGGTGGAGGCGTTGCCCTGGGGATCGATGTCGATCACCAGGGTGGGTTCGCCGATCGCGGCCAGCGCCGTGCCCAGGTTGATCGCGGTCGTGGTCTTACCGACGCCGCCTTTCTGATTGGCGACGACCAGGACGCGGGGCTTTTTGGGGGGTGCGGTCATGGGCCTCGAGCTCTCTAACTTCCAGTATAGCCCCCGACGGATCGGAAAGGCTTGGGAGCTGAGCGGTGCTCATGCTCCAATATTTATGGGCTTCGGTCAATTCTTGCCCCAGATTTTGCCCCTTCAGGAACAGGCAAACCGTGCCCGCGCCTGTGAATCGAACTGCATAGCCCAGCAGCCTGGACAGCGGGGCACAGGCCCGGCTGGTGATGACGTCAAAGGCCTGGGGCGGGGCGTCTTCCATACGGGCGTTCAATACCCGGACATTATTCAGCTCCATGCGCGCCGCCGCCGCCGAGAGGAAGGCGCATTTCTTGGTGGTGGCTTCGAACAGGGTCACCTTGAGCCGGTCCCCCAGCATCGCCGCCAGGACAAGGCCGGGAAACCCGGCGCCCGATCCAAGATCGACCAGCGTCCGGGCGGCTTCAGGGACAAGCGGGGCCAGCTGGGCGCTGTCCAGAAAGTGGCGGCGCCAGAGATCGGGCATGCTGGAACGGGACACCAAATTGTGGCGCCTGTTCCAGTCCGACAACAGGTCGGCATAGGCTTTCAGGCGGGCAAATGTTTCACGTGAAACATCGGGACGCGCCGCGAACGCTTTGGGCCCATAGGGTTCACGCACGGCGCTTTAAGGCCTTCTGCCCTTTGACGTGGGCCAGAACCAGGATCAGCGCCGCCGGCGTCATGCCCTCGATGCGCGAGGCCTGGCCCAGGGTGCCTGGCCGGATGCGCTCCAGCTTCTGGCGAATTTCGTTCGAAAGGCCCGCCACGGCCCCATAATCCAATCCGGCTGGCAGGGCGCGGGATTCGTCGCGCCGGAAGGCGATGATATCGGCGTCCTGGCGGTCCAGATACCCGGCATACTGGGCGTCGATTTCCAACTGCTCGATCACGTCGGGGGAAAAAGCCCCCAATTGCGGCCAAATCTCTGAAAGAACTCGGAATTCCGTCAGCGCCAGCAGGTCCTGTGCGGTGCGGCGCACCCCGTCCTGGCGCACGGCAATCCCGCGCCGCGCCGCCTCGTTGGGGGTAAGGGACAGTGATGCCATTGTTTCACGTGAAACAGACAGGCGTTCCAGCTTCCCCGCAAAGGCCAAAGCGCGTTCGGGCCCGACGATCCCGCCATCCAGCCCCAGCGGGGTCAGGCGCTGATCGGCATTATCAGCGCGCAGGGTCAACCGGTACTCGGCCCGGCTGGTGAACATCCGGTATGGCTCGCTGACCCCCTTGGTCACCAGATCGTCGATCATCACCCCGATATAGGCTCGTGCCCGTTCCAGAATGACAGGCGCCGAGCCGCCCGCAGCCCGGGCGGCATTCCAGCCCGCCACCA
>DASTRG010000107.1:0-2463 GCA_035761325.1 Rhizomicrobium sp. | reverse complement strand
GATTGCTGGCACCCCAGTTACGCCGGCGCGCCGACGGACGGCCGGCCCTGGGTCGAGCCGGGCTGTATCAGCCATGTGATCCGGGGCGGGGCGTGGAACAACATCCCCATCTTCATCCGCAGCGCCGCGCGCGTCGGCGCCCAGGAAAGCGGTGCCTCGCAGGATTACGACTATTCGACGCTGACGGGTTTTCGCCTGGCCCGAGATTTACCGTAGCGACGCGAGCATAGGTCCGCCTCCCCCTTCCGTGCGTTAGCACCATGAAGGGGGAGGTGGCCGTAGCAACGCGAAGATGCGAAGCGCAAAGTGCTTCGCATCAAGCAAAGTTGCGAAGGCCGGAGGGGGATCACCTTAAGACAGCTCTTGGATCGAGAGTAATCGTCAGATCCTGTACTTTCGGGTATTTTCCAGGCGGCAGGTCGAGGGGAGAGGCCAGGATCGCCGCGTCGCGCGCCGACAGGGCCATGTCATGGAAGGCCGCATCGGTCTTCATGCGCGCGGCATCCAAGATCACCACATCGTCGATGGTGCCGCTGGCCAGCAGGCGCACGCGCAGCGTCACCGGCATGTCGCGCGTCTTTCCCGGTGACAGGTCGGGCAGCCAGTGGCGCAGGATCTGGGCGCGCACGAAATCGCGCAGCGTATAGGCGCCCGCGCCGGTGCCATGGCCGCCCCCGGCGCTGCTGGTGGCCGCATCGGGCAGGCCGGCGTCGTCAGGCCGGCGCAATTGCGCCAGCGCCCGCAACTTCGCCGAAAGTTCATCCTGCGGCTGCTTTGTCCCCTGCGGGCTGACGCCTTCTTCCCGTGGCGCGGCCTGCGGCTGCGCGCGGGCGCGGGATGCGCGCGGACTGGCCTCGGTGGTGGACGGGCCCGGCGTGCCGGCCTGGCCGACGATGATTTCTATCGGCAGGGTGTGGAAAGCGGTCTGCGGCAGGACCGGCCGGTGGGTCAGGTAGGCGATGGCCAGCAGCAGCATCAGCCCGTGCAGCAGCAGCGACAGGACCCCGCCCCGCCATCCGCCGCGCGCCTGCCGTGTATTCCTGGCCTCGGCCAATTCTTCCATTTGCCGCCTTATATCAGGACAGCGCGCAGCGCGCTTGCCGCGAGCGGGAAAGATCACCATACCGGGATGGAAGCCGCCGGCGTCTATCGACAATGGGCGCGACCGCGTCCCGGCAGCAGTCAGCCGCCCCCGCGGAGGCGGCGCGCGCAGCGCGCTCGCCGTGAGCGAGAAAAAAGGGCCAATTTGCCCATCAAGCGCCAGTGGGTTATTCAACCGGCATGAAAATGAAGCTCTACCGGAACGATCTGCCCGACGGACTGGACCTTGGTCCGGTGGTGGCCATCGATACCGAGACGCTGGGCCTCAATCCCTTCCGCGACCGGCTGTGCCTGGCGCAGATGACGGGCGGCGACGGTGTCTGCCACATGGTGCAGTTCGCCGCCGGCCAGTATGGCGCGCCCAACCTCAAGCGGATGCTGGCCGATCCGGGCGTGCTGAAGCTGTTCCACTTCGCCCGCTTCGACATCGCCATGTTCCGCCGCTGGCTGGGCGTGGACTGCAAGCCCCTCTATTGCACCAAGATCGCCTCCAAGCTGGTGCGCACCTATACCGACAAGCATGGGCTGAAGGATCTGGTGCGCGAGCTGTTGGGTGTCGACCTGTCCAAGGAGCAGCAATCGTCCGACTGGGGCGCCCCGGAGCTGTCGGAAAGACAGCTTGCTTACGCCGCTAACGATGTCGCCTATCTGCACCAGCTCAAGGATGCGCTGGATGCCATGCTGGCGCGCGAGGGGCGAACGCGGCTGGCGCAGGCCTGTTTCGACTTCCTGCCGTCGCGCGCCGAGCTCGACCTGGCCGGTTGGGGCGATACCGATATTTTCGCCCATTGACCTGAACGGCGGCCAAATTCGCCGCCGCGCGGCCGCGGGTGTGGCTTGCGCCGCCCCGCAAATCGCGCGAGAAACCGCCCCGTAACTGGCACGATTTTCGCTTGGGCAGCGGCCCCCATCTGGGATAGAGTGGGGTGATTCGGATAATCGTTAACCAAATCAAAGAGATAAATGGCTTCTCCCAGGGCAAGAGTGCAGCCTGCGGTGCTTGAGAGCGTGGCCAGCGACCTGGCCGCCGCGCGCCGGGTGCTCAATTTTGCCAGCGAGGCGCTGGTGACCCTGTCGGCTTCGCTCAATGGCGATTTCACCCGCGCCATCGGCCTGCTGCTGGCCGCCAAGGGCCGGGTGATTGTCAGCGGCATGGGAAAGTCCGGCCATGTCGCGCGCAAGATCGCCGCCACCCTGTCGTCCACCGGAACGCCGGCCTATTTCGTCCATCCCGCCGAGGCGGCGCACGGCGACATGGGTGCGATTGCGCGCAGCGACGTGCTGCTGCTGCTGTCCTGGGGCGGGGAGACGGCCGAACTGTCCGCGCTGATTACCTATGCGAAGCGCTACCGCATTCCGTTG
>DASTRG010000106.1:0-17270 GCA_035761325.1 Rhizomicrobium sp. | reverse complement strand
GAAATTCGCCGCCCTTCTGGCCCGGCAGATGAGCGACGCCGAAAAACGTGCACAGGCCCATTATGTGGTAATGACCGACAAGGGCTTGGAACACGCCCGCGAACAGGTGAAAATGATCCTGGCAGATATTCGCAACAAGATATGCGCGAAATAGTTTTCGACACCGAAACAACGGGCTTCGAGCCGGCGGAAGGGCACAGGATCGTCGAGATCGGCTGCGTCGAGCTGATAGACCACTTCCCCACCGGCCGCACGCTGCAATACTACCTCAACCCCGAGCGCGACATCCCCATAGAGTCCCAGCGCGTGCATGGCCTTTCCGCCGAATTCCTGGCCGACAAGGCGCTGTTCGCCCACATAGCGGACGAATTCCTCGAATTTCTGGGCGACGCGCCGCTGGTGATCCACAATGCCGCCTTCGACATCAAGTTCATCAATGCCGAGCTGAGGCGGATAAGCCGCGCCACCATCCCCTTCGCGCGCGCCATCGACACGATCGAGATCGCCAAGCGCAAGATCCCCGGCGCCCGCTATTCGCTGGATGAATTGTGCAAACGCTTCGGCGTGGACCTGTCGGCGCGCACCAAGCATGGCGCCCTGCTGGATGCCCAGCTGACGGCGGAAATCTATCTGGAGTTGATCGGAGGCCGCCAGCGCGGCCTGATGCTGGCGCCGGTGGAAGCCGCCGCCGCCACGGCGCAAGGCCCCAAGCCCGCGCGCCAACGGCCGCAAAGGCTTTCCCCGCTTCTCACGGAAATCGAGATGGAATTGCATGCCGCCTTCGTCGCCCGCGAACTGGGCGACAAGGCGCTGTGGAAAATCTGAGAAGCCGGGCCCGGCGCCGGATCAGGCGGTGCCTGCGGGCTCGACGTTGGCCTGGGCCAGCCGCGCCTGGTAGAGCGCGACGAAATCGATCGGCTCGATCATCAGGGGCGGCATGCCGCCGTCGCGCACCACATCGGCCACGATCCGGCGCACGAAGGGAAACAGAAGGTGCGGCGCCTGGATCAGCAGGATCGCCTGCTGGGTGGCGGTATCGGGGATGTTCTGCAACCGCATGATGCCGGCATAGGCAACTTCCAGAAGGAACAGAGGCTTGGCTTCGTGCTTGGCGTCGACGCGGACCTTCAGCTCGACTTCGAAATGCTCCTCGTCCAGCTTGCGGGCATTCAGGTCCACGCCCAGCTCGATCTGGGGGCGCTGGGTGATGTTGGCCGCCGCGCCCGGATTTTCAAAGGACAGGTCCTTGATGAACTGGGCCACGATCTGCATGTGCGGCGCCCTGTCGCCATTGCCGTTCAAGGGATCGGTGCCGGTGCTGCTCATGATGTTCTTCTCATGGAGTTTTTCGGGAACCCGGCGCTCGCCCGGGCGGTGAGGCCCGCGCGCTACCACGGATCGCGCATGGGGAGCAAGTCAGACCGGACTCCCGCGCCAATCGCGCAAAACAGCACCGGTTCCCGCGGGACTCCCAGATAAGGGCTTCTAAAGGGGCCCGCCCACGGTTAGTTTCAGACAGGTAATCAACCAGGGTCATGCGGCGGGGGGCTTGCAGAGGTTCGTGTCATGCCGGATTCACAGTCACTGATCCTGTTCGCGGTCGCCCTTGTGGCCGGGATCGTCTGTTTCCGGCTTTTTCTGGTCCTGGGCCGGCGCACTGGCCACGAACCTACCGCACGGTCCGCCCCGGCCGCGGAAAAGGCGCCGTCCCAGCCCGCCACGGCCGCCCTGGAAGCGCCGCGTCTCGATGCTTCCGCCCCCCGCGGGCTGGTCGAGATCCAGCTGGCAGACCGCAATTTCGATCCCGCTCACTTCCTGTCGGGCGCGCGCGAAGCCTATGGGCGCATCGTCAGGGCCTTCGCCGCCGGGGATCGCGCGGCACTGGCCCCGCTGCTGTCGCCCGCGGTAGCGGAAGCCTTCGAAAACGCCATCGCCGCGCGCGGAGAGGCCGCGCCCGCCGCCTTCAACACGCTGCATGATGCGCGCATCGTGGGCGCCTCGCTGGCCGGCCGCCATGCGGAGATCACCGTGGCGTTCCGGGCCGAGTTCACCGGAAAGGACGGGCCCGAGGATGTCAGCGACGTGTGGACCTTCTCACGCGACCTGGACAGCGCCGATCCCAACTGGACCCTGGTCGCCACCTCGGGTGAACTGCCCGAATGATCCGTTGCCGTCAGCCGGCGCCCGTCCTTCTTCTTCTGCTGCTGATACTGGCGGGCTGTGCCGCGCCCGAGCGGCAACCACCGCCCGCGCTGCGACTGGTGCGCCTGGACTACGCCGCCCTGCCCGGCTTTGGCGGCGATAATGCCGCCGCGCTGGCATCCTTCCGGCGCGGCTGCGCGGTGTTGATGAGGCGCGCCGATGACACGCCCCTGGGCGGCGCCGGGTATGCCGGCACGGTAGGCGACTGGCGCGACGCCTGCACGGCGGCGCAACAGGGCGGTGCCGATTTCTTCGCCGCCAACTTCACGCCCTATGAAGTGCTGGGCGGCGATGGCCTGTTCACCGGCTATTACGAGCCGCAGATCAAGGCCAGCCGCACCCGTCACGGGCCCTTTCAGACGCCGGTCTACGGCCTTCCCGCCGACCTGGTGCGCGCGGATTTGGGTCAGTTCATTCCCAAACTGAAGGGCGAGCACATTTCCGGCCGCGTGTCGGGTCACGCGCTGGTGCCCTATCCCGACCGCGCCGCCATCGACCGGGACGGCATCGCCAATGCGCCGGTGCTGCTGTGGACCGACGATCCCGTCGCGTTCTTCTTCCTGCAGATCCAGGGCTCGGGCCGTGCGCTGCTTGATGACGGCACCGGCGTGCGCATCGCCTATGCGGGCGAGAATGGCCGGCCCTACAGCGCCATCGGCCGTGTGCTGATCGCGGACGGCGAACTGACGCGCGAAAATGTTTCGCTGCAATCGATCCGCGCCTGGCTCGCCGCCCATCCCGAAAAGGCGGACGCGGTCATGCAATCCAACAAAAGCTACATCTTTTTCAGGCAGGCGCCGCTGGACGACACGGCATTGGGCCCGCAAGGCGCGCTGGGCGCGGCCCTGACGCCGCTGGCAAGCCTTGCCGTCGATCCGCGCCTGAACGCGCTGGGCGCGCCGTTCTTTGTGGCGGCGGACGGGCCTGATCCCGTGCATGCGATTCTTGTCGCCCAGGATGTCGGCGGGGCCATTCGCGGACCGGTGCGCGGTGACATCTTTTTCGGTTTCGGCCCGGAAGCGGAGCGGCGCGCCGGCGCGATGAAGGCGCCGGGCCGGCTGTTCGTGCTCTTGCCCAACGCGCTGGCCGCCCGCATCGGCGCCCGTTACGGAAGCGCGCAATGACGAAGCGCGTCACCAGCGACGAAGAACGGCGCGAGTTCGAACGGAACTTCACGGAAAAGCGCCCCCTGCGCGCCACGCCGGCCAAGACGGCGGCCCGGCGCAAAACCCAGGCGTCGGGCCCCAGCGGCATCAACGGCGGCACCCAGGAACGGTTGCGGCGCGGTCTTCTGGAACCGGAAGCGCGCATCGACCTGCATGGCATGACCGAGATGGTGGCGCATCGGGCGCTGCACGCCTTCCTGCAGGGTGCGCGGGATCGCGGGCTTCGCCTGGTCCTGGTGGTCACCGGCAAAGGCAATCCGCGAAAAGACGAAAGCGCCAGCTGGATGATGTCGCCGCACGGCGTGCTGAAACAGATGGTGCCGCGCTGGCTGAACCAGCCCGAAGCGTCCGCGTTGATAGCGCATATGCAGCCCGCCCATGTCCGTCACGGCGGTGACGGCGCGCTGTACATCTATCTCAGGAAGCAGCGGTGAAGCAGGCGCACCACACCATGTCCGTCTCCACGAACGGACCGGGCCTTTATGAGATCACCGACGCGCTTGTCCGCTTCCTGCGCGGCAGCGGCGTGCGCGACGGGCTTCTCACCTGTTTCATCCGTCACACCTCGGCCTCGCTTGTCATTCAGGAAAACGCCGATCCCGATGTGCAGAAGGACCTGGCGGATTTCTTCGCCCATCTGGCCACCAGCGGCCCGCCCTTCCGCCACACCGCCGAAGGACCGGACGACATGCCCTCGCATATCCGCGCCGCGCTGACCCAGGCCAGCATCGCCATCCCGGTCGCGGACGGCCGCGCCGCGCTGGGCACCTGGCAGGGTCTTTATGTGTTCGAGCACCGCGACGCGCCGCACCGGCGCGAGGTGATGCTGCATGTGATCGGGGAATAGTCACACTGTGATGGCCCGCTTTACGTGGGCCATTCGGGGTCACGCATGCCGCGCCTGTTTTCGGCCGGGCGGGCCACGACCTGTTACGCGTTAAAGCAGTCCGTTCTTCTGCGCCAGTTTCTCCAGTGACGCTTCGGGCCGCGCCCCATAGTGCGAAATCACTTCCGCCGCCGCCATCGCGCCCAGCCGGCCGCAAACGCCCAGCGGCATCTTTCGCGTCAGGCCATAGAGAAACCCGGCCGCGAACTGGTCGCCCGCGCCCGTGGTGTCCACCACCTCGGCAACCGGGGCGGCCGGAATTTCATGTATCTCATCGCCCCTGACGATCACGCAGCCCTTGGCCGAGCGCGTCAGCGCGCAAATCCCGCCCCAGCGGCGGACATGGTCCACAACCCTGCTGAAATCCTCTTCCTCGAACAGCGCCTTGGCTTCCTCCTCGTTGGCGAAGACGATGTCGAGCTGGTTGTGCATCAGGTCCAGGAATTCCTCGCGGAAGCGGCCCACGCAGAATGGATCGGACAGGGTCAGCGCCACCTGGCCGCCCGCCTTTTTCGCGGCCTTCATCGCCTTGCGTGAGGCCTGCTTGGCGTTCTCCTCGTCCCACAGATAGCCTTCCACGTAAATGACTTTCGCCGCGGCGATCTGTTCCTCGTCCACATCGTCGGGCACCAGTTCGCGGCAGGCGCCCAGATGGGTGTTCATGCTGCGCTGTCCGTCGGGCGTCACCGCGATCATCGACGAGGCTGTGGGCGCACCCGTGACGCCCGGCCGGGTGGTGAAAGTCACGCCCAGTCCCTTCATCGAACGGGTGAAGACATCGCCCAGCCTGTCGTCATGCACCTTGCCTACATAGACGCCCCGGCTGCCCAGCGAAGCCAGGCCCGCCATGGTGTTGGCACACGATCCGCCCGCCACCTCGTGCATGAAACTCAGCGCCTGGCGCGCGTCGGCCAGCGCCTTGTGCAGTTCCATGGCGCGGTATTCATCGATCAGGGTCATCGCGCCCTTGGCGATGCGATGGGTCAGCAGGAAACGGTCGTCAACCGCGGCGATGACATCGACAATGGCGTTGCCCAGACCGGCAACATCGTAGCTTTGCGGCATGAATCCCTGACCGTTAGGTTGTAGGCTGGCCTTCCTACGAAAGGATGCCGATGCTGGCAAGCTTGGGCCGGGCGCTGCGAAACCTGGTGGACGGCGGGCTTTCCGGCACGCTGCTCAAGTCCGCCGGACTGACCCTGCTGCTGTTCGCGGCGCTGCTGGCCGCGGGGGAATGGGCGCTGTCGCTCCTTCCCGCCCTGGGCTCGCCTTATGTGAACCGCGCGCTGGAATGGCTGCTGCCTCTCCTGGCGGTGTTCGGCCTGTTCGTGCTGGGCGGCCCGGTGGCGGCTCTGTTCGCCGGCCTGTTCCTGGACGGCATCGCCGCCCGCATCGAGGCACGCGATTATCCCGCAGATCCTCCCGCGCGGGGCATGCCATTCTGGATGGGGCTGAAGGCAGGGCTGACGCTGACGGCCGCGGTGATCGGCGTCAATCTGGTGCTCCTGCCCTTCGATCTGGCGCTGCCGGGGCTGGCGCAACTGGTGACGCTGCTGGCCAATGGCTGGCTTCTGGGCCGGGAGTATTTCGAGCTGGTGGCGCTTCGCCATGTGGACCGGCATGAAGCGGCGCTCCTGCGCCGCCGTTTCGGGCCCTCCATCGTGCTGGCGGGCACGCTGCTGGCGCTGCTGAGCATGATTCCGCTTCTCAACCTGGTTGCGCCCTTGTTCGGCACGGCACTGATGGTGCATTTGTTCAGGCAACTGCGAACCGGGACTCCCGCATGATCCGTCGCCTGCCTGTTCTTTGTTTGCTGCTGTTCGCGGCGGGCTGTGCGTCCGCCCCTCCGCCGCGGGCCCCGGCGGCGCACCGGCCGGCTCCGGCCAAACCGCCGCCGGACCAGTTGCGCGACTATCTGGGCATGACCGCCGCGGCGCTGCGCCAGAAGATGGGCGCGCCGGCTTTCGTGCGCGAGGATGGCGTGGCCGAGTTGTGGCGCTATGACGGTTCGGCCTGCCGCGCGTTTTTCTTCCTTTATGACGCCCAGGCCGGCAAAGAGACCGGCAAGGTGGTGCGCGGCGTCGATACGCTGCCACAGGCCCCCGGCGGCGGCGCGGACATGGGCTGCCTGGCCGCCCTGAAACTTTCACCGGCGAAGACGTCCTAGGGGCCGCGCTTCTTCCTTGCCAGCGTCGGCTTCACGGCCGGCAGTTCTTTGGTCTTGTCCTTGAAGCGGCAAAGATCGCGCACCACGCAGGTCGGGCACAAGGGCCTTCGCGCCACGCAGGTATAGCGCCCGTGCAGGATCAGCCAGTGGTGCGCGTGCAGGCGATATTCCTGCGGCACGATCCTTTCCAGCGCCTGTTCCACGGCGAGCACGTCCTTGCCGGGCGCCAGCCCGGTGCGGTTGGAGACGCGGAAGATGTGGGTGTCGACCGCGATGGTGGGCTCGCCGAAGGCCACGTTCAGCACCACGTTGGCGGTCTTGCGGCCCACACCCGGCAGCGCCTGCAGCGCCTCGCGGTCCTTTGGCACCTTGCCGCCGTGGCTTTCGACCAGGATTTTCGACAGGGCGATCACATTCTTCGCCTTGCCCTTGTAAAGGCCGATGGTCTTGATCGCGTCCGCCAGCTTTTCCTCGCCCAGCGCGATCATCGCTTCGGGCGTCTTCACTTTCTGGAACAGCGGCGCGGTCGCCTTGTTCACGCCCTTGTCGGTGGCCTGCGCCGACAGCACCACCGCCACCAGCAGGGTATAGGGATTGACGTACTGAAGCTCGGTCCTGGGCTCGGGCGTGTGGGCCTTCAGCCGGCGAAAGAACTCCGCCGCCTCGGCGCGGGTGAACGGCTTAGGCATTCAGCCCAAGCACGTCGGCCATGGCGTAAAGGCCCGGCTTCCTGCCATGGCCCCAGCGTGCCGCCGCCAGCGCGCCGTGGGCGAAGATGGAGCGGTCCTCGGCGGAATGGGACAGGGTGATGCGCTCGCCCGTGCCGGCAAAGATCACCGAATGTTCCCCCACCACCGTGCCGCCGCGCAGGGTGGCGAACCCGATCGCGCCTTCGGGCCTTGCGCCGGTAAGGCCGTCGCGGCTCTTCACCGCGTTCTTGCTCAGCGCCACCTCGCGGCCGCGCGCGGCGGCCTCGCCCAGAAGCAGCGCGGTGCCGGACGGCGCATCCACCTTGTTCCTGTGATGCATCTCCAGCACCTCGATGTCGTAACCGGGCAGCGAGCGGGCGGCGCGCTCCACCAGCGCGGCCAGAAGGTTGACGCCCATGCTCATGTTGCCGCTCTTGATGATGACGGCGTGGCGGGCGGCGGCGGCGATGCGCGCCTCCTGTTTTTCGTCGAAGCCGGTGGTGCCGATGACATGGACGATGCGCGCCTGCGCCGCCAGCTCGGCCAGCATGACCGATACCAGGGGCCTGGTGAAATCCACGATGACCTGGGCGCCCGCCACCAGCGGCAGGGGATCGGCGGTCAGCTTCATGCCGTTGGGCTGCATGCCCGCCAGGGTTCCCGAATCCAGGCCCAGATTGGGATGGCCTTCCATCTCCAGCGCGCCGCACAGGGCGATGCCCGAACCCTGCGCGATCTCGCGGATCAAAGTGCGGCCCATGCGCCCCGAAGCGCCGGCAACGACGATGTTCAGGTCAGCCATGGGTTTGCCCTCTTCTTCTGCCTGACCTGCCAGTTCAGGTCTGCTGATTGATGCTCGGATGGTCAGTCCCTGAAATTCATTCCTCGACGTTCAGGCCCTGGTGTCGGTGCCGCCGTCCGCCGGTACATCCTTGCGCGCCACGGTCACCATCGCCGGCCGCAGAAGACGGTCGCCGATCTTGAAGCCGGTCTGCACGACATCGACGATGGTGCCGGCGGGCTTGCCGTTCCCGGGCACTTCGGCGATCGCCTGGTGCAGATTGGGATCGAACCTGCCGTCCGAAGTGTCCACGGGTTTGACGCCATAGCGCTCCAGGGTGGACAGAAGCTGGCGGTCGGTGGCCTCCACGCCGTCCAGCACCGCCTTGATCTGGGGATCGGCGGCTTCGCGCAGCGCCGGCGGACAGGCCGCCAGCGCGCGGCTGAAATTATCGGCGATGCCCAGCATGTCGCGGGCAAACCTGGTCACTGCATACTGGCCGGCCTCGGCCTTCTCGCGCTCCGCCCGGCGGCGCACATTCTCCACCTCGGCAAGGGCGCGCAGCCGCTGGTCCTTCAGGCTTTCCACCTCGGCCTTCAGGGCTTCCAGCACGGCGAATTCGGCGGCGAAAGGCGCCTCGCCGTTTTCGGCATCCGGTGTCGTCTTTTCGTCGGTCATGGCTCAATCCTTGGCGGCGGTTTCCTAACCCTTAAGCGAGCAGCCGTCCAATGACTTTGGCGGTATGGTCGACCATGGGGATGATGCGCCCGTAGTTCAGGCGGGTGGGCCCCAGCACCCCGATCACCCCCACGATCCGACCCTGGGCATTGGCATAGGGGGCGGCGACGATGGAAGACCCGGACAGCGAAAAAAGCCGGTTTTCCGACCCGATGAAAATGCTGACACCGTCACCGTCCTTGGCCAGTTCCAGCAGGCGGATCAGATCGGCCTTGCGCTCGATATCGTCGAACAGGGTGCGGATGCGCTCGATGTCCTCGCGCGCGCCCATATTTTCCAGAAGGTGCGAGGCGCCGCGCACCACCAGCACCTTTTCAGGGCCGGCGATGGTGGCCATGCCCTCGGCCACGACCTTGGCGGTCAGCTTGTCCAGCAGCGAACGGTCGGTTTCCAGCTCGGCCAGGATCTCGGCCCGGGCCAGGTCGATGGTGCGCCCGCGCAACCGCGCGCCCAGGTAATTGCCTGCCTCGGTCAGGGCCGATACCGGCAGGCCGGGCGGAGTATCTATGACGCGGTTTTCCACCTGGCCGTCCTCGCTGACCAGGATCACCAGCGCCTTGCCGGGGGCCACGGCCACAAACTCGACATGCTTGAGGGGCGCATCCTGCTTGGCGGTGACCATCAGCCCGGCGCAGCGCGACAGTCCGGCCAGCGACTGGGCGGCAAGGCCCATCACCTCGTCCAGGTTTCGCCCCGTGCCCGACATGCGGCTCTCGATCGCCCGGCGTTCATCGTCGGCCAGTTCGCCCACTTCCAGAAGACCGTCCACGAACAGGCGCAGGCCCTTTTCGGTGGGCACCCGGCCGGCGGACGTGTGCGGAGCATAGAGCAGCCCCATCGCCTCCAGGTCGCTCATCACATTGCGGATCGAGGCCGGCGAAAGGGTCAGCGGCAGCCGCTGCGACAGGGTCCGGCTGCCCACGGGTTCCCCGCTGGCCAGGAAGGCTTCCACCAGATGGCGGAAGACCTCGCGCGGCCGTTCCCCCAGCATCGGAGGAACATACAGAGAGGATCGCGATTCCAGGCTCAACGCTTTGACTTTCCCGTGTTTTCTTCTGGCGATGGACTTCCGGCGGCAGAAGCCGCTAGGAAACGCGCCCAAGGATAACAGACTTCTCCCATATAAGAGGCGACATGCCCCCTTCAATCAATTCCGCCGAATTGCCCGTCACCGCCCGTCCCGATGGCCGCGCCCCCGATACGATGCGCGCCGTCAGCCTTCAGCCCGGCTTTTCCCGCCATGCCGAAGGGTCCTGCCTGGTCAAGTTCGGCGACACCCATGTGCTGGTCACAGCCAGCCTCGAGGAAAAGGCCCCTCCCTTCCTGAAAGGCTCCGGCAAGGGATGGGTGACGGCGGAATACGGCATGCTGCCCCGCTCCACCCATGAGCGGATGCGGCGCGAGGCGGCCGCGGGCAAACAGAGCGGCCGCACCCAGGAAATCCAGCGGCTGGTGGGCCGCAGCCTGCGCGCGGTCTGCGACCTCACGGCGCTGGGCGAGCGCCAGATCGTGATCGACTGCGACGTGCTGCAGGCCGATGGCGGCACCCGCACCGCCGCCATCACCGGCGGCTTCGTGGCGCTTTCCCAGTGCGTCGCCTTCATGAAGCGGGTCGGCATGGTGACCGCACCGGTGATCAGGGATCACGTCGCGGCGGTGTCGTGCGGGATCGTGCGCGGCCTGCCCGTCCTGGACCTGAATTATGACGAGGATTCCACCGCCGAGACCGACGCCAATTTCGTCCTGACCGGCGCCGGCGGCCTGGTGGAGATCCAGGGCACGGCGGAAGGCGCGCCCTTCACCGAAGACCAGTTGACCGCGCTTTTACGCCTGGCGCGCAAGGGCATCGGCGCGCTGGTCGAACTGCAGAAGCAGGTCCTGGCATGACCATCCGGCTGCCGCGCGGGTCCACCCTGATCGTGGCCAGCCACAATTCCGGCAAGGTGCGCGAAATTCACGCCCTTCTGGGCCCGCACGGTATTCATGCGGTCAGCGCGGGCGATCTGAACCTGCCCGAGCCGGAAGAGACCGGCACCAGCTTTGTCGCCAATGCCGAACTCAAGGCGCTGGCCGCGGCGAAGGCGGGCGGCCATGCCGCCCTGGCCGACGATTCGGGCCTCTGTGTCGAAGCGCTGGACGGCGCCCCCGGGATCTATTCGGCGCGCTGGGCGGGGCCGACCAAAGACTTCCGCCTCGCCATCAACCGTGTGCATGACGAACTGCGCCGGCGCCACCTGTCCGGCAGCCCGGCGGCCTTTGTCTGCGCGCTCACCGTTGCGCTGCCGGACGGCGAGCACCAGACCTTCGAAGGCACGGTGCATGGCAAGGTGGTGTTCCCGCCGCGCGGCGACAGGGGTTTCGGCTATGACCCCATCTTCATCGCCGACACGATGGACCAGACCTTCGGCGAGCTCGATCCGGCGGTGAAGCATGCCATCAGCCACCGCGCCATCGCGTTCGGGCGGCTGCTGCATTCGGGTATCTTCACGGAGTCACTTTGACGGTGAGCTTCGGCGTCTACGTCCACTGGCCGTTCTGCGCCGCCAAGTGCCCCTATTGCGATTTCAATTCCCATGTCCGCGCCAGCATCGACGAAGACGGCTGGGTCGATGGCATCCTGTCCGAACTGGACTGGGTGGCGGCAAATCAGTCGCAGCGGCCGGTCGTGGAAACCGTCTTCTTCGGCGGCGGCACGCCGTCGCTGATGGCGGGGCGCAGCGCCGGCCGGGTGCTGGAGAAGATCGCCGCCCTCTGGCCGATGGCCAACGATGTTGAAGTCACGCTGGAAGCCAATCCGGCCTCGGCCGATGCCGCGCGCTTTGCCGACTATGCCGCGGCGGGCGTGAACCGAATCTCGCTGGGCGTGCAGGCGCTCAATGACGCCGACCTGAAGGCGCTGGGCCGCCTGCATGACGTGGCCGAGGCGCGCGCCGCGCTGGCCCTGGCGATGAAGCGGTTTGGCCGCGTCTCGCTGGACCTGATCTATGCCCGCCCCGGCCAGGGCGAGGCGGACTGGCGCGGCGAGCTGAAACAGGCGCTGGCCCTGGGCACCTCACACCTGTCGCTCTATCAACTCACGATCGAGCCGCAGACGCCCTATGCGCTGTTGTACGAACAGGGAAGGCTGCGGATTCCCGATGAAGATCTCGCCGCCGGTCTTTACGAAACGACACAGGAACTGACCGCGGCCGCCGGTCTTCCCGCCTATGAGATTTCCAATCATGCGCGCGCGGGCCAGGAAAGCCGCCACAACCTGATCTACTGGCGCTATGGTGATTATGCCGGCGTCGGCCCCGGCGCGCATGGTCGCATCTGCTCGCCGGCCGGCCGTATCGCCACCGCCGCGATCCGCCTGCCCGAACGCTGGATCGACACCGTGCGCCGCCAGGGTCATGGCTTTGACGAGATGACCGTCGTCAGCGACGCCGACGCGGCGCGCGAGCATCTGCTGATGAATCTGCGCCTCTCGGAGGGACTTGACCTGGCCGCCTATGAACGGCGCTGGGGCATGCGGCCCGCCACGGCCCGCATCGCCGCACTGGCCGAACAGGGCTTGTTGAAACTGGACGGCGATATTCTTGCCGCCACACCCGCCGGACGCCTGCTGCTCAACCGCGTGATCGCGGAACTTTTAAATTGAACCCCCTCCGGTTTCAGCTTTCGCTCGCCTTCCAAGAGGTCGGCTTCGCACGCTGAAACCACCTCCCCCTTTGGGTGCGCTGCGCGCATAAGGGGGAGGCGGGCCTGTGTTTGCGGCAACGAACACTCGTACAGCGCGCACGAACATCCTCCCCCTTCGGTGCGTCAGCACCAGGAAGGGGGAGATGTCGCAACGATGGGTCTGCCGCAGGCAGACCGAGTTGCGACAGAGGGGGTTAAACTACGAATTCTTCCCCTGGAAAGTGGTCGGAGCGGGTGAAACCACCACCGGCCCCATCGGCGTCATCTCCAGCACGGCCAGCCCGCGCTCGGAAGTGCCGTCGGCGTTGAAGCGGAAAATGCCGTCCACGCCCGCAAAGCCGTTGGGATCCATCAATGCGTGCTGGGTGAAGCGGTGATAGGGCTGGCCCTCCGCCAGCAGCGCCACCAGCGACACCGCGTCATAGGCGAGGCTGGCCAGGTTGGCCGGCGCCGAATTGAAAGTGGCGCGATAGCGGCTGGTGAATGCATCATCGGCGTTGGGCGATGGCGCGGCGTACCAGCTGCCCTGCAAGGTCGGCTCGCTCTGAAGCGAGGCGTCATCCCAAAGGCCGGTGCCCATCAGCTGCACCTTGCCCGGTCCCATGCCGTCGAACTGCAGGGTCGGGGCAATCTCCTTGGCCAGCGGCCCGCCCTGGGCGATCAGCACCGCGTCGGCGCCGCTCTTGGCGACGGCACCTGCCGGCGCCATCACCGCACCGCTGCGCGGCGCAAAGCGCTCGATGTCCACCACCTGGCCCTTCACCGCCTGGACGGAATTCTGGAAGGCGCTCTGTGCCAGATCGCCATAGGCGGTCTGCGGAATCAGGGCGGCGAATTTCTCGTGCCCGCGTGAGGCGGCATAGCTGACCACCCGTCGTACTTCGTTCTCCGGCAGGAAGCTGATCAGATAGGCGCCGTTGCCCGCCACGCTGCGCTCGGTCGAGAAGGCCAGCACCGGCACGCCGCGGTCGCGCGTCACCGGCGCCACCGCCGCGACCGACGCACCGAACAGGGGCCCCACGATCACCTCGGCGCCCTGCGCCAAAAGGCCCTTCGCCGCCTCGGCGGCCTGGGCGCCGCCATTGCCCTCATCGCCGACCATCAGCAGGATGGCGCGGTTCTTGGAATCGAACATGGCCATTTCGGCCGCCTTCAGCATCGACTGGGCCAGGCTCCGCGTCGCCGGCGAACTGCTGGAAAGGGGCAGGATCACACCCACCCGCACGGGCGTGCCGTCGGGCAGGCCGGGCAGGCGCAGAAAGCTGGCATCATCATGGTCCAGGGGGTTCTTGGCGACAGGCGCGGGCGGCGCGGTCACCACCGGCGGACGCACCGGCGCGGGGGGCTTGGTCGCACAGGCCGAAAGGGCCAGGAGTACTGTCGCGCAGAGGGCGGCCATGCCAAGAAGGCGGGGGGCAGTACGGAAACGGGAAGGCGATGGGCCAATCATCACATAGTCCTGATTCGGAAACCCCGGCAAAGACCGGGGCGGGCGACCTTAAGGCGCTGGAACAGGCCGGTAAATCCCGGGATTCGTCTTGCGATGACCTAGCGGCCAATCACGGCGGATTGGGGGCCGAGATCCAGCCGGGGCTTCATGTTCTTGCCACGCCTATCGGCAATGCCCGCGATATCTCCCTGCGGGCGCTGGAAGTCCTGAAAGGCGCCACCGTGATCGCGGCCGAAGATACCCGGGTCACCGCCAAGCTATTGGCAATACATGGAATTTCCCGCCCGCTGGTCGCCTATAACGACCACAATGCCGCCGGCATGCGGCCCCGGCTCCTGGCCCGTCTGGCGGCAGGCCAGAAGGTGGTGCTGGTCTCCGACGCCGGCACACCCCTGGTTTCCGATCCCGGCTACAAGCTGGTGCGCGAGGTGTTGGCCGCCGGCCTTCCCGTCCATGCGGTGCCCGGCCCCTCGGCGGTGCTGACCGCGCTGACCCTGTCGGGCCTGCCGTCCGACCGTTTCCTGTTTGCGGGTTTTTTGCCTTCCCGCGCGGGCGAGCGGGCCGCGGCGCTGCGTGAACTGGCGGCGGTGCCGGCCACCCTGATCTTTTTCGAATCGGCCCAGCGGCTGGCCGAAAGCCTGTCGGCCATGGCCGAGATGCTGGGCGACCGCCCCGCGGCGATGGCGCGCGAGCTGACCAAGCGCCACGAAGAAGTGCGGCGCGGCACGCTGCGCGAACTGGCAGCGCATTACGCACAGGCCGGCGCGCCCAGGGGCGAAGTCACCATCGTGGTGGGCCCGCCGCTGGATGCCGCGCCGGACCTTGCCTTGATCGATGCGGCGCTGGCCCAGGCGCTGGGCTTCATGCCGGTCAAGGCCGCCGCCGAGATGATCGCCGCCCTGACCGGCCTGTCCCGCAAGCAGGTTTACAATCGCGCCCTCAGGCTGAAAGACGATGCGAAATCGTGAAGCGGCGGAACGCCGCGGCCGCGCCGGCGAAAGCCTTGCCGCCCTGTGGCTGCGCCTGAAGGGCTATCGCATCCTGGCCCGGCGGGTGAAAACCCATGCGGGCGAAATCGATCTGGTGGCCGCCGCGCCCTTCGGCCCGGTCTGCTTCATCGAGGTCAAGGCGCGCGCCCATGCGCGCCTGGCCGCCGAAAGCGTGCTGGACGCGCAGCGGACTCGCATTGCCCGTGCCGCCAACCTATATCTGGCCGCGCGGCCCGGTCTGGCGACACGGGGCATGCGCTTCGACATCGTCGCGGTGGCGCCGCGCGCGTTGCCGGTGCATCACCGCGATGTATGGCGCCCGGGTTTTTGAGATGGATTTCCAGGTGAGGATATCATGGCGCTGACCGTCGCGATCCAGATGGATCCGATCGAGAAGATCGACATCGGCGGCGACTCCACCTTCGCCTTGGCGCTGGAAGCCCAGCGCCGCGGGCATGCGCTTCTGTATTACGGGCCGCGCGACCTCAGTTTGCGCGACGGCCAGGTCAGCGCCCGTGTGTGTCCGCTGAATGTGCGCGCGGTAAAGGGCGACCATTTCGCCCTGGGCACGCCTTTCGTCTATGACCTGTCGGCGGCCGATGTGGTCCTGATGCGCCAGGACCCGCCCTTCGACATGGCGTACATCACCGCCACCCACATCCTGGAACGCATCCATCCCCGCACGCTTGTGGTCAACGATCCCAAGGAGGTTCGCAACGCGCCGGAAAAGCTCTTCGTCACCCGGTTTCCCGACCTCATGCCGCCCACGCTGATCTCGTCGGACCTGGAGGCGATCCGCGAATTCCGTGCCCAGCATGGCGACATCATCATCAAGCCTCTCTACGGCAATGGCGGCGCCGGCGTCTTTCGCCTGCGGCCCGATGACGAGAATTTCGGTTCGCTGATGGAGATGTTCACCCGCTTCTACCGCGAGCCGGTGATCGTGCAGCGCTATCTGCCCGCTGTGCGCCAGGGCGACAAGCGCATCATCCTGGTGGACGGCGAGGTCGCCGGAGCGATCAACCGGGTTCCCGCCGCGGGCGAGGCGCGCTCCAACATGCATGTCGGCGGCCGCCCCGAGGTTACGGAACTGACCCCGCGCGAACGCGACATCTGCGCCGCCATCGGTCCCGAATTGAAGCGCCGCGGCCTGATCTTCACCGGAATCGACGTGATCGGCGACTATATGACCGAGATCAACGTTACTTCCCCCACGGGCATCCACGAAGTGCGCCGCTTCGGCGGCGCCGACATCGCCGCCCTGGTGTGGGACGCCGTCGAAACACGGCGGCCTTGACGGGATGCATATATAAGCTGGGCGGCAATCGGCAGGTGACGCAATGATGACCATTCGCAGGTCCGAGGACCGGGGGCAGACCAAAACGGGCTGGCTGCAGTCCCGTCACAGCTTTTCGTTCGGTGATTACTACGACCCGGCCAACGAGAATTTCGGCCCCCTGAGGGTGATCAACGAGGACTGGATCGCCGGCGGCGCCGGTTTTCCGCCGCATCCGCACCGCGACATGGAGATCGTCACCTACATCCTTGGCGGCGCGATCGCGCACAAGGATTCGACCGGCGGCGGCGGAACCATACGGCCGGGCGAGATCCAGCGCATGAGCGCGGGCACCGGCATCGTCCATGCCGAATTCAATGCCAGCCCGGACCAGACCTGCCATCTGCTGCAGATCTGGATCGTGCCGTCGCAGCACGGCCTGGTTCCCGGCTATGAGCAGAAGGCCATCGACACGGCGGCGGTGACGAACCATTTCGCCCGCATCGCCGGACCCGACCCGCAGGAAAACGAGGTGCGCCTGGTGCAGGATGCCGAGATCTGGGCGGCCAGGCTGGATGCGGGCGTGGAAGTGATCCATCTGCTGTCGCCCGGCCGCCGCGCCTGGCTGCAGGTGGCGCGCGGCGAAGTCCATGTCGAGGGCCAGGCCCTGAGGGCCGGCGATGGTGCCGCCATCACCGATGTGGAGCAGATTGCCGTGCGCGCCGGAACCGACGCGGAATTGCTGCTTTTCGATCTGGCCTGACCAGGATCGCCGCCGCGCGGGGCGGCAGATTCGCGGCAATCGGCTATTTGACCAATCCGAACCGGCTCTTGTAGCGGGCGTCCAGGCCCGAGAGCGGGAAATAGATGAACACGTCGGTGGTGCCGAACTGGCGGTCGATCACCGCCCCTTCGCCGATGCAGCAGCCGGCGCGCACATAGCCCTTGAGCATCGGCGGCAGGCTGCGGATGCCTTCGCGCTCGTCGATGGCGGCCTTGTCCCGCCGGTTCATGTCCACAAACAGTTCGGGCCGCGCGCGCACCCGCAGCGCCTCGGGCATGGCGTGGAAATGGTGCAGGTAGGACAGTGGCAGCGCCATCTCCTCCGGGTCGGTGCCGGGGAAGGAGGCGCAGCCGAACATCAGGTCGATGTCGAAGCGCGCCACATAGGCCATCAGCCCCTTCCAGAGAAGCTGCATGGTGCCGGGCCGCGCGCGATAGCTTTTCAGGATGCAGGAGCGGCCC